>JAGBPE010000105.1 GCA_017633495.1 Bacteroidales bacterium | reverse complement strand
GACCGCAGCAAGGAACAATAATACGGCTTCACAATCAATACAAATGAATATCAGAGAACTCCATTAATGAATATGAAGAAAAAATTAGCTGTTTTTGTCGCTTGCTGCCTCATATCAGGCGCATGTTTCGCGCAGGCGCAGGCCCTCGACACGGCATCCGTTCGCGAAGCCATCGTGCGGTTGTCAACCACCTATCCGCAAGCCACCTTGCAGGATGTTTACAAGAGTTTCTACCAAGAACATTTCGGGCCATCGCATCTGATTCCCGACACCGCAACAGCACACTATTATCTCATGCACGAATTGGCGGAATATAACCAGGCAACCGTATTCTACTATGAGTTCACAGGTTCTGAAGGCCGTTTTGTGCGAGTGTACCTCTCCGCCATTGCCGACAGTCTGATCACCGCCGAGCAACTGCTTGATGCGTTTGTCCGCAGCAGCGATCCCGTGGGGCAACCCGCCATCGACTGGCAAACAAAGTGGGCTTTCATCGTGGAAGTGGTCACCCGGAGCGGCATCCGTTTCGACAACTTCGAACAGGATGCAAAGCTATTGCGGGAAGCCAGCTTGAAGGGTCAGGAGATGCGTCACAGTCGGGTTTACAACGCCGCCTATCATCCTCATTATCGTATCGTTAGACGCGACATATTCGACAATGAAATACGGCCTCTTATCGAAAAAAAATAGAGACGTCACACTGTAACGTCTCTACATTTGAGCGGAAAACGAGACTCGAACTCGCGACCCCAACCTTGGCAAGGTTGTGCTCTACCAACTGAGCTACTTCCGCTTGGGAAATCGGCGGCAAAAATACACTTTTTTTGATATGGTTCGACAGTTTTCGAAAAAAAAATTTTTTAGAGCCTTATTATTTGTAAATTTTTTATCTTTGGCGGCTCAAAATTTTTAGACAATAATATTTGATATATGTCAGAACAGATAAAAGGAAAAATTTCCCAAATCATTGGTGCAGTGGTAGATGTCCACTTCGATGAGGACGTTACACTGCCTAATATCTACGATGCTTTGGAAGTTCGCAAAGGCAATGGTGACAAATTAATTTTGGAATGTGAGCAAGACATTGGTGAAAACACCATGCGTTGCATCTCCATGGACTCCACCGACGGTCTGCACCGCGGCATGGAAGTGGTGGCCACCGGCCGCATGATCACCATGCCCACGGAGAACATCAACGGCCGTCTGATGAACGTCATCGGCGACAGCATCGACGGTATCGGTGAGATTCCGTCCAAGAGACGCAGCGACATCCACCGTCAGCCGCCTACATTCGACAACCTCTCCACCACACAGGAGGTCTTCTACACCGGTATCAAGGTCATCGACCTGATTGAGCCTTACGCAAAGGGTGGTAAGATCGGTCTGTTCGGCGGTGCAGGTGTGGGCAAGACGGTCCTCATCATGGAGATGATCCATAACATCGCTAAAAACTACGGCGGTACGACTGTGTTCACGGGCGTGGGCGAGCGTACTCGTGAGGGTAACGACCTGCTTCGCGAAATGCTGGAATCCAAGGTCATCCGTTATGGTGACGAATTCCTGAAGAGCATGGAGGAAGGCGGTTGGGATCTCTCGAAAGTCGATATGGCTGAGCTGGCAAAATCACAGGCCACACTGGTCTTCGGACAGATGAACGAACCCCCTGGAGCACGTGCCCGTGTGGCGCTCTCCGGTCTGACCGTGGCTGAGGGCTACCGTGACGGTGACGAGACCACCGGTGGTCGCGACATCCTCTTCTTCGTCGACAACATCTTCCGTTTCACGCAGGCTGGTTCCGAGGTTTCCGCATTGCTCGGACGTATGCCGTCAGCTGTGGGTTACCAACCGACGCTGGCCACCGAGATGGGCACCATGCAGGAGCGTATCACCTCCACCAAGCGCGGTTCAATCACCTCTGTGCAAGCTATTTACGTGCCTGCCGACGACTTGACTGACCCGGCACCCGCCACGACATTCTCCCACTTGGACGCTACCACGGTGTTGAGCCGTAAAATCTCCGAGCTGGGTATCTATCCCGCTGTCGACCCACTCGACTCCACCTCCCGCATCTTGTCGCCCGACATTGTGGGCGAAGAGCACTACAAGACCGCTCAGCGCGTGAAGGAGTCGTTGCAACGCTATAAAGAGCTGCAAGACATCATCGCCATCCTCGGTATGGAAGAGCTCTCCGAAGAGGACCGCAAGACGGTGCACCGCGCACGTCGTGTGCAGCGTTTCATGTCGCAACCGTTCTTCGTGGCCGAGCAGTTCACCGGCATCCCCGGCAAGTTCGTCAACATTGAAGACACCATCAAGGGCTTCAACATGATTCTGGACGGCGAGCTGGACGACCTGCCCGAAACCGCCTTCAACCTCGTGGGTACCATCGAGGAGGCCATCGAAAAGGGTAAGAAAGAGTTGGCAACTGCAAAATAAGGAGTTATGAAACTTGAGATTATCACTCCCAGCAGCACGCTATTCACAGGAGAGGTCTCTCTTGTACAGCTTCCCGGCATCGACGGATTGTTTGAGATTCTAAAATCCCACGCCCCGCTGGTTTCCGCTTTGAAAGAGGGCCGCGTGAAAGTGGTGGACGATCAGAATCAGGAGCAATTCTTTGACATCCGCGGCGGCGTTGTGGAAGTCAGCCACGATAAAGTCCTGCTGCTAGCGGAATAACAACCGTACATATACGTAAAGAGGCGACCTTTGGTTGCCTCTTTTTGTCATATCCGCTCTCTAATTTCCGGTTGTATTGCGTCTTCCACGCAGAGACTGCCGATGCGCGTGCGGCGCAGAGCAGTGAGGTGGGCGCCGCTGTTGAGTGCCGCGCCGAAATCGCGAGCGATGGCTCGAATATAGGTGCCTTTGGAGCAACGTATCCGGAAGTCGATTTCCGGGAGCTCGAAGCGGGTGATTTCAAATTCGTAGATGGTGATGTTTTTGGCGGCTAACGGAGCGTCCTCGCCGCGGCGGGCAATCTCGTAGGAGCGCTCACCCTGATGCTTCACAGCGGAAAACATCGGCGGAATTTGCTGGATGTCGCCAGTGAACTTCTTGGCAACTTCCTCTGCCATTTCGCGCGTGATGTGCTCGTAAGGATAAGTAGCGTCAATCGGCTTCTCCAAATCGAAACTGGGAGTGGTGGCACCCATCATGAAAGTGCCAGTATAGGTCTTCTCCTGCGCCTGAAGCGCGTCCACCTGCTTGGTCATCTTACCCACGCAAATGAGCAGAAGTCCGGTGGCCAAAGGATCCAACGTACCGGCATGACCAACTTTAACGCGATGTCCCACAGCGCGTTGCACATGCTTGCGAACCTTGCCAACTACATCAAAAGAGGTACATTTATAGGGCTTGTCAAACAACAGCAAATCCCCTTCGGCATTGATGTCCATCTCCGGCAATTCGAAGGTGACATCATGGATCATCTTCTTTAGCATAACTGGCTGTAAATGATGGCGAAGAGACCGACAATCACGCAGTAGACGGCAAACCAGATCAGTTTGCCACGCTTCACGACGTTAATCATCCACTTGCAAGCCAAACAACCGGTGATGAAAGCAGCGAGGAAGCCCACAATCATAGTGCCGGCGGAAATGCCGCTCATAGCAGTGCTAAATCCTTGTTCAGCAATGTCTTTGACATCCAAGAGAGCTTCTCCCAACACAGGAGGAATCACCATCAGGAATGAGAATTGCGCCATCTTCTCCTTCTTGTTGCCCAAGAGAAGACCGGTGGCGATAGTGGTTCCCGAACGCGACAGACCGGGCATCACGGCCACAGCCTGACCAATACCGATGATGAAGGCGTGCAACGGGGAAATCTTTTCACGCTGACGCGGTTTGGCGTAGTAAGAGAAGGCCAGCAACGCCGCTGTGACCAGCAACATGATGCCGACAATCAGCAAACCGGAGCCAAAAATCTCCTCCACGGCATCCTTGAAGAAAAAGCCGACGATGCCCACGGGAATCATTGAAATCAGGATGTTAATGGCATATTGGGTACCTTCGTTCAAGCCTGAATAGCTTTTCCAAGACTGTTTCGTAAACAAATCCTTGAAAATCCAGACCACTTCATTCCAAAGGATAACCAAAGTGCTCAAGACAGTGGCCACGTGCAGGACCACAATCATGGTGAGGTTGGACTCGCCCTCCAAGCCAAACAGATTGGACAATATAGTAAGGTGCCCGCTACTACTGACGGGCAGAAATTCTGTCAATCCTTGAACGATTCCCAGAATCAGTGCTTCTAACCAGCTCATTGCAAAAATTATTCGTTATCTGCTTTGGAGGCTTTCGGATGCCACATAATGGCCACGATTTCCGTCGCCAAGCCCAGGAAAATCAGAATAGGGGCCACAACGATGCGGCGGGTGTTGAAAATTTCACCGTCAAAAACGTCATCGGGCACGTCACCGCCGCTCAGGCAGATGTAACCGATGAACAGCAGCAAAGCGCCAACGCCCATCAAAATGTAATTCATCTTGCGGAAAAGAGGCGGACGGTTGCCTCTCACATTATTCACAGTTTCGTTGTTTGAACTCATAATATTGGTTATTAAATATTTACATATACAATCTTTCGTCATCAATGCGGATATACCGATTCACTGAAATGGCGGAAATCAGCATAGTGAAGATTATGCTGAACACGAAAACAGCACAGAGGATAATGACGATATAGAGCATCGCGGAGAAATCGATAAACTTCGGAGCCGCGTTGTTTCCGTAGAGCAAGAGGAGCGCCAATAGCAACATGGCGATCAGTCCGCCCCAAATGCCTTGTAGCATTCCTTTGGTCACAAAGGGTCTACGCACAAACTTCGGGGTGGCGCCCACCAAAAGCATACTCTTGATATTGAAGCGTTTAGCATAGATGTTCAACCGAATGCTATTGGCCACCAAAAGCATGGAGATGAACATAAAAATAGCGCAAATTGCTACAATCACCCACTGAATCTTCCGGAAGTTGTTGCTGATGGATTTAACGACATGGTCCGGATAATCAACATCTTGCACAATCGAATTGCGCTTCAGTTCCTTGGAAATCTTGTTCAGGGAATCGGAATTGGCATACTCCGGCTTCACATTGATAATGATGGAAGCGTTGATAGGGTTGGTGATCACCTCAGTGAAGTTGCTGCCGATGATCTGTTGTGCAGTGCGGGTATTCTCCTCGCGGGAAGATACGCGCGACGATTCGATGTAGGGTTGCAGTTTGATCTTCTTTTCCAGAGCGTCAATGTCAGCTTCCTTGATGTCAGAATAAAAGAGGACTTCCATTTCGATCTTCTGAGAGAGATTTTGAAGGTATCTCATAGAGAAAAAAGCAAAGAAACTCAGTGCACCGATGAAAAACATAGTGAGCGCAATGCTGAAAATGGAGCCGAAGGCCGACAGTCTGAGTCGTGCTTTCGTTATTCTGTCAATCGAATCCGGATAGTTTGCCATACAATATTTTTTGCGCTGCAAAAGTACAAAAATTGTGGATAAAAAAAATGTACTTTTGCCGCTGATTTGAATTTGGCATGGAATACCTCGGCAGAATCTTAAAGTACCTGAAAAACTACAAGTTACAGATTGCGCTCATCCTGTTTGTGCAATTCCTGTACGCCATTTTCTCCATCTTCACCCTCACGCTTCTGGTCCCCTTTCTGCAGGTGCTCTTCGGGCAGGTGGAACCCGTGACGACGCAACCCGCTTTCTCGTTCTCCCCGAAATATGTCATCGACACCTTCTATTGGCTGATGGGCACCGTAATTGAGCGGCATGGTCAGGGTTCGGCGCTGCTTTTCATCGCCGGCACCATGATTCTGCTCTCGTTTTTGTCAAATGCGTGCCGATATGCGGGCATGTACTGGCTGTCGCACATCCGCTCCGGCATCCTCTTCAACATCCGCGACGACTTCTACCGCAAGCTGCTCCGACTGCCCCTTTCGTTCTACACCGAACAGCGTTCCGGCGACATGATCAGCCGCATCGGTGCAGACGTTTTGGAGATCGAATGGTCTATAATTTCCTCATTGTTAGCACTTTGCCGAGACCCCTTTCTGATGATCGCCTACCTCATCACTCTGTTCACCATCAGCGTGAAACTCAGCATCGTCACTTTGCTGATTATCCCGGCGATGGGCGTGATTCTCTCCATCATCGGCAAAAATATCCGGAACTATTCCCTTAAATCCCAAGAACTTATCGGCAGGATGACTGCCTATTTCGAAGAGGCGGTCGACGGGTTGCGAGTGATCAAAGGCTATAACGCACAAGATTACGTTTCGGAACAGTTTCGGAAGGAGAATTTCCAGTTTTATCGTTTGAACAAGAAAATATTCAGAATCAAAGAGTTAGGTTCTCCGCTAATTGAATTTCTCTGCATTTTCACTGCTTTGGTTATCTCCTTGATCGGACTGGTGGCATTCCCTGAAAGCTTTGCCGCAAATGGCTCTCTGTTCATGCTCTATTTTGTGGTTTTCGCCCGCATGATTCCGCCTGCAAAATCCTTGGCCACCACCTATTACCAGATGCGAAAAGGACTGAGCGCCGCCGCCCGCATCTACGAGGTGATTGATGCCGACGAGCAGATCAAAGATATGGAAAATCCAACACATATCACTGATTTTCAGGATACTATTCAGTTCAAAGATGTGAGTTTCTCTTACAAAAACGACATCTCCGATGCAGAAGCGTGTGAGGTGTTGAAGCATGTCAGCTTCACACTGAAAAAAGGGGAAACGATGGCCATCGTCGGACCATCTGGCAGCGGAAAGTCCACCTTAGTGGATTTGCTTTCGAGGTTTTACGATGTCCGTTTTGGGCAAATCACAATAGACGGCATATCGCTCAATCAGTATGCGCTATCCGATTTGAGGGGGCTCTTCGGCATTGTGAATCAGGACGTTTTCCTCTTCGACGACACCGTGTACAACAACCTCACCATCGGGGTGGAGAGTGCCACGGAGGAGCAGGTGATAGCCGCCGCGAAAATCGCGCAGGCACACCAGTTCATCATGGAGCTGGAAGAGGGATATCAGACCCCCATCGGCAACCGTGGAATGCGCTTGTCGGGCGGTCAACGGCAACGAATCAGCATTGCCCGCGCCATTTTGAAGAATCCGCAGATTTTCATTCTCGACGAGGCCACCTCCGCACTCGACAACGAATCGGAACTACTCTTCCAAGAGGCGTTATTGCCCTACATCAAACAGCATACCGGCATCATAATCGCCCACAGACTCAGCACCATACGCTTTGCCGACAAGATTCTCTTCTTGAAAGAGGGCCAAATTTCGGAGATGGGTACGCATAAAGAATTGATGGAGAAACAGGGCGAGTATTACCGCTTCTGCAACGCCCAAAAAATGGCCGAATAACACACATTCTGCTGTTAAAAAACAATTCTTTTTCTCAAAAAAGCCGTCTATAATAACCTTATATTTGCATTTTGTATATAATAAGGTATAACTATGTATAAAATTGCAGTGATAGCTGGCGGTGATTCCGGCGAATATGAGGTCTCTTTGAAGACTGGCGACAACATTTTCAATCAGTTGGACAAGACTTTGTTCGAGCCCTATTTGATTCATTTCAAAGGAACGGATTGGCATTATAAAGCCGCGGACGGACGAATCTTTCAGATTGACAAGAACGACTTTTCACTGACGATTGACGATCAGAAAATCGTGTTCGACCTCGCCTTCATCGCCATCCACGGCACCCCGGGTGAAAACGGCAAACTGCAAAGCTATTTCGAGATGATCGGGCAGAAGTATGCAGGTTGCACCAGCTTCCCTTCCGCACTCACTTTCAACAAGTTCTACTGCAACTTGGCGGTGGCGCAGTTGGGTGTTCCCATCGCTCCGTCGTTGCATTTCTATGCAGGCGACCCGATGGATATCGAACGCATTGAGGAAGTTTGCGGCTACCCATGCTTCGTAAAATCCTGTAACTCAGGTTCAAGCGTGGGTGTTACGAAAGTGCATGTTCGCGAAGAGTTGACCCGCGCTTTCGAAGAGGCACTGAAATACGACAACCAGCTGATCGTGGAGAAGATGATCCACGGTCGCGAGCTGGCCTGCGGCGTGACAACTGCCTACGGCGGCGTGCAGATGTTGGCCATCACGGAAATTATCGCCCATAACGAATTTTACGACTATGATGCCAAATATACAGACGTGGGTCACAGCTTGGTTACGCCCGCGGAGATCGCTCCCGACATGCAGAAATTGGTGAAACAGTATGCCGAGTTGGTGTTTCGTCAGCTCGACTGCAAGGGCATCGTCCGTGTGGACTTCATCCTCGACGAAGAGGCCAAAACGCCTTACTTCTTGGAAGTCAACACAATACCTGGCCAAACAGTCCTGAGCATCATCCCCTCACAGGTAAAAAGCCAAGGTTTGGATGTTAAACAATTCTACACCAAATTGGTCATGGAAGCGTTGTCTTAATTGGTAATTGAAAATTGACAATGGATAATTTTGGTAAAACGATATTGTGTGTTTTGATCGGACTGATATCTGGGTTCGGATGTTTTGCGCAGTATAACGAGCAGGATATCCGCAATTACATTGAGCAGTATGCCGATGTGGCCATTGAGAAGATGCAGGAGTACAAGATTCCGGCCAGCATCACCATTGCGCAGGGCATTTTCGAGAGTGCATGCGGCAAAAGCCGACTGGCCACAGAGGGGAACAACCATTTCGGTATCAAATGCCACACCGAGTGGACGGGAGATACGATTCTGATCGACGACGACGAATTGCAAGAGTGTTTCCGCAAATATGCTTCTGTATCAGAATCTTACACCGACCATTCGCTGTTTCTGACTACCCGGAAACGCTACTCCAACCTCTTTGAACTCGACATTATGGACTACCAAGCGTGGGCGCGGACGCTGAAACAGGACGGTTACGCCACCAACCCGCAGTACGCAGACCGACTCATCAGCCTGATTGATCGGTTTAACATTGCGTCGTTAGACACCATTTGGCAGAAAACTTACGGCCAATACCCACTCCAAGAGCCCGCCTCCAAGCCTGTAGCAGAAAACAAGAAACCCGCCTCACAACCGACCACTGCTGAAAAACCCGGCAAGAAGGTGTTCACCGCCCTCGGCAGCGAATATCCTTCCGACCAGAGCCCGTTCACCTATCGCAAGGTATTCAAAAACAACAACACTTACTTCGTCATTGCCGAAAAAGGAGACACCTACGAGAAAATCTCGCAGGATATTATGGTAATGTGCGAAAATCTGCGCAAATTCAACGACGCGGGTCCGAACGACGAGCCCGTGGAGAACGAGATTGTCTATGTGGAGGCTAAAGCCCATGGCAACAATGTGCGCATCCACACCGTCCAGGCGGGCGAAACCCTGCGGTACATCTCGCAACGTTATGGTGTACAACTTCGTTATATTCTGAAATACAATATGTTGGATGAGAATTCCATTATTCATCCGGGAGATCAAATTTTACTAAGACGATAATTTTGGAACGATGAAAAAAATATTTTGCTTATTGGTAGGCGTGTGCCTGATGTCCATCGGTTTTGCCCAATACACGATGGAAGATCGTATTTACGACTATATTGACAGCTACAAGAACCTTGCGATGCAGGAGATGGAACTCTATGGAGTACCCGCGAGCATCACGCTGGCGCAGGCCATTTACTCTTCGCAGGCCGGCACCAACGACCTGGTGCGCGAGTGCCATAACCATTTCGCCATCATGTGTCACACGCAGGAGTGGACCGGCGAAACCTACTACCGTCCGTCCGACAAAAAACAGGAAAACTGCTATCGAAAATATGCCACCGATGCGGAATCCTACCGCGACCACTCGCTGTTTTTGTCCACTAGAAGCCGCTACGTGAAGTTGTTCTATTATCCCATAACCGACTATAAATCATGGGCTAACGGGCTGTTGGAAGCCGGTTTCTCCGGAAATCCGAAATATGCCGACACGCTGATTTCCATCATCGAGAAATACTATCTGATGCACTACGACCGCAAAGTGGCTCAAAAATTGGGCGATACGGTTGCTTTGCGCGCCATGCAAAAACCGCAACCGGAGCGCGTTGGAACGACAACCCAACCGACTGTTGCGCAACAGCAACCCGCTGCCACTCAAGCTGTTCAGCAACCCGTTCAGCAACCCGTTCAGCAGCCAGTCACAGCGCCCGTTTCTCAACCTGTCGAAAAGCCGGTAGAACCCTCGCAGCCTGTTGCTCAAAAGGAGGAACCCGCTCCTCAAAAGCCTGTAGAGACCCCGAAGCAAGAGAAGCAAAAGCCTGCATCAAAGGCAGATACCATGGAGGTGAACGGCATTCAAGTTATCGTGGAGAAAAACGAGAAGCCCAAACAGAAACAACAGGAACAACCCGCTCAGCAACCATCTCAGCCGGCAGTGCAACAACCTGTGCAGCAGCAACCTGCACAACCGACACAAACATCTTCCCAACTGCCCGAAAAGGTGAACGGACTGAATGTTTTCGTATTGGATCCCTACTCAGTTCCTTTCAAATCAGCCTATTATCCCTACACCAGCCGTCCCGTTTACGAAAACAACAAGACGAAATTCATCTTGGCTCGCGCGGGTGACACCTACCAAAAGTTGGCCGCTTCGCTGCAGATGACCGAGAAGAACCTGCGCCTCTACAACGATGTGTACGACGGCTCGGAACCCATTGAGGATGAGGTAATTTACCTCGAAATGAAGAGCACGAAATCATCGGTGCCCTATCATACCTTACAGGAAGGCGACACCTATCGTTATATTGCCCAACGGTATGGTATCCAGCTGAAGATTCTCATCAAGAGAAACAGCGGAAACATCAACAGTTACGGCGTGGGCGACCAAATCTGCATCGGTTGTAATTAGTAGCAATGCCCAAGTCGTTCTATCATTTCAATCCGAAGACGCTGACCTACGAGAAGGTCAAGCTCAGCTTCAAGCACCTGTTCAAGCGCATTGCATGGGTGTTTGCCAGCGGCGTGGCTTTCGCGTTGGTGTTCGTCTGGATTGGATTCTACTTTGTTGATTCACCGAAGGTTAAGATACTGGAAAGGGAGAACAACGAATTAAAACACGAGGTAGACTACCTGAGCGCACGCATCGACGTGTTGTCGGAGGTACTGGCCGACATTGAAGACCGCGACGACAACGTTTACCGCAATGTCT
>JAGBPE010000104.1 GCA_017633495.1 Bacteroidales bacterium | reverse complement strand
TGAAGAAAGTATCACCAAGCAGGATGGAAAGTATGTCGTAGTGATAAACTATGATCCTTTTCATTATATTGATAATCTTCCGGATCCAGCCAAATCGCGTCATCCCAACAATTACGGTCTGTACAATATGAGTGGCAACGTAGCGGAGATGGTCTATGAGTGGGGCGTCGCATACGGCGGCAGCTACCTCGATCCCGGCTACGACATCCGCATCGACAGCGAGAAGCCTTACGACAGTCCTTCCCCGCTGATCGGCTTTCGGGTGATTGCGGTGAAAAAGAGTTAGCAGTCAGTAGTTAGTAGTTAGCAGTTTTGGGAGGACGGACCGAAAAAAAACAATTCCCCCCTTAGGGGGGTACCCGAAGGGCGGGGGGTGTAAAACGAATGAAGAATCCATCACGAAAAGGGGCAGCCTGCACACCTGACGGCGTGCAAACCCACACGCGGGAAACCGCTTTGCTACCGAGCACTTCAGCCCTCTGGGCTGATCGCGACCGGAACGGTTCCCCAGAGCCCCGTCAGGGGCAAAAGCTCGGTAGAAACGGCGATATACCATTTCCACAAGAATACAATTAAAATTTTAGTTGTGTAATTAAAACAATAATTGTATCTTTGCCGCCGTTAAAAATGATGAACCAAAAATCACCGGACAATGAACAACGCCGTCATCAAATTAGCCCTCCTGTTCCTGCTCCCATTAGGGTTTGTGAAGGGACAGGAGGTTCCCAACACGCTCACACCAGAGCAGAAGGCATACGAACTTTCTATGGCTTGGAAAGAGTTGTCCTACAACTTCGCCAATATGGAGCATTGTCAGGGGCTGAACATGGACAGTCTCTATGCCGCCTACATTCCTAAAATTCAGCGGACGAAGGACGATTTTGAACACTACCTGACGATGCAGGAATTCTTGGCACATTTCTATAACAGTCACACTTACTGCATGATGCCTCAACAGCTGTTTCCTTCGTTGGCGATGATACGGCTGCAGACAGAGTGTCGCGACGGCAGAATTTACATCCGCAATATCAGTTCCCAATACGCCGACAAGGTTTCGGTTGGGGATGAAATCGTCCGTATTAACGGCATGCCAGCGGTGGAATGGTTTACGCAAAATGTAGTGCCATTGCTCTCTTGCACCAATCAAGAGACCTTGCTTGAGGCGGCGATGTTTACGCCGAATGCCACCCATCCCATGATTTTCCAACCGAAAAGCTATAACACGAAGCTGGAAATGGAGGTGAAAACGAAAAAAGGCCCCCAAAAGCTGTCGATTGGTTACGACTGGCATTTTTCTCCATCGAAAGAGCAGGAAGAGGAACAGTCGAAATACCATTGGATGGGGACGGAAAGCGAAAACTTGGCTGGAAATAATAATCTTTTTATGGATTTACCGGCACAAGATGCTACATATCTGCGCATCGACGATTGCAATGCGGCCACGGTGGACACGTTCATGAAGCATTTCTCCACCATTAACCAGCATAAAAATTTCGTTTTGGATTTGCGCAACAATCCAGGCGGTGACGGCAGAGCGTACTCTCCCATAACGTCTTATCTTGTTGATAAAGATTCGATTATGTTATCAGGAGTGTTGTTGCCTCGAGTTAACAATTCCGCTTACAGAGCTTGGGCGGCTGCGAGAATGCTGTATGGAGATCCTGAATCCATGGATGAATACACCAAACGGGTCTATTGTCCGCATCTGTTCAATAATGCGTTTGATACCATCCAAGCAACCACGGTGGCGAACGGAAACCCGGACTCGCAACGGTATCACGGGAAAGTGTTCGTTTTAGTCGGTCCCCGCACCGCCTCCGCCGCAGAGGGTTTCGTCATGCAGCTCGTGCAAAGTCCTAACGTGTGCGTTGTGGGAAAAACCACAGCGGGTGCTACAGGTCAGCCGCTTGTGGTGCCGCTCCCCTCGGGCATCATCTGCATGATCAACACGTTCAGAAGCTTTGACACGCGCAATCGTGACTGCTCGAACGGAATTGCACCTGATGTGGAAATGGATTTCGGGAATAGCGGTGTCGAAGAGGTTGTTAAGATGGTAATAAAATAATATGAAGATATTCTTCCTTAAGCAGCCTCGGAGAAGCAAGACGTGCGAAGCGCAATTAACCCCACATAAGGCGAAGCCGCAATGTGGGGCTGGCGGAGACGGTGCGCGTGGCGGCATCTCGGAGAAACGCAATATCTTTGGAAAAAAGAGATCACTTGTCGCCATAGTGCCCGTAGGCAGTCAGCACGTCTACATGGACCACCGTTTCGATGATTTCATAAACCAAACGGTGTTTCTTCGAAATATGACGGCTCCAAAGTGCCCCGTTGAAGCCTTTGAGCTGTTCCGGCTTGCCAGTTCCTGTTTGGGGATGGTCGTACAACTCATTGATAAGATCGAGCGCCTTTTTATAAGACTTGGGCTCGTTCTTCCTCAGCATGTTAAGGTCATGCTGGGCATGTTCCTTGATTTCTACGCTATACTTGCTCATAAACTCTGGAGGTATTGGTCAAGCTCGCTAACGTTGTTGAAACATTTGCCGGACTGTTTACGGGCTTCCTCAACGCGGGCAAAGAATTCCTGTTCGCTCATCAAGGCGGCGTCACGCTTCTCTTTCGCCAGTCTTTTGGCATACTGCGTCAGCCTCCTCATCAGCACTTCGCTGTCGGCAATGGAACCGATACTCTGCCACAACTCCGTGTTCATCGCATTTAATTGTACTGCTGTCATTTTCTTTGTGTTTGGTTTCAACCGCAAAAATACAAATTATTTCAGATAAAACAAGCAGAATTCAAAAAATAGTGTAAAATCAAACCAACCACCATACAATGAAAAACAACATCATCAAATTAACCCTCCTGCTTCTGCTCCCATTTAGCTTTGTTTGGGCACAGGAAGTCCCCAACACACTCACGTCCGAGCAGAAGGCGTACGAGCTTTCGCTGATATGGAAGGAGATGTCTTACAATTTCGACAACATGAGCCATTGCCCGGAGTTGGACATGGACAGTCTTTATCGCGCCTTTGTGCCGGTGGTGATGACCACGTCGGACGATTTCGAGTACAGCAAGGCGGTAATGCGCTATCTGTCGCATTTCCGCAACAACCACACTTTCGTGGTGGATTCGCCGAGCTGGGTGGACTCGCTTTCGCAGCTGCCCATACGCACTGAGTACAAGGACGGCAAAATCCTGCTGACCAATTTCACGTCCCAATATGCGGACAAGATGCATCTCGGCGACGAACTTGTCAGCATCAACGGGATGAGCGCGGTGAAGTTTATGGAAACATATTGTCTGCCATACGTTCCGGCCACCAACGACACCGACCGATTACGGAAAGCCATGTCCAACATGGGAATGTGGACGGTGCATCCCTACGGCACGATGTTCGATTTGGAGCTGAAAGGGACGACCGCCTACCGCCTGCGAATCCCGGCGGATTTGATGGTGGGCGAAAACGCAATTGATTGGATTGCAAAAGATTACAATCGTAACAAAGATAATCTATGCTATATTGACTCGTTGTCGGCGACGGGTTATCTGCGCATCACGGATTGTTTTGAGAAAGGCCGAGACTTCTTCTTGCAACATAAAGATGCGCTATCCGAGTGCCGTCGTATCATTTTGGATTTGTCGCATAACAGCGGCGGTCAGTCCGTGAACACGGATGATGTGGTCGGTTTTCTGGCGAAAGTCGATTCGTTGTCATCGGAAACCATTCTCTCCAAGATGAACATCGCCTATTTGAAGGCACAGGCCAGTTACCGCTGTGTTGAGGGCAGCGACCCCGACGATTATTTGTGCCAGATGAAGAACGGCACCTACTTCTACACCCTTCCGGCAACGAGGTATGCCAATCCTTATTATCCGAACAACTACAATGGCGAGGTGATAGTGATTCAAGGCAACGGCACCGCTTCCGCTGCCGAATGG
>JAGBPE010000103.1 GCA_017633495.1 Bacteroidales bacterium | reverse complement strand
TTTACCTTTTTATCCCAACTGATGCCGGCTTTGGTCAGAATCTTTTGGGCAGTGCTTCTGCCGATTCCGTAAATGTAGGTCAAGCCGATTTCACCGTGTTTGTTTTTAGGTAAATCAATACCTGCAATTCTTGCCATATTAATCTATGTTTTTTATTGATGAATAATTATTTAATTTCTCTATTAACCCTGACGTTGTTTGAATTTGGGGTTCTTTTTGTTAATCACATACACCACACCGTGACGTCTTACCACGATGCAATCTTCTGATCTCTTTTTTACTGATGCTCTTACTTTCATTGCTTTATTATTTTTTATTATTATTTCGAAATATTTTCTACCGAGCTTTTGTCCTCTATGACAAGGTTAATTCTTGTGACGATAGGTGATACGTCCTTTCGTTAAATCATACGGGGACATTGCCACTTGGACACGGTCACCGGGGATGATCTTGATGTAGTGCATACGCATCTTTCCCGAAAGGTGGGCCAGAATCTCGTGACCGCTTTCCAAACGGACACGGTACTGTCCATTACCCAACGCCTCAATCACTTCACCGTCAATGTCTACTGCTGCTTGTTTTGCCATATCTTCAATATTTTAATATAATTCTTCTGTTCCAATCACTTCGCCAAGCAGTTTGTAGGATGAAATTACCTCAGTACCATGCTCGGTGATAATCAATTGATGCTCATAGTGAGCCGAAGGCTTGTGGTCACGGGTGCGGATGGTCCAACCATCATTGTCCATCGTGATCTTATGGCTGCCCATATTGATCATCGGTTCAATGCAGATGCACATGCCCGGGGCAATCTTCATCCCGGCACCCTTGCTTCCGTAGTTCGGAATGTCAGGTCTTTCGTGCATGTCTCTGCCGATACCGTGACCGCACAACTCTCTGACGACACCGTAGTTGAACTGGGAGACATATTTCTCCACCGTATAACCGATGTCTCCAATGGTGTTGCCTGCCTTTGCAATCTCTATCGCTTTGTAAAGCGACTCTTTCGTGCGCTGGCAAAGCGCGTGCACCTCTTTGGAAACCTCACCAACCTCGAAGGTGTAGCAGAAGTCGCCGTGGTAGCCGTCCAACAAGGCACCGCAATCGACAGAGATAATGTCACCGTCGCGCAAGTACATGTTGGGACGGGGAATACCGTGCACCACCACTTCGTTCACAGAGAGACAGAGTGCAGCCGGATAGCCTTCGTAACCCTTGAAAGAGGGCACCGCACCGTGGTCGCGGATGCACTGCTCGCCAATCTGGTCGAGATAGGTGAGCGGCACGCCCGGCTGGATGTACTTGGCCACCTCGGCCAAGGTCACCGCCACGACATTCGCGCTGGCTTTGAGCTTCGCGAATTCGGCTTCCGACTTATATTTCACTCTTCTGAACATCGTTTTTCCTTATATCACTGACGACTATTAGTGGGCTCCGTAAATACCGCCACCCATACGACCTTTGATGCGGCCAGACTTGGTCAGACCGTCATAGTGACGCATAAGCAGGTGGCTCTCGATCTGTTGCAGCGTATCCAACACCACACCTACCATAATCAGCAGGGAGGTACCGCCGAAGAATTGAGCGAACTGTTGGTTGACACCGAACTGACGCACAATTGCAGGCATGACAGCAACAAAACCCAAGAAGATAGAACCGGGCAACGTGATGCGAGACATGATCTTGTCGATGTACTCAGCGGTCTGTTTGCCAGGCTTCACACCGGGAATGAAACCGTTGTTCTTCTTCAGATCCTCAGCAATTTGCTGCGGGTTGATGGTGATTGCCGTATAGAAATAGGTGAAGGCAATGATCAACAGGAAGAACACAATGTTGTAGCCCAAACGATTATAGTCGATAAAGCTTGCCCAGAAACCCGTAGTGGTCTCTTGGGAAATGTTAACGAACGTCAAGGGAATGAACATCAACGCCTGAGCGAAGATGATCGGCATGACACCAGCAGCGTTGACCTTGAGGGGCAGATAGTTACGGACACCACCGTACTGTTTGTTGCCCACAACGCGTTTTGCGTATTGAACGGGAACGCGGCGAGTGCCTTGCACCAACATGATGCAAAGACCGATGATCACCATCATGAGGAGGATCTCGATGATGAAGATGATAGGACCACCGTTCATCTCAGTGATACGAGCCGTGAATTCAGCCTGCAAAGCGAAAGGCAGACGAGCGATGATACCGATCATGATGATCATGGAGATACCGTTACCGATACCGTTGTCGGTGATACGCTCACCCAACCACATGATGAACAGAGTGGAGGAAATCAACAGAATGAAAGCGCAAATGCCGAATGCGGAGAAACCGAGGATACGGGTCTCGAGCATAGAGGGAGCGATAGCGCCAGGGAACTGACCAGTGAGCTGGGCGATGTAAGCGGGAGCCTGCACTGCGAGGACTGCAACGGTCAGATAACGGGTGATCTGGTTGATTTTCGTACGACCGCTCTCACCTTCCTTGGCCAGTCTCTGGAAATAAGGAACAGCGAGAGTGAACAATTGCACCACGATGGACGCGGTGATGTAAGGCATGATACCCAACGCGAAGATGGAGGCGTTGGAGAAAGCACCGCCGGAGAAGAGGTCCAGCATGCCGAGAATACCCTTCTGCGCCGCGCTGCTGAAAGCGGAAAGGGCGGCAGGGTTGATGCCCGGAAGCACCACGTGAGCGCCTAAGCGGTAAATCAGGATAATGAAGAGGGTGTAGAGAATGCGTTTTCTCAGATCCTCAATCCTGAAAATATTCTTAATGGTTTCTATGAATTTTCTCATTGTAAAGACTTTTTAATGAAATTACTCGGCTGCGGGAGCGTTAACGAGTTCTGCAGTACCACCGCATTGCTCGATCATAGCCTTGGCTTTTGCAGAGTACTTGTCTGCCACCACATGCACCTTAGCGGTGAGCTCACCCTTGGCCAGAATGGCGATGAGGTCGTTCTTCTTAGCCAAACCGTTGTTCACGAGCACCTCGCGATCGATCTTCTCAACGTTGCACTTCTCGACGAGCTGTTGAAGAGTGCTGACATTGATAGCGTTATACTCCACACGGTTGATATTCTTGAAACCTCTTTTGGGCAATATTCTGTAAATAGGCATTTGACCGCCTTCGAAACCGATCTTACGGCTGTAACCGGAGCGGGATTGTGCGCCCTTGTGGCCGCGCGTGGAAGTGCCGCCTTTTCCGGAACCCTGTCCTCTACCAATTCTGCGTTCTCTGTGTGTTGATCCTTTTGCCGGTTTTAAATTGTGTAAATCCATCTCTTTGATATTCAATTGGTTATTAAAAATTATAATTCTTCAACGCTTACTAAATGCTTGACAGCGTCCACAATACCCAGGATTTGGGGAGTTGCTTCATGCTCAACAGTTTGATGCATTTTGCGCAAGCCTAATGCTTCTAAAGATCTTTTCTGACGTGCGGGTCTGTCAACCGCGCTTCTAACTTGTGTGATTTTAATCTTTTTCATCCCTTCTAAAATTTATTTACATTATTAATATTCAAAAAAAAATAGCCCATTTTTGAAAGAAAAATGCAACTATCTTCATAAACGTAACCATAAAATCCTATCTCTTCGACCCTACCCTATCATCATTACAGTCCGTGAAATCAAATAGTTACGCGATTCAAAACCCACTTCCCACTCGCGTTTGCATTCCACTTCAAAAAGCCTGCAAAAATACATTTTTTTCTTTATCCCCAATAAGGTGTTGAAATATTTTTTTTGCTATTCATCCAGGACATTGCATTACACTGATTTTCAATTAATTGAGAATTGAAAATTGAGAATTGAAAATTAGATGGTCGTACGTGATTTTGAGGTCTTTATAATCGATGTCAAAATCCTTCTAAGCTCTTCTGCATCTCTTTTCATAGAATCATATTCCATTTCTGTCAGATACTTTGTGTTTTTAACAATGTCAACCAATAAACTGTTTCATCAGTTTCCTTTAATGCAATATTCAATTTATGGATAAAATCAGCCCTACTTTGTGCGTTTTGACTTTCGCATATATTAGCACCGATACTCGTACCTGACCTCTTAATCTGATTAGCCATCACATATTCATGCTTTCTGTTTGTTAGATACTTATAGAGATTTACCACTCGAATTGAAAAAGCAGCACTTTTTTCTAAAACAACATTCTTTTTCATAGTTAATTATATTTATTCAAAAAAAACATTTCCATAATCAAGTGCAAAAATACAAAAAAACATCTCCCCCACAATTCTCAATTTTCAATTCTCAATTTTCAATTAACGAAAAAGGGGAAGCACTGCGCCTCCCCTTAAAATATATTATTGTATATATATAACTTACTTGACAGAAATGCTATGAATCGTAATCTTTCTGTCCTTGGCGGCTTTCAGACCGTAAACAGTCTCGCGGACAGCCGTGGTGTTGAATTTACCCACCTGGCCTTCGGGATCGCGATGAATCGTGAGACCCGGACGAGAACCGTTGATGTAGGGTGCCAAGTAACCGCCGTGAGCCTGTGACATGTAGTTCAACACGCTCTGAATACGACGAGCGGAAAGCATCTTGTTGTAGTCGCTACCACCCACCGGGCTGGCGAAACCACTGATGGTGAACTCCACTTGCTGACCATCCTTGAGAGCGTCAACGAGGAAGTTGGTGAGCTTCACCAGACGGTTGTAACCCGTTTGGATAGAATCGTTGAAGAAAGCCTCCATCGTGTTCTGAGCCTCAGTCTTTTGAGCACCTACCAGACCCTTGCCGGCGTTGGTCACATAGTTGCTCTTTGCAGCCATGTAGTCGTTGTACAGACCCACATATTCCGTGCTGGTGGTCTCTTGTTTGGTACGAGGATCGGGACGGTCGTTTTCGAAATAGAGCGTGATGGGTTTCACGAGATCCTTCTTGGCCTCTTCCATCTCGGCTTTCTTCTTGTCGGCGGCAATCTCTTCCTCATAGTCGAAAACCACGGGGATTTGGACGATCATGTCCTGAGCCTCACAGCTTTGCGTGGAGGGAATCATCTTGGGGAAGGATTTCACCACACGGAGAGCCTCGTCATCGAAAGCTTGGTAGCCAGAGCTTTGAACCACCTCGATATCCGTCAGCGTGCTGTCCTTCAAAACCTTGGCTTGCACGGTGGTCGTACCGGAGATTTTCTGGTTCTTCAGGTTCACCGGGTACTTTTTCGTCTTGTTGATGTAACGGCACATTGCCTTGTTGCCACCCTTGAAAGTGGGGAGCGTCATAGCAGCCGTCGGCACCACATGTTGACCGGTGGAATCACCCATCACGATGGCGACACCATACTTCTGACCTTTCTGGCCATACACATTACCTTTGTCGCATTGCGCATAACTCATTGTGAAACAAGCAACTAACGCAACAACCGCGAACAATTTCATTGAGGAAAAGTTACTTTTCATACTTATATTATTTTACATTATTTTCCAAGGCGCAAAGATACAATTTTTCTTCAAATATCACTGCATTTATTTGAATAAATTTTTATGAAGGATTATTTGTTGAAAAAACAGAAAGCGCGGAAACTTTCCTCGAAGAAAGTCCCCGCGCTAATAGCGTTAGAAAAATCGCAGCATTTACTTCTCCAAGCGGATACGCGCATCCACGGCGGTGACGTATCTCGGATTGCCCAACAGCGGGTTGAGGTCCATTTCCGCAATCTCGGGAGCTGCCTGCACCAAAGCGCTCACACGGGCGACTTGGTCGGCATACAGATCCAAATTCACCGGCTCCTGTCCGCGAACGCCTTGCAAAATCTTGTAGCCACGCAGCTTGGTGAGCATCTCCTTGGCCTCGGCAGCGGTGATGGGTGCCAACGCGCTCTGCACGTCTTTCAGCACCTCAATGAAAATGCCGCCCAGACCGAAGAAGATCTGATGTCCGAATTTCGGGTCACGAATAGCACCGATATAGACATCTGTACCGTCCAACATCGGATACATCTCCACAGCGTAGGTCTCAGGGATGACAATCAGGCGGTCAAACTCCTTGGCAACCGTGTCTAAATCCTTGACACCCAATGTAACACCGCCCACATCGCTCTTGTGCAACGGTCCCACGACCTTCATCACCAACGGCACATCCTTGCTGCAACCCACTTCCTTGGCAAATGCCAACGCGTCTTCCTTCTTGGAAACTTCCACAGATTTTTTGCGAGAGATACCAGCGGCGTCTAAAAGTTCGTTGTAATCAGCAATTTCCATGTAGCCGTCCTTGCAGCGATCCACGGTGGCGCGGATGCGAGCCACGTCGATCTTCGGCAAATCCACATGCTCAGGTTGCGGTTTGGGAGTGTTATAGACTTTCACGAGAGCGTTACCTAAGACGCACTCCTCGGGGAAGTTGATGCGACCTTTGGCAATAAAATCTTGGATTTCGTCCTTGACGTTGATAATACTCGGCAGCACCGGGAAGATAGGCTTCTTGCAAGTCTTCATCTTCTCGTCCAACAGGTCGTAAACCTCTTTATTGCTGAACAATCCGGGAGAGCCGAAAATAACCACGGAGAAATCAATCTCGTCGTATTCGTTCTCAACCGTATCGATGATGTAGCCAAGTTGCTCTGCTGTACCGGTAGCGAGGAAATCGATGGGGTTGCCTACAGAGGAACCGCCAAACAGTTTTGCCAACAAGGCAGGGCTGGCGGGGTGATCCTTGAGCGGGGGAACTTCCATGCCGCCGTTCGACAACACATCGGTGAGCATCACAGCCGGACCACCGGCGTGGGTGATGACGGCGCAACGTTTGCCTTTGATTTCAGGGTGCATGAAAACCGCACATACGGTGGTCAGTTCCTGACGGTTGTGGCAGCGCACGATACCTGCTTTTTGGAAGAGGGCATCCACAGCGGCATCGTTGGTGGCCAAAGCACCCGTGTGTGACGATGCGGCGCGAGAACCAGCGGCACTACCACCACTCTTGATGGCAGCGATGTGGCAGCCCTTGTTGATGAGGCTGCGGCTGTGCTTGAGCAGGCGTTGAGGATCGCCAATCTTCTCCATATAGAGCATGATGACGCGTGAAGACTTCTCGGGATCGAAAGTCTCATCCAAGTGTTCGAGAACATCCTCGATACCTAACTGGGCACTGTTACCCACTGCCCATACACTATTGAATTTCAGACCATTGCTAATACCGTATTCCTTGATAAACACGGCCGTAGCACCGGAACCGGTGATGAAATCGACACCTTTCGGGTCGAGTTTCGGAATCGGCGTGTCAAAACAACCGCTGTAGTTGGTGTTGAGAAAGCCCGTGCAGTTGGGACCGATAAGCGATCCGCCCACGCTGTTGATCGTGTCAACAATGTGCTTCTCGATCTCGGCACCTTCGTGGCTCTCCTCAGAAAAACCGGCGCTGACGATGATGAAGCCTCGGCAGCCCTTCTCTTTGGCCAAAATATCGACGGTCTGAGCGCAGAATTTGGCTGCGATACAAAGAATAGCGCAATCGACCTGAGGCAGGTCATCGACCTTGGCGTAGCATTTCACGCCCTGAACCTCGGTCTCTTTGGGGTTGACGGCGTACACCTGTCCCTTGAACGCACTCTCTAACAGGTTCTTCAGGGCCTTGCCGCCGGGTTTATGGATGTCACTGGATGCACCGCACACGACGATGCTCTTAGGGTCTAATAATTTGGGGTTGATCATTATGATTTAAGGTTTAAAGTTTAATGTTTAAGAGTTTACAGGTTTACTGGTTTACTCGCCAGAGCCAACTGCTAACTAGTAACTACTAACTGCTAACTATTTCAGTCCAAGGTCCTTTTTCAGTTTGGCAATACGATTGTTCAGGATCTCCTCGACCTCCTGCATGGATTGCTCGGGTTCGATATCCTGGCAGACGCTGAAGTAGAACTTGATCTTAGGCTCGGTACCAGACGGACGCACGGTAACCTTGCTGCCATCGGCCGTGAGGAACTGCAGTACGTTGGAGACGGGCAATTCGATGCGGTCGTCAGTCGTAGACTGCATATTGCACGTATGCTGGGTCTTATAGTCGTGAACCTTGATCACGTTTTGACCGCCGAGCTGCTTCGGAAACTCTTCGCGCAAGTCGCTCATGCGCTTCTGGATAGCCTGCATACCCGCTTCACCAGGTTCGGTAAGAGAGACCATGTCTTCCTTATAATATTGATACTCACGATAAAGAGCCTCCAATTGGTCGATCAGACTTCTGTTGTGAACCGTCTTGTAATAAGCGGCCATCTCCGCAATCAAGCAGCAAGCGGAAACAGCATCCTTGTCGCGCACAAAATCGCCGACGAGGTAGCCGTAACTCTCTTCACCACCCACGAGGAAATGTTTGTTGCCTTCAAACTCACGGATCTTCTCCGCAATGTACTTGAAGCCCGTCAACACATTGTAGCACTCCACATTGAAATCGGTGGCAATCTGGTCAATCAGGTCGGTGGTGACGATGGTCTTCACCACGAAGAGATCGTTATTAAGTTGGTCGATATTCGTCTGCGAAAGCATGTAGTGGAACAGCAAAGTAGCGGTTTGGTTGCCGTTGAACAGCTGGTACTCACCATCTTCGCGACGCACAGCGATACCCACGCGGTCAGCGTCAGGATCGGTGGCCAGCACGATGTCGGCCTTCACCTTCTTGGCTTTCTTGATAGCCAATTCCAAAGCAGCGTGCTCCTCCGGATTCGGGGATTTCACCGTCGGGAAGTTGCCATCAGTAACAGCTTGTTCCTCAACAATATGCACATTCTTGAAACCGAAATCCGAAAGGGCTTGCGGCACCACAGAGATACCCGTGCCATGCAGCGGGGTGTAAACGATGGAGAACTTTTTCGCCTCTTCCACTGCCTCGGGATGCAACGAGAGACGACGAATCATCGTAAGATACACATTGTCAATGTCTTTGCCGATAGAACGGATCAGGTCGGGACGACCATCCCACTTCACCTGCTCCACCTCTTTGATCTTGTTGACCTCGGCAATCACGTTTTTGTCGTGCGGGGGTACCAACTGACCGCCGTCCTCCCAATAGACCTTGTAGCCGTTGTACTCCTTCGGATTATGGGAAGCGGTAATCATGATACCGGCGTTACACTGCAGGTGACGCACTGCGAAAGAGAGTTCCGGAGTGGGACGCAATGAATCGAACAGGTAGACCTGTATATCGTTAGCAGCCAGAATGTTGGCAGAAATCTGCGCAAACTCCGTACTGAAGTTACGTGAATCGAACGAAATGGCCACCTTGATGTTTTCCTTGAAACACTTGATCAAATAGTTGGCCAAGCCTTGCGTAGCAAAGCCCACCGTGTATTTGTTCATGCGGTTGGTACCGATACCCAGGATACCGCGCAAACCGCCAGTGCCAAACTCAAGGGTTCTGTAAAACGCATCCGACAATGCGGCAGGGTCTTCCTTCTGCATTCTCTGAATCTCTTTTTTCGTCTCCTGATCGTAATTTCCGGTCAGCCAAGCATCAATATGCTGTTGGGTTAGATCTTTTGTCATATTTGTTGATATTTGGTTATTATTTTCGGTTTAAGGTTTAAGGTTTAAGGTTTAAAGTTTACAGGTTTAGAGGTTTAGAGGTTAGGAGATAAAAAAGGGGATGGTGGTGTTCACATCAATTATCAATTATCAATTATCAATTACTAATTGTCCAGCGCATGGAGTGCGAAGCAGTAGGCACCGATCGCCGTGGCACGGGAGGTGCCGAGTTGCGACAGCGTGATGCCCAGTCGTTTCTGGGTGTCGATGCGGACGGTCTTGTCGGTGCCGAACACCGTAATCTCTTTCGTCTGTCCGTGCACGAACTGCTCGAACTCCTTGGGATTCTCCAAGTCGTAGATGTAGGAGGGCACGCGACCCAACGTATTGCCGTTGAGGGTGTGCATGGTAGCGCGCAACTCTTTGAGCAGAGCAGGCAGGTAGAACTTCGCCGCTTTGCTGACGCCGCCACCGAGCACGATAATGCCGTCCAACATACAGGCAGCATATGCGATGGTGTAGCCCGCCGCCTCTCCGAAACGAGCGAAAGCCTGTCGAGCCGCCTCTTGATCGCCCGCCAACTCGCCGTCAGCGATGCGGTAAATGTCGTATGAGTCGGTGTATTGCGCCGCCTTCTCGTCTTTCGCCAACTCACGGTAATAACGCAGCACGGCGCGAAGCGATACGCCCTCCTCGGCAATCAAGTCCTGACCCCACTTGCTGGGCGTGCAATAGATCTCCGAACAGCAGTTATCGCCCATAAACATCTGATTATGAGAAGTTATGCCGATTCCAAACCCCGTACCCAAGATAAAGCCAATGAGGTTGTGGTACTTCTTCACGCCGCCGGCATTGCGAATCTTCTCGTTAAGCATCGGGAGCGCACCCGCCAACGCCTCGCCGTAGGTGAAGAGGTCAGCATCGTTGTTGATGAATACGGGCAGACCGAACTGTTCCTCCAAGAAGGCGCTCAACGCCACCCCACCCTCGAAACAAGGGAAGTTGGTGAGACGGTCGGGGAAGACGCCGTTGGGATAATCGGCCGGACCAGGGAAGGCGAAGCTGATAGCCACAGGCTTCTCCGGCAGCTGGTCGATGATATGCTGAAAACCCACACGCAAATCCTCCAAAAGTTGAGGCAAGTCGTTGGGATGGGTCGACAGTTCAAAAGTATCGGTAACCGCCTCACAGCCGCGCATTGCCGAGAACCGGAAATGCGTGCCGCCAGCGTCCAAAGTGATGACAGTTCGGGGGTCGGAATTATACATAAAAGTCTGATTTTTGTTATTTACGGACAATCTTGAAGCTCTTCATGGAGTTATTCCCAGACTTCACCTCCAGCAGGTAGTTGCCGGTGGCATATTGTCCAATCTGGAACGAAGTGATATCGTCCGTAATCGTCAAAGTTTGAAGAAGCTTGCCATTACCATCATAAAGATAAGCCTTCAAACCATTATCAGGAATCTCGAAACCGTTGAGTTCCAGCTGCGCAAGATTCTCGGTAGGATTCGGGTAAACCTTGGCATTCAGCACAATCTGCGGGTAGTTGTTCACACCCACCGTCTGGATTTCGTATGGTTGTTGCACACCTTCCGCTACGGAAACGGAACCTTCATTGCTCACAGCCGTCTCCACGGCAATTTGTCCAACCGTGTAGCTCACACTGCCATTGCTGTTCTGAACGTCACCGCCCACCGGGACAATCACGCTCTGCGCATTCACAGCAACCGCCAAAACCATCATAAACGATACAAAAAATAGAGTCTGCTTTTGCATAACAATAGTTTTTTTATCAATATTTCTATTAAAATCCTATCAATCAGTTAATTACACTCAAATTCAAGACAATAAACCTTTTGCAAAGATAAGAATTTTTCAGATTACCTCCAAATTGTTGAAAAATATTGATAAAAGGGTTGATTACACATCCCGATAAGACCAAACTTAACACATTGACTATCTGACAAATAACAAAATCAATCACAAAAAATGGTTACGACATCAAGAAAAAAGCACAAATAATGGGGATAATCCACATGCGAAAATGGTTGTTTCTTTGCACCGTGAAAATCAGAGCAGAATTGTCATGATTTAATATAAAAAATTGGTTGTTGTTGATTGAAAAACGGAAGGTTCCCTGCCTTCCGTTTTTCTTATGTCAATGGAGTTTATTATTTCGAACCCCTGTAGAGACGGTGTGCACACCGTCTCTACGAATCGTTTGCGACAAATTAAATCAGGGAAAACAACACATACAGCCAGTGCGCGGAAATACCCGCAACCAAACCACCGACCGTATGCGAGGCAATGGCCTTGGAGATGAGCTTGCGGTAACCGAGGGAATCCAACATGCCGGTATGCGTGCTCAGGAAGCCGCTCCAGCACATACCCATGGCCGTAAACACCGCGATGGCGTTGCTATCGATGAGTCCGGAGGCATCGAACGCGGGCACCAAACCGATAGCCGCGCCCACAGCGCCCAAAGCCGTGATCGGGAAAGCAATCAGCTCGGGATGCACGAATCCGAAGAGCCACTTGAAGAGGAAATCGACCTTGGAAGCCAACCACGGCAACAAAGGCACACCCTCGAAAGCAGAACCCGTGTAGGTACCGTCCAACGAAGCGCCGAACGTCACCATCATCACAATGGTGGAGATGATGAGCACGCCAGGGATGATGGAAAGTCCGATATCCACACCGCTCTTGCCACCGTCGAGCATGGCGTTCAGCGTGCGCAAAAACGGTCCCTTCTTCTCTTCTTCGATCTTCACGTTAGCCCCTTCCGTCTCATTGACCACCTCATCCAAAGGCTTCTCCTCCACCTCAGAATCGGGCATCGGAGAGTCGAGTTCCGGATAGGCTTTCAGTGTCAGATGCTGCATCATGCGAGTAGTGACGATACTGCCGATAAATGCACCTGCCAAGCCGATGAGGGCGCCGCTACCGTAGCCGCGGCCTGTCATGAAGGCGACCACCACCAAACCCATACCAAACGAGGTGCCGAAGTTGGTCAGCGAAGCTATCTGGTACTGTTTGAAATAGCGACTGAAGGTCTTGTCTTTCGACAGCGTGATGATGGCGGGATTGTCGCTCAGGAAGGTCATCACCGCACCAAGCGAAGCCACACCGGGAAGGTTGTAAAGCGGTTTCATCAGCGGCTTCAACATCTTCTCCAACAACACCACCACACCGAACTCCACGAAGAGTTTACTGATTGCGCCCGTCATCACCGTGATGGCCATAATATAAAACACCGTTTCAATCAGCAATTTATAAGCCGTGTTCATGAAGGTGTTCAACATATTCGGCAGACCCATCTTGATGGAGAGTCCGGTGAAGAAACCGAAGAACAGCACCAGGAAGATGATCAGTTCCCGGGTTCGACTGTATGCACGCACCATATAGCGCACCACATTGTTCCGCGAAATCCGCGAAACCTGATGCAGGATGTTATTGTTTTTGAAGTGGAATATTGGCATCTTGTTAATTATGAATTCGGAATTATGAATTATGAATTATGAATTATTTAAGCTTTTCGGGCAAGAATTTCATGAAATTGAGCCACCATGTGACACCGACGTTGGCAGTCAAAGTCTGGTGTTTCCATGAATAATCACCTTCATATTCAGAAGGACGGTTCATCACACTGTTGGCCACATAAGCATGGAAACGCAGGTCGGGATAAACACGAGGACGAAACTCCATACCCAAACCGTAGAAACAGTGTGCTTGATTGTTCGGCATCAACATATCCGCATCAACCAACGAATTTTCGTAACCCGATGTGTAATAGCAGCCTGAAAAATTCTGTTCATAACCACCTTTGGCAAAAAGATTTACGCTCGGGCTGACATGCCAATCCAAACGGCTCACCACCGAGAAGTCCTTGAAGAAATTGTTGAAACTAGCAGCGCGGTTGATATAATCCACATAGATGGACCATTTGTCGAATGAGAGCTTGTTACCCAAAACGATGAAGTTGATGAACTTGCCGCGCTGGTACTCTAAAAAGTTGAGGGAGTAGAGAGTGGAAAAATGTCCGAAATTGCCTGACCAATAGAGATTATAGGAGAGCAGCCCGGAATTCCACTTGTTATCCATGTAATGGACGTACGGCGAGTTGGCGACATTGAACACGATCTTGTTTTTGCCGCTCTTGTCAGTGTATGCAGCCGACATGCCCAGGAGGAAGCAGGGGAATGAGCCCCAGTAGTGGGTGTAGTAATAGACATCAATAGGCGGTGCATCATATTCGAGGCCACCTACGAAAATAGCCTCTTTACCCATTCTCAGCGACCATTGGTCGTTGAACTTATACTGAATGTAGAGAAAATCCGTGTTATCGAACAGCTCCGTAACACCCTTCGCAGGAATAATGCGCTGACGGAAGAAGTAGGAGACGTGGTCGCCGATGTCGCCCCCGAGCAGGAAGTTGAAATAGTCGCCGCGGAAACCATAGTTGTGTTGCGTGGCACTTCCTGGCATCGGATTGGTCGGATTTGAGAGATTAGACCATTCTCTCAAGTCATAGTTATACTCAAAATCCGCCCGCGCCTCCAGATGGAAGGTCGTGAACTTGTGCTTGTAGTTCGGTTTCACCTCCTTGCGCTCCTTCTTTTTCTTCTCTTTTTTCTCGTCCTGACTCTGCGCCACCGCATAAAACGGCATCACAGAGCACAAAATCAGCCCCACAAAAACATATAGTTTCCTCATATTCAACATTTTACAATTTCACCATTTGAAAGCGCAAAAATATAAAAAAACTCATTCCTTAAACAGCCTCGAAGAGGCAAAACGCACGCAGTGCTAATAACCCCACACAAGGCGAAGCCGCAGTGTGGGGCGCGCTAACTACTAACTGCTAACTACTAACTGCTAACTCGTCACATCGCCCACACCAGCAGTC
Source organism: Bacteroidales bacterium (assembly GCA_017633495.1). GTDB lineage: Bacteria > Bacteroidota > Bacteroidia > Bacteroidales > WCHB1-69 > F23-D06. Next base: position 2,385 of record JAGBPE010000103.1, on the reverse strand, counting down.
CCCCACAAATGATGATTCCCGTGATCACCAAATCAATCAAACAGAACCCCATAATGTCTTTGGCATTGAGCTTCGCAATAGCCAACGCGGGCAGTGCCCAGAACGGCTGAATAAGGTTGGTCCACGCATCGCCCCAGGCAATGGAGATGCCAGTGAGACCCGGATCGACACCCAAGTTGGCACCTGCTGTGAAAAACACGGGAGCCTGGATGGCCCAGTGACCGCCACCCGACGGCACGAACAGGTTGAGGATTGCCGCACAGAGGAAGGTGAACAGCGGGAAGGTCGTGGGCGTGGAAATCCCGATGCAGGCGTCGCTGATGACCGTGCCGAAACAGATGCCCGACTCCCCTACCCCGGTGATGATACCCATGATGCCGGCATAGAACGGGAACTGCAGGATGATCCCCGCAGCGCCGCCGGCCGACTTCGTAAAGGCCCTCACATACTTCACAGGCGTGCCGTGGAAAAGGATGCCCGTGAAGAGGAACAACATAATGACGGCGTTCAAATCGACCGCGCCACCTCTTACGAAAATCTTGATTATCAAGAAACTGAAACCCAGAAGCGCAATCACGCCCGAAACAATGCGGCTCTGTTCCAACTTCGCCGCCGGGGAGTTGTCATCCTTCTCGGGAGCCTCTTCCGGTTCGTAGAGCAGCTGCGGATCCACAGTGACCACATGTTCGCCTTTGGGGTGCATCAGCGTGTTGACTACAGTGATGGCCACGATGACCAGCGCCACGATAATGAGATTCTGCGGCGCGAAGATGGTAGTGGCGATGCTAACAGGCTCAGTCAAAGCACCGTTCGTGGCTTTGGTAAGCGAATCCCCAGCAGTGGCCATGGTCAGCGGGATGGAACCGGAAAGTCCGGCGTGCCACACCACAAAGCCACTGTAGGCCGAGGCAATCAACAGTCTGTAATCCACGCCTTTGCAAACGCGAGCAATCTCTTTCGCAAGGATCACCCCTACGATGAGTCCGAAGCCCCAGTTGATCCAGCAGGCAATGGCGGAAACGAGCGTCACCGTGGCGATGGCTGACGTAGGGGTCTTCGGCAGCGCGGCAATCTTGCGGATGCCCTTCTTCACAGCAGGCGCACCTGCGAAAGTGGCACCGCAAACCAGAATCAACGACATCTGCATGGAGAAAGCCAGCAGTCCCCACACGCCATTGCCCCAGTGCTCGATCACCTCCACGGGGGTCTGGTGGCATATCGGCATGGCAGTGAGCGCAGCAATCAAAGTTAACAGGATGGCCAGAACAAACGGCTCAGGCAAATATTTTTGTACTAAGTTGACACAGAAGTTGATGATTTTCATAATCCTCTTTTTTCGGGCCGCAAAATTACATTTTTTTAAGCTTCTAAACCTGTAAACGTGTAAACCTATAAACCTGTAAACCTATAAACCTGTAAACCTATAAACCTGTAAACGTGTAAACAAAAATAGTATCTTTGCGCCCTCTAAATTAACGTGTCAATTAAAACATTCAAATATGAAAAAATCATTACTTTTCACCCTCTTATTTGCGGCCATCATTGGCTTCGCACGCGCCGACGGCGGCATGTGGATCCCCCTCTATCTGAGTCAGAACGAGGCGGAAATGCAGCAACTCGGCTTCCACCTCACGGCGGACGACATCTACAGCATCAACCACAACAGCATGAAGGATGCCATCGTGCTCTTCGGCAGCGGCTGTACCGCCGAACTCATCTCCTCGAAAGGTCTGCTGCTCACCAACCATCACTGCGGCTACTCCTTCGTGCAGTCTCACAGCACCATGGAGCACAACTACTTACGCGACGGTTTCTGGGCCAAGAGTATGCAAGAGGAAATCCCTATGGAGGGCCTTACTGTCACCTTCCTCGTCTATATGGAAGATGTCACCGAGCAGGTTTTGGCGGGCGTGAACGACCAAATGAAGGAGTCGGAACGCCAGACAAAAATCAAGGAGAACATCGCCAAAGTGACCAAAAAGGCCATTGAAGGCACGGGGTACAAGGCACAGATCAAGCCGTTCTACTATGGCAATCAATACTTTATGTTCGTCACGGAGACCTACAACGACATCCGCCTCGTGGGCGTTCCGCCGGAGAGCATCGGCAAGTTCGGCGGCGACAGCGACAACTGGATGTGGCCGCGCCACACCGGCGACTTCTCGCTCTACCGCATCTACACCGGCAAGGACGGCAAGCCCGCCGACTACAGCAAGGACAACGTCCCAATGAAGCCGAAGCAGTACTTCCCAGTCTCCATCAAGGGCGTGCAGGAGAACGACTTTACGTTGGTGTTCGGTTATCCCGGCACTACGAAGCAGTTCCTCATCTCTGACGGCGTGAACGCAGTGGCGAATATCCAGAATCCCATCGCGATACAGGCAC
>JAGBPE010000102.1 GCA_017633495.1 Bacteroidales bacterium | reverse complement strand
CGTTTCAGGATGATGGTGCCGTTGGAGTAAGGGAGCACGGTGTCGAAGGGGATGGTACGGGATTTCTCTAATTTCGGGTTGAAGCAGATCTGCGCGTCGTGGAAAACAGGGATAGTGATGACGAGCTTCTCTTTTTCGAGGTTGTTGATGGCGCGGCGGTCGGTGTACTGTCCGAAGTTGTCGTTGTCAGGGATGATGGGTACGATGTCCTTGTACTTCTCCACCTTGGCCAACCGTGTGGAGGTGTTGCCGTTGCGGGTGATCTGCACAACCACGCCCGGCAGGTTGCCGAACGAGGCGGACGGCGTAGCGCGATGCCTTTTCAATTCCTCCGTTACCCAAATCTCCATCTTGTTAGAAAACAGCGTGGTGGTGTATTTCTTGCAATTATAGCCGTTGAGTTTCTCCGTCTTTTCCAGCGTATATTCGTTGCTGTTGTTCAGACTGTAGCCGGTGAAATACTGCTCATCTTTTGAGTAGTAGAGCTGGTAGAAGACTGTGTCGCGGTTGTAGTCAATGTAGGTGAAATGTTTGGCGATGCCGGGAATCGGGTTCGCTTCCTCCGGATCTGCGGAGCTGATGAGCGCGGCGTTCTGGTTCGGAGAGGTGGCCACGAGTGTGCGTGACGTGTCGCCGCTGCCGCCTATGGTGAAGGTTTCGTAGGTCAGCCAGTATTGCGCGTTCGCAGTGAATACGGCTAACATGATGATTGCGAGAAGGAGAGGGCTTTTCTTTGTCATATGATTTTCAATTTACGGGTTGCAAAAATACGCAATTTTTGATAACAAAAAAAGGCGCGAAAAACTCGCGCCGTATGCTTCCGCCCTTCTGCCTTAATTTCCGTAACAGTTTCTTAAATTTGAATTCAGGATGCGAACAGGAGTCATGTATTTGTCGTTGAAGTTGTACAGCAATCCCAGTCGTTTCTCTGCTATGCCGATGTAGTTGCGGACTTGAGCCTTGTGCTGGTCGGTGAGCTGTGATACGGACTTGACTTCCAGAATGATTTTGTCATAGCAGACAAAATCGGCGAAATAGTAGTGCTCAAGCCGCTGGCCACGGTAATAGACGTTGTGTCGTTTTTCTCGTTCAAAGGGGATGCCTTGGTAGTCCAGTTCAATGGCGAGTGCTTCCTGGTAGAGGCTTTCTTGCAGTCCGACCCCTAATCTTTTGTGGACTTCAAACACGGCGTGGTTAATTGCCGATGATTCATTTTCGAAAACTAATTTTGTATTCATAACTTTTTAATTTTGTTTAGTTTCTATGTGAAACGTTATATTCCTTGTTTTATTGCAATTAAACAAAAAATATTTTGTAAATATCATTAGTTGATGTTTCTTGCCTTTTTCGAGGATTTATTTGCGGAAAACTGCGGAAAAGCGGAAAACTGCGGAAATGATATTGATAGTTTCCGCACATTTCCGCCTTTCCGCATTAATTTCCGCAATAAGTAAAAAAAAAGGCGCGAAAAACTCGCGCCTTTTCGTATTTGGGAGTGAATCAATTACTCACCGATTTGTCTGCGGACGAAGCTGACACATGCCAGTTCTTTGTCCATTCTCTTGATGTAGTCGCCGACGCTCTCTTTGCCGTCGCTGCCCATCACGATAGGTTGGTAGGTGAGGGTGCTCTCCTTGAAGAACTTCACCAAACGACCTTGAGCGATCTTTTGGATCTGCATTTCATTAAGGTTAGCAGCAGCTTTTTCACCTTCTTCAGCCTTGATCTTGCGAGCTTGTTCAGCTTGCTCTTCAGTGATCCAACCCTTGGACATGTTGGAGTTGATGTGATCCTCGCTGTCCACGTGAGCGGGGTTGATACCAGCTTTGTTCAAAGCATTGTCAACAGCTCTTTGGATCATTTCGAGTTTCGTCTTCTCAACGCCTACTGCCAATTCTTTTTCCTTCACATCTTCAGGAATAGCGTTCTCGTCAAGGGCGACGGGAGCCATAGCGGTGATGTGCATAGCGACGTTGTGTGCCACTTCTGCCACTTTCTCACCCGGCTTGTTGAAGCCCACGAGGGTAGCTTTGTGGTTGCCCATGTGGTTGTAAGCTTCCACGTAAGCAGCTTCGAGAACTTGATAGTCAGGGCATTCGATTTTCTCACCGGTCTTACCGGTCAGCTCAGTCAGCTTTTCGGAAACCTTCATGCCATTGTAGTCCATGTTGAGGAGCTCATCCATGGTCTTAACGTCGGCAGCCATAGCTTTGTCGAGGACGCTGTCAGTGAAGTTGACGAATTCTTCGCCTTTGCCCACGAAGTCGGTCTCACATGCCATGATGAGCATGTAACCTTTGGTCTTGTCGGCATTGGTCTTGGCGATGATGCGGCCTTCGTTAGAAGCGCGGTCGGCGCGTTTGGCAGCCACTTTCTGACCTTTCTTGCGGAGGATGTCGCGAGCTTTTTCGAAGTCGCCTTCAGCCTCGACGAGGGCCTTCTTGCAGTCCATCATACCGATACCGGTCTCTTGTCTTAATTTATTAACATCAGAAGCAGTGATATTAGCCATAATGTTGTCTTTTTTTCCAGTGATTAAAATTATTCGTTGTTTTTGCGAGAAACTCTTCTGCGGCGACCGCCTTCGCGTTCGTCGTTTTCGCGCTCTTCGCCTTCGTTCTCGGCGTTCATTTCAGCCATTTCCTCTTCCATGCGGTCCTTGTTCATCTCGCGCTCAGCTTGTCCTTCGCGGATAGCGTCGCAGATAGCTTTGAGGACCACGGCGATTGACTTGGATGCGTCGTCATTTGCCGGGATGGGGTAGTCCACCAAACGCGGGTCGGAGTTGGTATCGACGATAGCGAAGGTGGGGATGGCGAGCTTGCGGGCTTCAGCCAAAGCGATGTGCTCTTTCATGATATCCACGATGAAGACGGCTGCGGGAAGGCGAGACAGGTCGCTGATAGAACCCAAGTTCTTCTCCAGTTTAGCGCGCTCACGGCTGATTTGCAGACGCTCGCGTTTGGAAATGTTCTGGAATTGGGGGCTTTCGATCAGACGGTCGATGTCGCTCATCTTTTTCACAGCTTTGCGGATGGTGAAGAAGTTGGTGAGCATACCGCCGGGCCAACGTTCGGTCACGTAGGGCATATTCACTTCCTTTACCATGCTGGCGACGGTTTCCTTGGCCTGTTTCTTGGTGGCCACGAAGAGGATCTTACGGCCGGAGCGAGCGATGCTCTTGGCGGCGCTGCAAGCGTCTTCGATCTTGTCCATCGTCTTGTAAAGGTCGATGATGTGAATGCCATTTTTCTCCATGAAAATATAGGGAGCCATGGCGGGGTTCCATTTTCTCTTGAGGTGTCCGAAGTGACAACCAGCTTCTAATAATTCTTCAAATTGTACGTTTGACATTTTCTTTTTTTTAATTGTTTACATTCTTGAAAGCAACGGCGGAGTAGTCCTTACGCGGGAATCTTCACCGTTTCGATACTAAACAGTGTCCAAACAAGATTCCGATTAACGTTTGGAGAATTGGAATCTCTTACGGGCTTTGGGCTGACCGGGTTTCTTACGTTCAACCATACGCGGGTCGCGGCGGAGGAAGCCTTGGGCTTTCAGAGCCGGGCGGAGTTCAGGGTTGATCTGGGTGAGGGCTTTCGCGATAGCCATGCGGAGAGCCTCAGCCTGACCGGTGACGCCGCCACCGTCGAGGTTAGCCTTGATGTCATACTGACCCATCAGGTTAGCCACTTGGAGGGGTTGTTCGACCTTGTATTGCAGGGTGGGAACGCAAAAATATTCCTTATAATCGCGATTGTTGACCATGATTTGGCCGCTGCCCGGTTTCATATACAAGCGGGCAACTGCGGTTTTTCTTCTGCCTAATGTATTGATAACTTCCATTGTTATTTAATATCCTTAATGTTAATTACTTTGGGTTGTTGAGCTTCATGCGGGTGGTTGGGTCCAACATACACATGGAGGTTACGGAACAGTTGAGCACCGAGTCTGTTCTTCGGGAGCATGCCCTTGATAGCGTGTTCCAGAATGCGTCTCGGGTCTTTGCGCATCAACTCTCTCGGGGTAGCAAAACGCTGACCGCCGGGATAGGTGGTGTGGTGGACATATTGCTTGTCCGTCATCTTCTTGCCCGTGAACTTCACTTTTTCTGCATTAATAATAATTACATTGTCGCCGCAATCGAAATGAGGCGTGTAATAAGGCTTGTTTTTGCCTTTCAGAATGCGTGCCACCTGTGTAGCAAGGCGGCCCACAACCATCTCCTGGGCGTCAACGACTACCCATTCTTTCTTGACGATTTTCTCATTCGCCGAAATTGTTTTGTAACTTACTGCATCCATTTTTTCAGTTTTGACATTTTTTTGTGAGAGATATCTTCACCCATATCTCTCTGATTTTTAATTTTTTTCCTTTGCTAACTTAAGGATAATAATCGAGTTTTTTTAAGCGCGCAAAAATAGACTTTTTTTGGATAAAGTCAAGAGGTGTTGAAAAATAATTTTTCAACCCTTAAAAATCATATCCCGCACTCAGATAGAACCCCACTTTGTTCATCTCGGTGGTGTTCCAGTGGAGGTTGGCGGTGAGGGGGCCGAACTTCGACAGGTAGCCGACCTGCAGACCGGCGCTAACGACGGGCTTCTGCATAGTGTTCAAACTGTTGCCGTCGTGCATGGCGGCCCCGATCAACGACAGATAGGTGTTTTTATAGACCTTGAAACGCAGTTCGAGATTGACGGTGGTTAGCATTCTGTCGCAGGTTTTCTCGCCGTTGTAGCCCACAAACGGAATCTGATGCTCGTAATATCTTCCCGCCATCATGCCACCCACGTAGTTGTCCATGTAGCTGTTTGTGCAGCTGTCGCCGAAAATGAAGCGGCTGTTGAGTGCTGCATCAATGGTGAAGAAGCTGCACACGGGAATAGCACCTCGGATGCCGCCGCCTACGAATGCGGTTTTGTAGAAATTGTAGTCGGCATTGAGGGTGACGTGCAGGCCCCTCTCGGGGAAATACATCTTGTTGCGCGTGTCGTATGTGAAACGCAGGAACAGGTAGGGGTAATAGTGCTTCCAATCTTTGCTCTCAGAGTATCCGAGCTCCGAGAAAAGACGGTAGAACGGGGTGTGCTCCACGCGGACGCCGCCGTTCAGATCAATCTCACTCCATCGGTTATCCGCTATAAAGAATCGTAATTCATTGTGCCATGATTTTTCATAGTAGTGGTGGCTGAAGACGTGAGTGTCGGTGCCGTACAAAGTGCGGTAACTCGTTTTGAACCAAGCACCCACCTTCGGACCTTTATTGGGGGTGAAGAGCCAGTCTAACCTCAGGTACGGGGAGACCGAAAGCCGTGCGGTGGCTCCGTACGAGTGACCGTAGAGTTTGTTGCGATTGAAGGTGACGTTCAGCAGAGCTTCGAACCACTCTTCCGTGTCCATGCGCAAGCCAAATCCGAACGAGTGTGGGGCACGTTTGTCGCAGTAGAAAACCACTTTGTATCGGTCGGGACCGTCACCAATCAGCTGGTAGGTGACGTGAGAGAAGGCCATGGTGCCGAAGATGGCTGCCTGCGCCATTTCGAAATCCTTTTGATAGTAGCCGCCGCCTTCGTGGATGGGCAGGCGATCGAGGGTGTAGGCCTTTTCTTCCTCGCTGAGCCCGATAAAATCGATGGAACTGATGGTGATCCTCGTTTCCGCACTGTTGACGGCCTTGGTGTTCTGCAGTTTCGTGCCTCTTTTGCCTACGATGCGTACGAGACTGTCGATTTCGCGTTCGTGCAGTGCTGCGGCCTGGTATCCGTGCTCGATGAGCGAAGCAATCTCCTGGGTTCCAAAACTCAGTGAGGTGTAGCCGGTTACGTCAGGCGTAATCAGCACGGTGGTGATACTTTCATTGTGGGCGAGGGCCTCACCGCCACCGGAATAGCGGGCCAATTGCGACAGGAGGGTGGCAACGTTGTTCACCCCTTCGTAGTCGAGCGGCGAGGTGATTTGCACGCCGATGATGATGTCTGCGCCGGCAGCTTTGGCGATATCCGCCGGGTAGTTATTCTTGGTGCCGCCATCGGAGAGGACCATCGAATCGATGCGCACGGGGGTGAAGTAGGCGGGGATGGACATGGTGGATCGCAAGGCATTGACGAAAGAGCCGGAGGTCCAGCGCTTCTCCTTCTGGGTCACCATCTCCGTGGCCACACAGCAGAACGGGATGGGCAACTCCGTGAAGTCGATGTTTTGCTGGTAACCGACCGTCAAACCGCCAAGCATATTATAGACATTCAGACCGTAAAGGATGCCGGATGGCAGACTGCCCCGAAAGTTTGTCCCCGAGAAGGGAATGTCTAATAAGTATGTGCCTTTGAGCACTTTTGTCTCGTATGAATAGTACTCCATCGGGATGTTGTCGCTCATCATCATGTTCCAGTCGATGTTCCGGACGATTGAGTCGATTTCCGTGGCGGAGTATCCCATGGAATACATACCGCCCATGAGTCCACCCATACTGGTGCCGGCTACAAAATCAACGGGTATGCCTTTCTCTTCCAGATATTTAAGCACGCCAATGTGCGAGGCGCCTTTGGCGCCGCCGCCCGCCAGCACCAAGGCCACGGTGGGACGATGTTGCTCGTTCCGGATCTTAGCCATTTTCTTTTGCATCTTGGCGAAAAAGATCGAGTCAGCTTTCGGATCATAACTTACGTTGACCAAATCGTGGTTTTGTGCGAAAGCACTGCTTCCAAAAATGCAAAGCATCACCAGGGTTAAGATACTCTTTATAATTCTATTATCCATTATCCATAATGTTATCGTTTATTCTCTTACTTTTTTCTATTCAAAGTTCGTGGTTTCAAGTTTCAGGTTTCAGGTTTCAAGTTTCAAGGCCAACTTTGTTGCATGTTGCCTAAACAATCCGTCTTTCCACAAATAATTTCCTTGTCACCGCAAAGTACATCGCGCAGCCTGCCGCGTGTACGCCCACGACGGTCCAGAAGGCGGCGGTGTAGCCGAAGTATTCCGCGATGACGCCGCCGAGCACGATGCCGAGTCCCATGCCCAAGTCCCAGCTGGTGAGCAGGGTGGAGTTGGCGGTGCCGCGCTCGTTGTGGTGCGCCACCGAGATGATCATGTTCTGAAACGCGGGCCACATGTGACCGTTGCCTAATCCTACCAAGATGGCGGTGGCGTAGAAGCAGACGGGATGTTTGGAGATGACGAAGACGGTGTAGCCGACGGTGGAGATGAGGATGCCGATAGCCGCGTGGCGTGTCAACTTGCCCTCTCTCAGGGATTTACCGCCTTGCAGTCGCGACAAGATGAGTCCGAGGGAGAGCAGCAGGAAGAAGGTGCCCGAACCGCTGGTGATGCCCAAAACCTCCTTGCCGTAGATGGCTAAGTAGTTGCTGAGGACACCGTAGCATAGTGCGAAGAATACCATGTTTACCCCTATGAACCAGCCTCTTAGCAGAAAGAAGCGGTCGAGGGAGATCTTCTTTTTGTCAGCGAGTAGCTGCCGTTTGGGAAGATTCACGGAGGCGGAAATGACAACGCTCATCAAAGCGAAGAGCAGCGCAACGACGAAGAGGACGTTGAAATTGCCCGTCCATTTGTAGAGGGCGATGCCAACGGTAGGTGCGATGGCGGTGGCGATGTTGTTACTCAGTCCGTAGTAGCCGATGCCCTCGTTTCGGCGCGAGGAGGGCAGCACGTCGATGGCGACGGTGGAGTTGGCCACAGTGGTCGCGCCGAAAGGACCGCCGTGAAGCGTGCGTACTAGCGCGAAGAGCAGCAGCGTGCCCGCCAGAAGGTAGAGTCCGTAGAAGACAAAGCTCACTACCATAAAGAAAACCAGCACCTTCTTGCGGTTGAAAGAGTCCACGATATAGCCGCTGAAGGGACGGAACAGCAGCGCTGCGACAGCGTAGCCCGACAGCACCAGTCCGATGACGTCCTTTGTGGCGCCGAAATGCTCGCTCAGATATATGGGAAGCAGTGGTGTAAGGATATAAAAAGCGAAAAACAGCGTGAAGTTCGCCGACATTACCTTGATGTATTCCTTATTCCATAATTTTTGATTTTCCGAGGGCGCCATACGCTTGATTTTCAGGCCGCAAAGGTACAATTTTTTAACAAAAGGCAAAAAAAAGTTCCGAGGCTATCCTAAAAAATTGTATTTTTGCAACTTTAATTCTCGGGATATGAATGCGAAAAGAAAATACATAAGATACATTGTTTTACTGTTTTGCACGGTGCTGATGTTCGGTCTGGGCGCTTGCCAGTCGTCGAAAAGCACGACGCACAAATCATCCAAATACCATAGAGTGCGCACTAAACACCAGCCGCACTGGAATGCCACAACATCACAAAGCACTACCTATTACATCAAAAAACACTCCACACGGAAAAGTCACGACAGCAAAAAAGTAAAACGTTAAGCTATGAGCAGGAAGACATTGACAAATCATATTTCTTTGATTTTGTTGCTGTTGACCTTGGCCTTCAAGGTTTCAGCACAAGAGAACCACATCCAGTTCAACGTGGTGAACGACACAGCTCGGATTGATGCCGTCATTGAGGAGGACTCCCTTGGCAATCTCATCAATTCGATGTACGACTCCAACCTCGACAACGTGGACCACGGAAACGGTATGCTCTTTACCTATTTCAACTGGATGCCGGGCTACAATCTCTATCAGAACTTCGACATTGTGACGATCCACTATCGTCATCAGGGTTCAGCAGCACGCGACACAATCGACCTTACGGGTTATCATCACCCAGCCAATTACAGAATCACTTCCAACTATGGATATCGCCACCGCAGAATGCACCGCGGAGTCGACCTCGGTTATCCCGAAGGCACGCCTGTGGCAGCAGCTTGGGACGGCATCGTGCGTATCTCCAAGGGTACAGCCAATACCGGCGGTTACGGCAACCTCGTCGTCATCCGTCACGACAACGGTTTGGAGACCTACTATGGTCACCTTTCCCGCCGTCTGGTCAACCCTGGTCAGATGGTGAAAGCCGGCGATATCATCGGTCTTGGCGGCAACACCGGTCGTTCCTACGGCTCTCACCTCCATTTCGAGGTGCGCTATCTCGGCAACGACATCAATCCTAACCGCCTCATTGACTTCGAGAACTTCAAGCTCAAATTCGACACCATGTACGTGTCGGGCTATACGGTTTCTGTACCGAATCCCTCTCCCACACCGAATGATCAAACGGTCAAGCCGAAACCTTCCAATGGCTCGCCGCAATACTACAAGGTGCGCAAGGGCGACAATCTGGGTAAAATTGCAGCCAAATATCACACTACGGTTTCTAAGATCAAGAAGCTCAATCACTTGAGGGGCGATTTCATTCGCGAAGGACAGCGCCTTCGCGTTCGGTAGCCATGAGACACCTTCCCGCTTTTGTTGGGATCTCCCTTTTTCTGCTGGTGGCCACCGCTACCGCGCAAGTTACCTATTATGACTTTGGTTTTGAACGTGATGCAACCGTTCCGGTGACGGTTGACGGACAACTTTTGTCGCATGCCTGGGCGGGCGGAATCAATTCCGTGCACTTTTCCGAAATCGACCTTGATTTGGACGGTACACCCGATCTGTTGGGCTTCGAGAAGCACGGAAATCG
>JAGBPE010000101.1 GCA_017633495.1 Bacteroidales bacterium | reverse complement strand
TCTTTCAATGAACATTCCCCTGTTGACAACCCCTCTTTCCGTTCGCCCCATATCGTCGTCGTTTGGGATTGCAAAAATAGTATTTTTCCATTACACACATCACACCCCGCGCACTTTTTTTTATTTTTCTGCATTTTTTATTCTATATTATTGATAATCAGTGAAATAAAATTGCATTTTTCTTCGTTCATACCCCTGAAAACAGCGCTTTTTGACCCTTTTTCACCCCTTTTCGGCATGCCCCGGACGGAAGTTTTCGCAGATTTTCGGAAATTTTCTGCCAAAATCGAATTTTTACCCACTCCCAAATATCCCAAATTTGATGTAATTTTATATAATGCATTGATATTATGATGTTTATAATTTTTACATCATTATATCAAATTGATTTTCAATGATTTAAGTATTAAAAAGTGGCGATAATGAATGAAACGAAGCATAAACATTAATATTATATATACAATTTATATATTCCGTTTCTTTTCCTCCATTTTTTCATACTCTTCCAAAAACTGCGGGATGCCCGACATCTCAATGCGCTTGTTCAGGATAATTCTGTGATCCTTATTCTCCATGATAAACATCGTGGGGTTGCTTGTGATGTTGAAATATTCGAGATAGTCAAGGTTGCCCTTGTTGCCGCCCACATTGAGCCACGGGTAGTTGTTCTCCTTTACATATTTTTTCCAGCGGCTGATATCGGAGGTGTTGGCAATGGCATAGACATCGAAGTTACGCTTGCCGATGGCCTGCAGCGAGTCGTACACCGCGCGTAGTTTCTTTGATTCCTGCTTGCAAAAATGGCAATCGGGGTCGTAGAACCAAAGAATCGTGTAGGGTTTCTCCATTTTGTATGAGGAATGCCATTGGGTCATATCTTCCGGCATCGTGGTGTCGGGGATGATCAGCTCGGGGGCAATCTTGCCGATCAGAATAGGTTCGAGCCGTTTCGTGCGCTTCTGGTACAAGGCCAGCACGTCCTCGTCAAGCCAGTAACACTTGCCAGCTAACTGGTTGGTTTTGACGATATGACAGAACACCGCATCGTGCCCTATGATTTTGCTCGTCTCGAACTGGTAGGAGAGCCAATCCGTACAATAATGGTACATAAAAGTGTCTTTCTCCGTCTTTTTCAGGAAAATGTTGATGTACTTGTTGATGGTGTCAGCCTCCTGATGGTAGAGCAGCTTCAGGAAATAGTCCTTCATTTTCGGATCGAAGGAGGGAATGTAGATAAAGCGGTGGTCGGCGAGATCCACGTTGTCCCAATAGTGCAGACGGTAATAGGCCGCCTGCTTCATGTAGTCTGGTTCGCTGTCTTCCGTCTTGTATTCCGGAATCTCAACGGCCTTATAGGATTTCTGCATCTTGGAAAAGAGGAAATCGGGATTCTTGGTAATCAAATCGTCGATAAAAGCTTGCATCTCATCATTGATGTTGTTCAACTTCTCCTTGTAATAATCAGCACTGTCGGTCTTGCCCGCCGCCTCGAATTTCTTGCACTTATTGGACCATTCGTTGGCATCTTTTGACGCTTGGGCAGATTTCTTCTGAAAACGGAGCATCTCTGCATTTTCCGGAGAATTCTTCACCGTCATATAATCCAAATTCGCCGTTGTGTCCAATGAATACTCGAAATGCTGGTTATTGTCAAGTATAAAGTTCAGGTAGAGCTTCTTGTCCATCGAAACCAGCGAATACATTCCGTCGTCATAGCGGTTCGATCCTTTGAAGACGAACTTACACTTCCCTGCAGGCTTCACAGAGTCTTTCAAAATCAGTTTATCATTATAGTGGATAACCAAGTAGACCAGCGTATCCTTGGAATCTTTGATGTTGAAAATCAGCTCGTGTCCGTCCGCGTCACGGTAATCTGTCCGATTATTCCTCGATTTCTGCATATTTTTCAGTGTGCTGTTTTGCGCCGTGGCACTCAACAACGGCATCGCAATATTGAATATCAAACTTAAAATTATGATAGTCAAAATATTAATGATTTTTCTCATTGTTTTGTTTTTTAATGATATTATCGTTATGTAATGATTATTTCGTTATGTAAAAGACTTGAAACCTGAAACTTGAAACCTGAAACTATAAAAAACCTAAGGTTTTTCAGGTGTGGTAATCTGATAGACTTTAGGGCCGTCGCTCTCTTGGGAAATTGCGTGTCCTGCAAAGCGCGGTGTGGCGACTTGATAGATTTGAGGATCGTCGCCAACGATCTTCACTGTGTAATGTACTTCTATTTTTGAAGAAGGTTTTTCTTCATAAAACTCCACAGGGTCCCCATATTGGGTGGAAAGCCAGGATTGGGACTCCAACACATCCAGTTGGGAGACATTTTCCTCCGGTTCCGGACGAGTTTTAGCACGACGGGCCACCTTTTTTACATTATTATCAATGACAGCGACCTCATCGCTAAGCGACTCAGAAGACGGGTTGATGAACGTCTCCTTTATGACCGGAACCTCAATAAACGAAGGAAGTTTGACTTCGGAGGCGAGCAGCGAATTGGCCACTACAACCAATGCTAGAATCGGTATCACAGAAAGGTAGCGCATCCAACAGTGGCGACTCTTGTTCGTGGCTACCATCATGCGGATGCGACTTTTGAGCGCGACAGCACTGAACGAATGTACGGGAGCAAGTCTGTTTTGATGGCGAATCTGCTTCAAAATGAGATCGAAATAGTCATCACGAGGAACATTTGAGCGGATAACCGCTTCGTCTGCCGCATACTCATGCAGGGTTTTAAGCGCGGACTTGTAGGCCCAAACGAAAGGGTTAAACCAGCAAACCACACCTATTATCTCTAGAAAAATTAGATCCAGCGTATGCCACTGTCGGGCGTGCGCTGACTCGTGACGCAGCACCAAGTCCAGCTCATCAACTTCAAACGCGGCAAAATCCACCACAACATAACGGAAAAAGGAGAAAGGTGCTTTCTGTCCAGGATGGTTAATGACTTTCAAACCAGACCTCTCCATGAACGGTTTTCCGAGAATCTGCCTCAACACTTTAACCAATTTGAAGAGGAAGAAGATGAAAAACAGCAGAGTTCCCGCCAAAAAAAGGTTTGTGCCGAAATGAATGGAAGAGGTTTGCGCAACCGTTGTCAGGATAATCTGAGTATTCGGCATTAGAGGTTGTTCAGGAATAGTGAATCTCACAAAAGGAAGCAGCGAGGAAAACGCCAAAGAAAAGAGCAAATAGGCTCTGTTAAGCTGATGATATTTCACATTGCGCAAAAACAGCATATAGCAGAGCAGGAAAATTCCGCTCGACAGCACTATGATTCCGATATCAATCAGTCTAAACATACTATAGTTTCAGGTTTCAAGTTCAAAGCTCAAAGAAGAATGATCATCTATTAGAACGTTTGGCAGTCTCTACCAGGCGTTCCAATTCTTGAAGCTCCTTATCGGATATGGAATGGTCTTCCGTGAAAGCGGAAACCAACGAAGAGAGGGAATTGTTGAAATAGTTGCTAACCACGCGGCCGAGCAAACTGCGGGAATACTCCTCCTTGGAAACCAGCGGATAGTAGCGGTTGGCTTTGCCGAAAGTCTCGTGACCGACATAACCCTTGCGCTCCAGTGCCTTCACCACAGAGAGCGTCGTGTTATACGGCGGCTTAGGCTCGGGAATCTCACTCATGATGTCCTGCGCGAATCCTTGTTCTAACTTCCAGATTATCTGCATAATAACCTCTTCAGAGGCAGTAAGTTTCTTCGTTGTTGCCATACTGATTGTTTTACGGCGGCAAAGATAACGAAATTTTCGTTACGAAACGAAAAAGAAAATATATCGTGAAACGGCACTTTTTTGCTATCTTTGCCGTTTCTTTCTGAAAGAACTATGAAGAAGACAGGACTATATTTCGGCTCGTTCAACCCGATTCACGTCGGACACTTGATTATTGCCGAATACTTGGTGGAACATTCTGATTTGCAGGAGCTTTGGTTTGTCGTGTCGCCGCAGAACCCGCTGAAGAAAAAGGCCTCGCTGCTTGACGACCGCGAGCGTCTGCACATCGTGAACCTTGCCATTGAGGACGACCTGCGCTTCAAAGCCTGCGACATCGAGTTCTCTCTGCCGAAACCATCCTACACCAGCTACACTCTGCAAGTGCTCCGCGAACAGCACCCGAACCGCGAATTCTGCCTCATCATGGGCGAAGACAACCTGCAAACCTTCACCAAATGGTTCAATTGGGAGTACATCCTCGAAAACTACCACTTCTACGTCTATCCGCGCCCGAGCTACGATGGCGGCGACCTCCGCACCCACCCGCACGTACACCTCGTGGATGCCCCGCAGATGGAAATCTCCTCCACCATGATCCGCGACAGCTTCCGCAACGGAAAGCCCGCGCGGTATATGCTGCCGGAGAAGGTGTTCCAGTACCTCGACGAAGAAGGATTCTACCGATGACTATTAGGCAACAGGAATTAACGAACAACCCAATTCCACTTCTTTTAGAAGGGGTGCCCGAAGGGCAGGGTAGTAATATTAAACAGCTTCCTTGAGCAGCCCCGGAGGGGCAAAACGCACGAAGTGCAATTAACCCCATACAAGCGAAGCGTAGTGTGGGGATAGGAACAAAACCAAAAATCAAGAATATGAGCTTCAAACGCTACAACATAGAAAACTTAGAGATCATCTCCGCAGGGGCGGAGGGAAAAGCCGTCGGCAAGGTCGATGGGCTGACGGTCTTCGTGCCGTACGCGGTGCCCGGCGACATCGTCGATGTGGAAGTCTATAAACGCAAGCGCGGGTATGCGGAGTGCAACCTGCTGGCTATCAAGCAACCGTCACCCGACCGCGTGACACCTCCGTGCGGACATTTCGGAAACTGCGGCGGCTGCAAATGGCAGATGCTCTCCTACGAAAAACAGCTAGAGTTCAAGCAGAAACAGGTGGACGACAACTTCAAACACCTTGGCAAGTTCGAGTACCCGCCGCTGATGCCCATCATCGGCTCGGAGAAGATCTACTACTACCGCAACAAGCTGGAATACACCTTCTCCACCATGCTGTGGCTGACATACGATGACATGAAACGGCAGGCGGAAGGCGAGTTCTTCGAAAACCGCTGCCTTGGATTCCATGTGCCCGGCATGTTCGACAAAATCCTCGACATCAAACACTGCTGGCTGCAAGCGGCCCCGAGCAACGACATCCGCCTCTTCTGCAAGCAATACGCCATTGAGCACAACCTCGACTTCTACGACCCGCGCCAACAGGTTGGTTTACTGCGCAATATCATCATCCGAACCGCCTCCACCGGCGACCTGATGGTGGTGCTCATCGTCACCAAATACAACAAAGAGGTAAAGGATATGCTCTCCGCTTTGATGGAACGCTTTCCCGAAATCACCTCGCTGACCTTCGTCATCAACACCAAACTCAACGACGCCATCTTCGACCTGCCGTTCCACCTTTTCGCCGGTCAGGACTACATCACCGAAAAGATGGAGAACCTGCAGTTCAAGGTTGGACCGAAGTCATTCTACCAAACCAATAGCGAGCAGGCCTACAACCTCTACAAAGTGGTGCGCGAATTCGCTGACATTCAGCCCGATGAAGTCGTTTACGACCTCTTCACCGGCACCGGCACCATCGCCAATTTCGTGGCGCACCAAGCCAAACGGGTAGTCGGCATCGAATACGTTGATACCGCCGTGGAAGACGCAAAGATCAATTCCGCGCAGAACAACATCACGAACACCGAGTTCGTGGTGGGCGACATGGCGAAAATCTTCACCGACCAGTTCATCAAACAGCATGGCAAGCCGGATGTCATTATCTCCGATCCGCCGCGCGCTGGTATGCACCCGAACGTCATCGAGCAGCTGCTGAAATTGGAGGTGCCGCGCATCGTTTATGTGAGCTGCAACCCCGCCACGCAGGCCCGCGACCTCACCCTTCTCGACCCGAAATACCGCGTCGAAAAGGTGCAGCCTGTCGACATGTTCCCGCACACGCAGCACGTCGAAAATGTTGTACTGCTAAAGTTGAAAAAACAATAAACTTTTTCGCATAATAACACGCAAATTTCCTACTTTTGCGATTATCTATTTAACCTGTGTATGAAAAAGTTTATTCGATATAACCTCTTCATCTTCGCCATGTTACTGCTGATGATTTCGTCGGGCGTGCAGAAACCCGACCCGACAATGAGCATCGTGGACAATATGACGTTGGAAGAGAAAATCGCCCAGTTGATCATTATCCGCGTCAGTTCAACGGAAAACGAACAGTACAACAAGGAGCTAATAGAGAAGATCGCGCGCATCCAGCCCGGCGGAGTCTGTTTTTTCAAAGGGAATCCGACGAAGCAGGCGCTGCTCACTAACCGTATGCAGGCGGTCAGCAAGATTCCGATGTTCATCTCCATCGACGGCGAGTGGGGTCCTGCCATGCGCCTCGACAGCTGTGTGGCCTTCCCTCGACAGATGACGCTCGGTGCGCTATCCGAAGCAAACGACTCGCTCATCTACCAAATGGGGCTCGAAGTCGCTGAACAGTGCAAAGCCGTGGGCGTCAACCTCAACTTCGCGCCTTGCGTCGATATCAACAACAACAGCCGTAACCCTGTGATTAATAGCCGCTCCTTCGGCGAAAACCGCGATAAAGTGAGCCGCAAAGCCGCTCTCTACATGCACGGCATGCAGGACGGTGGTATCGCCACCTCCATCAAGCACTTCCCCGGTCACGGCGACACTGAAACCGACTCGCACGTGGGTCTGCCTACCATCCGCAAAAACCGTATTGATCTGGACGAGATGGAGCTCTACCCCTATCGTTACCTCATCAACGAAAATCCCGACATGGTGATGGTCGGCCACCTCAACATCCCCGCTTTAGATCCCGAACCCCACTCCGTTTCCTCCATGTCATACACTATCGTTTCCGATCTCCTGAAAAAGGAAATGGGCTATAACGGCCTGATTATCACGGATGGTATGGAGATGAAAGGGGTACGGAATCAGAATCAATTTGAAGGGGATGTGGAGATTCGTGCACTGTTGGCTGGTGTGGACATCTTGTTGCTTCCTGGCGAAACCGATTCCGTCATCGCTGCCATTAAACGCGCTGTGGAACAGGATATTATCCCCGAAGAACTTATCAACGAACGTTGTATGCGCGTCATCCAGTTCAAGGAGAGTCGCGGTATTCTCGGATTCAAGCCGACCAACATTGCGGATGTGAAGGCGAAGATGAATAGTGCAAAAGCGGTGTGGCTGAACCGTCAACTGGAAGAAAAAGCGCTCACTTTGCTTAAAAACGATGACAATGTCCTGCCTTTGAATGCCAAAACTGCAGAAAATACTGCGTTTTTGTGCGTAGATCGCAAAAAATACCAAAACGAATACGAACAGATTGTGGGTGAGTGCCACCTGCCTTTCTACTATATCGACAAGAAGATTTCCGCCAAAGAACAGACGAACATCATGTCGAAATTGGCATCCTACGACCAGGTGATCGTGGCATTCGGAGGCTCTAACCAGTTAGGAGGCTCCGGTTATGGCATCGACATGTCGTCTGTGCGGTTGCTCAACCGCCTTGCCAAGGAAAAGTCCGTGATTCTGCTGCATTTGGGCAATCCATACGCCCTCAATTCTTTCGATTCTCTCAACAGCTATCGTGCGATCATCTGCGCCTACCAATTCTCCCCTACTACCGTCGCGGCGGCCATCAACGCCTGTTTCGGAAAGACTGCCTTTGAAGGCACTTTGCCGGTCAGCATCAACGACTATCCGGCGGGCAGCGGCATTCTTCCTTCGGTCACTACGGAGAACATCTCGGCTTTGCCCGACAATATCACCCAAGAGATCGACAGAATCCTAAAAAACGGCATCACTGACCACATCTACCCGGGTTGCGCCGTTATTGCGCTGCACCACGGACAACCGGTTTACCAGAAAGTGTTCGGCTATTTGGACTACAACCGTCAGGACAAGGTGACCCATCAGACGCTGTACGATGTGGCATCCATCACGAAAGTGGCGGCTACCACGTTGGCTGTCATGAAGTTATACGACAACCACGAAATCCAGCTTTCCGACAAAATCGGCAAATATCTGCCCTATTTGGCCGGCACCGACAAGGCCAGCCTCACTTTGGAGGAGCTGCTAACCCACACTTCCGGAATGCCGTCGTTCATTCCGTTCTACAAGTCTATCATGGGCAACGAGCGCTATTTGCGAGGATACAAAACTGAAAACTACAACATTCCGGTGGCCGACCACCTCTATCTGCGCAAAGATTATCCCGACACTATCCGATACAAAATTGCGCATTGCAAGCTGAAAGAGAAAAAGTACGAATACAGCGATTTGAACTTCTTCCTGCTGAAGGACATGGTGGAAACCATCACGATGCAGCCGATGGAAGAGTTTTTGGCCGTGAATTTCTACCAGCCGATGGGACTTTCGCACACCACCTTCCGGCCGTTGGCGCATGGTTTCCCGCACAATGAAATCGCCCCGACGGAAGAGGACAAGCTATTACGTAAACAGCTGGTACACGGCTATGTACACGACCAAACCGCTGCTTTGATGAACGGCAATGCAGGCAATGCGGGACTCTTCACCACGGCGGAGGAGCTCGCGGCCATCTTCCTGATGATCCAGAACGGGGGTATTCTCAACGCCCAACGCTATCTGTCGGAAGCCACCGTGGAGGAGTTCACGAAGATGCACTCGCTGCACGGCTGCCACGTGCGCGGTCTGGGCTTCCACACCCCGAAAGCGCCCGGCGAATCCTCCATTGTACCCGCCGCTGCCGACACCCAAATCTTTGGTCACCAAGGATTTACTGGCACGGTCGTCTGGTGCGACCCGAAAGAGGAGCTCATCTTCGTCTTCCTCTCCAACCGCGTCTGTCCCGATGCCGAACCCAACAAATTGGCCAAAAGCGGAATCCGGTTGAAAGTGCATGAGTTGATTTACAAAGGGATAGGTATCAAACAATAATATTCCTTGAGAAGCCCGTAGGGCTGATATTTTATAGGCAGGCGACGTGAGCCCCTGCTATTAAAAATAGGGTGAAACCCCATAATAAAAAATGAAAAAATGGAAAATATAACCATATTACACATCGAAACCGCCACCGACGTATGTTCCGTGGCATTGTCAAGAGGCACCGAAATCATCGGGTTGAAGGAGGAGGCCGGGGGCAACAACCACGCCAAAAACCTCCTGCCGTTCGTAGATGAGGTGCTGAAACAGTCGGACGTGAGCATGTCCGAAATCAACGGTGTGACCGTGAGCATCGGACCCGGCTCCTACACGGGCTTGCGCATCGGTGTCTCCACCGCGAAAGGCATCGCCTACACCGCTGGTATTCCTGTGATGGCCATCAGTACGTTGGAGAGTATCGCACAGGGCGCCAAAGCGTTATGGTCAGAAAACGCATCGGAACCCGTGCAAATCGTCCCGATGATCGACGCCCGCCGCATGGAGGTCTTCACCACCCGCTTCACCTACGATATGCAGCCGTTAGAAGAGGTTTCCGCCAAAATTGTGGACGAAAACACCTTCGCAGAGCTTCTTTCCGAGCAAAAAGTGCTCTTCTGCGGCAACGGAATGCCCAAATGCCGCGAACTGCTCTCATCCTTCCCAAACGCCTGCTTCATCAACGCACACGTCTCCGCGAAAAACATGCTCCCCACAGCTCTCAAGAAATGGCAAAACAAAGATTTTGAGAATGTTGCGTACTTTGAGCCATTCTACCTGAAGGAGTATGTGGCGGCGAAACCGGTAGTGAAAGGACTAAGATAGTTAGCAGTTGCGGGCAACCCCAATAATATTAAACATACTCCTTGAGCAGCCCCGTAGGGGCAAGAGCTTGGTAGCCAGGGGTTAAGCGAAGCGCAACCCTTGGAATGAAATAAGCGACAAAGAAGAAACGAAAATGGAAGTTCACGAACCCATAAAACGCGACCGAAACCTCAACATCACGGTGATTGCCGACGATTCCCAACGTGGATCGGCGGCAGTATCGCAGGGTGTGGTGTTGGCCGAGGTGTTTCAGGCCTCGCTGACCGTCATGGCCAATTTCGGGTTCGGATTCGGACCGTCGGATTTCCGCCATATCCCAAACGACAGTCCCTATTTGCAGGGAATTCGGAAAACGGTTTCGGAAGTGGCTAATTGTCAAATTATTACCGACTATATTTTCCCTGAAACACTCTTCCGTTATGCAGAGGAGCACAACACTGCCATGTTCGTTATCGGGGTTCCGGATGGACTTGGTTCCGATGGAGGGTGTCTCTTTACCGCTAAGAAAGCCATCAAATTTATCCGTCAGTCGCGGTTCCCGGTGATGACAGTTACATTCGCTTATCCAGATGCCACTTACTACAAGCACATTATGCTGCCATTGGATATTGAGCGGCAAAACAAGGAAAAGGCGCTATGGGCAGGTTATTTCAGTCGGTTTTATGGTTCCGTTATCCATATTCTTTATCCGAAATACAAAGACGAGGGGTTAGCCAAGTTGATTAATGACAACGTTGCATTCGTGGAGAAACTATATGAGAATCTGGAAGTTACCTACGAGAAACACGAAACACAACCGCAGAAGTATTTCGATGCCTACGCTCTGACATTCCCTCTGATAGAGCATGTCGGCACACACGCAGGCGCGTCCGTGATCATGATGACCCGCTACTACACCCTCGGCGATGTGCTGACGGGGCCTCGCGAGCGCAAAATCATTGGCAAAACGCCGATGTCTATCCTTTGCATCAACCAGCGGGATGACCTTTATGTGCTCTGCACGTAGAAGCGATTTATACATCGTCCATCAAGACATAAAAAAACCGCGCCCCTGTGGTTAATGGCTATGATATTGGGGCGCGGGATCGGTGTCTTTGTAGAGACGATGTGCACGATATCATTGTAGAGACGATGTGCACATCGTCTCTACAGGATCAGAACAACTGGATGCCAATTTCCCATTTCGGGAAGTCGGGAGTACCAGTGTTTTTCACCTTCAGCAAGTTGGAAATACGATATTGTCCATAGATAGCGAAACGACGAGTGATACCCATGCGCAAACGCACACCGTAGTCGAGACGGTTCATCTGAAGACCATATTGTCCATCATTAAGATACTTTTTGACAATATGCGTATTGGTTTCATTTCCTCGTTCAGTCAAGATTTTATAGCGGCTTCCCGTGTTCCATTCGCCAAAAATACCAGCATCTAAGTACCACCACTCTTTACCGGCATAGCCCAAGATGAAACGGTTGACCAATTCCAAATCAAATTTTGTGACTTTGATGTTATTCTTGACTACCTTAATATCCATCATTTCAGTAGGATATGCATCTAAAGGATTGACGAATGTCGGACTCTCTGCTGCATACCAAGAGGAACCAAAGCCGATGCGGAAACCCAAAGCGTATGGTCTTGCTAAACGCCAACTGTTGTCGAAAGCAAAGGTAAGACCGTGCGAAATTCTATCACAGGTCCAAATATTGCCATTCGGACTCCACATGGAGGGAAGCATAAAGGAGAAGTTCAACACCGTGCTGAATTTGTAAGTAGTTTTGTATTTGCGAGTGTAAATGTCGTTGGCAGGAGTGGAAAGTTCCCCTTTATTAAAAATAATACCGCCGCGCAAAGATTGGGAATTTTCACTGACTGTGCTGTCAGCTTGCGGCGCTTGGTCGGTTCCAAGTTTATAGGTGAGATATTGTCCATTGCACCAAACTTCAACAGTTTGACCAATAATGCCATCCCTTCTGATTCTCTTCGAACTTACTTTTCCTGTCTCATAATTTGTTGAAAAGTTTGTTTGGTTGTAGTCTTGGATCGTACCATCACCGTTCACAATTTTGTAGAAAATTTCCGCGCCTTCAAGCGTGTCAGAAGTGGGAATCAGGTAGAGGTAAGAGTCGTCTTCCTTCAACACAATGTACTTGGAGTTGTCTGTTTTTCTCTCCTTCGGGAAGAAATAATCGGCTTGCGGCACGCCGTAACCGTAGGCGTAGTCAAAATAAGGATAGTGGTTGCCGGATTTCTCGATTTCTGTCTTCAGTTGCCAAGCGGTGTATTCGGGATGCAGCTGCTTCACGCAAGCGGCAAAACCGGCTGTCATCGGGGAGGAGAAGGAGGTGCCATAGGCATCAGTGAAATTGCCCTTTTCACCGGCCACCCAGCAGTGACCCATAGCCACCACATTGGGTTTCATACGACCGTCGGCGGTAGGACCGAAAGAGCTGAACTCGGTGAGGTTGTCGATGGAATATACGCCACCCACGGAGAGGATGCTGTCGGCATCAGCGGGCGTGATAAGCATCTTCCACTCTTTGTCATCGCCCTCGTTGCCCATGGAGTTGCAGATCAAAATACCCTTGCGGGCGGCGGTGTTGGCAGCTTTGGCCACCATGGAGGTCTTGCCGTCCATGTGTTTGAGCAGATAACGCTGTTTGCCGTAGCCAAGTGAACTGTTCACGATGTCGGCACCGTTCTGGTCGGCCCATTCGAGCGCCTGCACCCACCAAACTTCCTCTTTCTTCGGCTCGGTATTTATCTCGGTACGTGCCAGCAGATATTGCGCGTCGGGAGCCATGCCCAACCATGTGGTATCGCTGATTTTGCCGCCGATACAGCTCAACACCATGCGACCATGCGAATTGGCCAAATAGACATTCTCTTTCTTTTTCGCAAAGTTCCAGGTCTTGATAATCTGATTGTTATCACGCATGTGCTTGAATGCAGGATGCGTGTCCACATCTGGGAAACCGGCGTCAAACACGGCAATGCGAACGCCCTTGCCCGTGATATTGTGCTGTCTGAACATCAAGCCCTTGTGAATGTCAATTTGGGCACTGTAGTTCTTGACGCTTTTAGCCACAATCTCTGTTTCTGGCTCCGAAACGATTTCCATATCGCTGGCAATCATCTGGATGCCTGCCACAAACGGAAACTGACGGATGACGGCTATCTGTTCTTCCGTGGCCATCACGCCCGCTGCGTTGAGCCATCGAGAGGTGCCGATCAGCTCCTCCGAAGCGTTCTCTACCGCTAATGCATACTCGCCATTCACGGGATAATTAGTGATATCATAAAGATCCGCACCGTTCAGAGCGTAACGCTCAATGGCCTTAGTATCAAAGTATTGATACGGATCGAATGTGGTGTTCTGCTTGTCGGTAAAGAACACCCAATAGGAATTTTGCGCACTGGCGATACCGAGGAAAGCGCAGAAAATGAGGGATAATAATGTGATTTTTTTCATATTATAGGAAATTAATTTTCAGTTAGTAGTTAGCAATTAGCAGTTGAAGTCGGTAATTCGTTGACATTAGCTTATATGTAACAAATTGCAAAAATACAAAATTATGTTAATTGTTACGTTTTTCCAAAAACTTCTAACTACTAACTATTTCGCCATCGCTACGACCTCCTCCATCGTTATCCCCAACAGCTTCATATTCTTCAAAAACTCCGGCACCTCCTCTTCGAGGAACTCCTTTTTGCGGAGGGCGCGGATTTTGTCGGCGGCATCTTCGTTGATGAAGAAGCCGATGCCTCGTTTATTGGTGATAATCTCCTGGTTCTGAAGGTGTTCGTAGGAGCGCATAACGGTGTTAGGATTCACTTCGAAGGCAACGGCTAACTCGCGCACGGATTTCGCCCGCTCGCCCGGCTGCCACGCGCCCGACAGAATCTGCTCGTATACCCAATGCTCGATCTGCCGGTATATGGTTTGTGTGCTCTTGAAATCCATATTATGCCTCCGTTTCTCTCATTCTCAGAAAACTCATCGCGTAGAAATAGACAATAGTCAGGCAAGTAAATACATAACTCATCACCTTACCCGTTTTTTCTGAAAAACCAAAGTCAAAAGAGGCATCAAACAAAGGATACGGCAGCCATGAGGTGGTTGAGAAAGCGGCCATTGCATTCAATTGTATGGTCAGCATTAAGACGATGGACATGATAAAACCGAGGCACACCATCACACCAAAAGTAGATCCAAATGAGCGTTTTTTGAAGTAAATAGCCCCAAAGAAGAAAGCGGAAAGTACAGTATAAAGCGTCAGCAATGAATCTACGGAGATCATGTTCTTCATAAATGATGAAAACGATTCACCAAAGCCAATGTTCGAGAGCATTCCATGACCGCCATAAAACATCATTTCCGCACCATAACCAATTATAAATCCGAGCGTTAAAGCCACAAAAATGACGAGCATATAATATACGTTGACCAATGCGACGCCGGTGGTCACCTTTTCCTCATTGGTGGCGGGAAGGGTCAGGTACATCATCCGCGATGAGGATTGATAGAGGTTTTTAAATACCCGCGACGGATAGATGCAAATCAAAATGTACGCAACAAAGAAGGCCAGTGAAAAACTACCTCCAGTGACCATACAGAAGATCATAATGGCTATCATGATCAGGAATTCATAGAGGTCCTTTCTCCAATTGGCAGTGAAATAGACCTTCAAAAGCTTGATTATATTATTGATATTCATAATTTTACGATTTTTAAGGTGAATAATTATTTATTCTACGGAATCCGATTCCAATGTCGTTTCGTTAATCACGATATTTGTGGAATCAGGAAGTTCGGAATATTCTTCCCTGACCTCTATATCCGCTTTTTGTATGGATCCGTTGCGCACCCCTCTTTGAAATTCGACGGTGATGCCGATGATGGTAACCAGTATCACAACAATGAATGTGACTAACAGTATTTTATTCGTGTATTTTTTCATAATCTTCTGATTTTAAGGTTATTGAAATAATTCTGTGAATTCTTTCTTGTTTTGGACAGCGGCGTTGAACAGCAACTCGAGGTCGAGGGCGGAATCTACGTGGTTGAGGTTTTCTTTCACCTGATAGATGCCGCGCGGCGTCTCCTCGGTGTAGAATACCTTTCCGTCTTGTGCTTTCTCATTGTCAATATCAAACAGCAGCTTGTCGGTGATCACATCCGCGGGAGCGTTGAGGATCATGCGACCGTTATCGATGATGGAGACCGCGTCTATGAGGCTGTGCAGGTCGCGCACCTGATGCGTGGAGATGAGCACCGTCTTCTGTTCGTCGGCGTAGGAGGCCATGATTTTGCGGAAGGTGCTTTTGGAAGGGATGTCGAGGCCGTTGGTGGGCTCGTCCATGATAAGCAGCGGCACGTTGGTGGCCAATGCGAAGGCAATC
Organism: Bacteroidales bacterium; assembly: GCA_017633495.1. Lineage (GTDB taxonomy): Bacteria > Bacteroidota > Bacteroidia > Bacteroidales > WCHB1-69 > F23-D06. The sequence continues at coordinate 8,129 of JAGBPE010000101.1, read as the reverse complement.
ATCACCTTTTTCTTCTGTCCATGCGAGAACTTGTCGATGAAGCCGAGCATGTTGTCCATCTCGAATTCGCGGAGGTATTCCGAGAACTGCTCATGGCTGAAGTCCGGGTAGAACGGAGCGTAAGCATCTTCGAACTCTTTGATTTTCAGATGAGGAACGTAAATCTCCTCTTGAAGGAAATAGACGTTTTGCAACTGCTTCGTCGTGCGTTTGTAAGAAGGCATACCCTCTAACTTGGCTTCACCGTTTTGCGGGAAGAGCAGTCCCGTCATGATTTTCAACAGGGTGGTTTTGCCGGCACCGTTGCGTCCGAGCAAACCATAGAAGTGCCCCTGTTCAAAATGCCATGTCACGCCGTTGAACAACAGCTGATTCTTGGCATAACCGAATTGTACATTGTCTAATTGTATCATCTCGTTTATATTTTAAATTGTTACTGTATTAGTGAACTAAGACACCGCAAAAGTAATACACTTTACAATACGATGAACTCTTTTTTGAATATTTTTTTTTATTGATAATCAGTATATTACGATAATGATATGATTTTTTCGTATAAAAAATCGAAAAATTTTCGCAGAAAATCGGGAAATGAGTACAAAAACGTCATTCACATATTCTCATTTTTTGCTCTATATATATTAATGTAAATCGTATTTTTGCAGCCAATTTGGAAAAATATGGGCGCATTTAAAGCATACGACTTTCGCGGAATCTATGGCCAGGATTTCGATTTGGAGACGATCTACAAGTTCGGCTTTTTTTTGCCGTCGCTGCTAAAAGCTGATAAGGTGTTGATTGGCAGAGATATGCGGGTGACTTCGCAGGAAATGTTCGAGGCACTGTCGCGAGGCATCACCGATGCCGGTGCGGATGTCTATGACATGGGGCTGACCACTACTCCGATGGTCTACTACTTCACCGCCAAGCACCACTTCGATGCTTCCGTGATGATTACGGCATCGCATAACCCTAAGGAATACAATGGGTTAAAGGTGTCCCGCACGGATGCGCTTCCAGTCGGTTTCGATACAGGCTTGGGCGAATTAGAGCAGAAAGTGAGGCACGAAGAGGTGGTCATCACCGCCCCGAAAGGGAAAGTTATCGACTACCCTGTGAAAGAAGAGTATCTCCAATTCCAATCGCAATACCACTATTCGCCTGACAATCTGAAAATTGTAATGGACTGTTCCAACGGAATGGCTTCCATCTTGGTAAAGGATATCTTCGGGGAAAAGCCCTGCTATCTCTTTGACACATTGGATGGTACGTTCCCTAATCACGAAGCGAACCCGTTGGAAGCAGAAAACATCGTAGCACTGCAGCAAAAAGTGCGCGAAACCCACGCCGACATCGGGGTGATTTTCGATGGAGATGCCGACCGAGTGATGTTTGTGGACGAACACGGCGACTTCATCTCCCCAGATTTGATAATTGCAGTGTTGGGACACTACTTTATCGAAGAAAAGAATGTTCAAGGACTTGTCATTCAAGATATTAGAACTTCTAAATCCGTAGCGGAATACTTGGCCAAGATGGGACGCGATATATATATCTGGCGTGTCGGACGTGCATACGCTGCCATGAAATTGCGCGAAATCGATGGCGCTTTCGGTGGAGAATATGCCGGACACTACTACTTCCGTGACTTTTTCTACTCCGACTCCGGGATGATTGCCGCTCAAGTGGCTTTGCGCGTCTTCTCCCAAATGAAAGAGCGCGGAATCTCTGTGTCTCAGCTGATTGCACGCATCAAGCGTTATGCCAACTCTGGAGAAATCAACTTCACCATTGAGCAGAAAAAAGAGGCCATGGAAGCGGTGAAGGCGGCCTGCATCGCGCAGGAAACTCCCGAAAAGGTACTCGATTTCGACGGTTACCGTGTCGAATTTGCGGATTGGTGGTTCAACATCCGCCCCTCCAACACTGAACCCTATCTGCGACTCCTGATGGAGGCCCGCACGGAAGAATTGCTTGCCGAAAAACGCGCACTTATTGAAAAAATTCTCAAACCTTATATGTCACGGTAGAGACGATGTGCACATCGTCTCTACAGATCCTTGATCGCATTATTAAACCCTAAACCTTAAACCAAAATGTCAGGAACTCACAACATCCACACCCATTCGCTGTCACGCAAACTCGTGGCGGTGTGTGCTTTTGTTGTCCTGTTCCTGACCTCCGCACACGCGCAATTTTACAACGGTTCACAGCTTACGTTCGGTAAGAACCGTGTTCAGCATCAGAACTTTAACTGGCAATACTTGCGGGCAGAGCAATACGATGTCTACTACTACCCCACCGGTCGGGCGCTGGCGCAATACGTCTTCTACCGCACGCCGGAAATCGTGTCGGAAATCGAGCAGCTACTGAACTACACCTCCAAGAAAAAGCTGCAAATCATCGTCTATAACACGCAATCCGACTTCCGTGAGTCGAATTTTGCTTACGATTATGAGGATTTCTACAACCAAGGCGGTGTGACGAACATCTACGGCACCAAAATCTACATCTACTTCGACGGCAACCGCGCGCATTTGGACCGTATGATTCGTGGTGGCATCATGAACGTTTACGCCCACTGGATGGTGCTGGGCGCGACAGTAGGCTCCAATATCTCCGCCGACTACCTGATGAACGTGCCGAGCTGGTTCTACAGCGGTCTGTCCTCCTATTTCGGGGAACACTGGAACAGCGATATAGAAGCGCACGTCAAAAACGGCATTTTCACAAACAGTTACAACCGTCTGGATGAGCTCTCCCCCGTGGAGGCAACCTACGCCGGACACTCGTTTTGGAAGTACATTGTGGACATCTACGGTGAACAAATCATCCCGAAAGTGCTCTATTACACCCGCTCCAGCAAAAACATCCAAGGCGGTTTGGAGCGCGCCACCATGACACCGTTCAAGACGCTGGCTTCGAGGTGGTACAAATACTATTACGTCATGTTTCATCCCGACATGTCGAAACAGATGCCGGCGGGCGAAGAAATCCTTCAGAAACCCAACAAAAAGCGTGATTACGCTCGGTTTTGTTTCTCTCCGGATGGCGACAAATACGCATACGTGACGAACGAGGCCGGGCAGGTGCGCGTTTGGCTGAAGCGTGCCGAATGGAAACAGCCCAGGTGTATCCTCAAAAAATACCAGAAAACGGAAGACAATCCCGACCTCAGTTTCCCGCTTATCGCTTGGCATCCTTCTGGCGAGATTTTGGGTCTAACTTACGAATACAAAGGCGATTGCCTCTATCAACCCTACGATTTGGAAAAGCGTCGCTGGGGCAAAAAGTTCCTTGTCAACGTCGAAAAAATCACCTCCTGGTGTTATGCCCCTGACGGTCAAACGATGCTCTTTTCTGGTTTCAAAGATGGGCAATCCGACATTTTCCTCTACAGTTTTGCGGCGAAATCGTACCAAAACATCACCAATGACTTCTACGACGACTACAATCCTATTTACATGAACCCGCAGCAAATTGCATTCGCCTCCAATCGTCCGGTGGATTCCATCTTGCTGAAAGACAATTTCTTGGATGCCTCCCGCGACCGAAAATACAATCTGTTCCTATATAACCTCAAGGCCAAGGATTCGACGTTATTGCGCGTTACCGATTCGCCATACGCCAATGAGTTCGGTTTGCAACCCGCCGGCAACCAACGACTCCTTTTCCTGAGCGATGAAAGCGGGGTAATTAACCGCTACGAAGCCGTTTTCGACAGCTCCATTAGCCGCATCGATACGGCTGTGCATTACATGTACTACGCCACCAAACATCCGCTGACTGACCGCGCATACAACATCCTGGAGCAGGCCTACAATCCCGCCACCAACACCATTGCCGACATCTCGCTGATGGAGAAGTACAAGCACATCTGGTTCACGGAATTCCATAACCTGTACCATCCAACCATTGAACCGTCTGACTTCCATAAGAAAGCGATGGAAGAGATGATACAACAAACTGAAAAACAAGCGATTAAAGATAGCATTAAGGCGGAAGTCGGGGAGCAGGAGCACGGATTTGTTGTGGCTGGAGCACCCCAAAACAATGAGGTTGAAACCGACAATTTCGATAGCGACACGACCTACACATCGGCTAAAACAAAACAGAGTTTCCCCATTCCAGTGGGCCTGCCGTATCGAGTGCAATACTCTATCGACCAGCTCATTACACAAGCAGACTTCAGCTTCCTGAACACTTCCTATCAGCAATTTGAGGGTGGCACCAACCCCATCTATCTCAACACGGGGTTCAACGCCCTGTTCATGTTGGGTATCAATGACTTGTTTGAAGACTACCGGATTACGGGCGGTTTCAGAATCGGCTTGAATTTAAGCAGTTATGAGTTTTTATTCAGTTATGAGAATCTGGCACGCCGACTGGACCGACAGATTACATTGCATAGGCAATCCATCACCTCACAGGTAGGAAATTACGTGTACCGACAGAGTTCCAACAGCCTTTTCTACACGTTGAAACTTCCATTCAACAAGACCAACAGCATGAGGTTGACCTTGAAAGGGCGCTACGAAACCAACGTGGTGACGGCGTTGAACGACCAAACGTTGCAGATGCCCAATGAACATCACGTATGGGCGGGCGCAAAACTGGAGTACATTTTTGATTCGTCAAAGGAGTTGTACACCAACCTGTGGCGCGGAACCAAGCTGAAACTCTTTGCCGAATACGAACAACGTCTTGAAAGAGAGACTCTTAACCTGTTCGTCATCGGTTTCGATGCACGGCACTCTTTCAAGCTGTACCGCAATATGACGTTGGCGTTGCGCTGCGCGGGAAGCACCAATGCGGGTTCGGCGCGATTGGTCTACTTCATGGGCGGCGTGGACAACTGGATTGTGGCCAAATTCAACCGCGACATGATGGTGGATCCGACCAAAAACTACACCTATCAGACCTTAGCGACCAACATGCGCGGCTTCTCGCAGAACATCCGCAACGGCACATCATTCGTTGTTTTCAATGGCGAGTTACGCGTTCCTGTTGTGCAACTCCTTGTCGGTCACAAACTCGCTTGGAATCTGCTCAACTCCTTGCAACTGAATCTGTTCGGAGACTTCGGAACGGCGTGGACGGGCTTCACCCCCTACTCCGAAAACAACTGCCTTTACACTCGCTATATCGACAGCGGTCCTATCCATGCGGAAGTGAAACGGCAAGTGGATCCATGGGTTGGCGGTTTCGGCATCGGTGCGCGCGTCTCCATCTTCGGTTATTTCCTGCGTTTTGACTACGCTTGGGGCGTCGAAGACATGCAGATTGCCAACAAGAAGGGCATGTTCATGTTCTCTTTAGGCACTGATTTCTAATTTTCCACTGAATTATTTCACACAAAAAAAACAGGCGGAACCAACTGATTCCGCCTGTTCCGTTGTAGAGACGCGATTAATCGCGTCTCTACGGATTATTTCTTGAAATAACGGTTGAAGAGACCCTCGAAACCTTGTCCGTGGCGGGCTTCATCCTTGGCCATTTCGTGAACGGTGTCGTGGATGGCATCCCAGTTCATCTCTTTAGCGCGTTTAGCGATGCGCATTTTATCCGCACAAGCGCCGCTTTCGGCCATCATACGCTTCTCCAAGTTGGTCTTGGTATCCCAAACCACCTCACCAAGTAATTCGGCGAATTTGGCGCAATGTTCGGCCTCCTCGAAGGCGTAGCGTTTGAAAGCCTCTGCCACTTCAGGATAACCTTCGCGATCGGCCTGACGGCTCATGGCCAGATACATGCCTACTTCGGTAGCTTCTGCCATAAAATGAGCGTTGAGGTCTTTGATCATCTCCTCGTCACTATCCTTAGCAACGCCGAGAACGTGCTCAGTGACAAAGGATAAAGCACCATCTTCCACCAATTCTTTGAACTTTGAAGCAGGTTGCTTACATTGCGGACATCTTTCAGGGGGAGTATCTCCTTCGTGTACATAACCGCACACGGTGCAAACGAATTTTTTCTTCATAATTTTGATTGTTTGTTGTTGATTATTAATGGATTAAGATTAAAAATTATCAGCCATGATTTGGAAGAACGGTTGCGGATGGTCGCAAACGGGGCAGACTTCTGGAGCCTTCTTGCCGACGACGATATGACCGCAGTTGCTGCATTGCCAGATCATGTCGTTGTCGCGAGAGAAGACAAGACCGCCCTCAATGTTGGCTAACAGCTTTTTATAGCGTTCTTCGTGGTGTTTTTCGATTTCACCGACCATGGTGAACAGCTCAGCAATGTGGTCGAAACCCTCTTCCTTAGCGGTTTTGGCGAATCCAGCGTACATATCTGTCCATTCGTAGTTTTCGCCAGCAGCAGCATCCTTCAAATTGGTGACAGTGTCCGGAACTTTGCCGTCATGCAACAGCTTAAACCAGATTTTGGCATGCTCTTTCTCATTGGCTGCCGTCTCCTCAAAGATGGCAGCGATTTGGTTGTAACCATCCTTCTTGGCTTTAGAAGCGTAGTAGGTGTATTTGTTGCGGGCCTGAGACTCGCCAGCAAAAGCGGTCTGCAGATTCTTTTCAGTTTGTGATCCTTTTAATTCCATAATGTACTTTTGATATTGATTATTGTTAAAATTTTTATGTCTTAATTTTCTCAATGAAGACGAACTGCAAAATTACGCATTTTTCAATTCAAAGCAGAATTCACAGAAAAAAAATCTTGTTTCAGAAAAAACAAAATGTAAATAACTGATTATCAGTACAGATTATTGAAATATCGCCAAATTGCCACGAAAATAAAAAATACGATTCACGAGACCTATTTTAAAATAAGCACCCTAAAATACAGAAATTTAATATAACTATTTTGTAATCAATCGATTAGAACAATTAACTGCTAACTGCTAATTGCTAATTTTTCAGCACAATCATCAGCGCAGTGATATCCGCCGGGCTCACTCCACTTATACGCGAGGCCTGACCTAAATTTACGGGACGCAACTTTGAAAGTTTTTCGCGGGCCTCCTTCGAAAGCGATTGGATATTTTGGTAGTCCAAATCCTCCGGCAATTTGATGCTGTCGAGATTGGAGAGATGCTTTACCAACTCCTCCTCTTTTTGGATATAGCTACTGTATTTGATTTCGGTTTCTGCATTAGTGATCTGTTCTGAATCGGCTCCAATCTGTTGCAAGAAACGAGCGAAATCCAGATCGTAATCTATCAAATCTTGAATGGAGATTTGCGGTCTCAGCAGCACGGTTTCCAGCTTCACATTTTGCGTCAAAGGTGAAGTCTCACGCTTTTCCAACATCTCGTTGAGCGTTTGATAATGGGTCGTATGTTGACGTAAGTAATCCGAAATCTGATGTTGGATTTCATACTTGTTTAGGAAGTCAACGTAATGATCATTATCGATCAAACCGAGTTGGCGACCTATCGGGGTGAGGCGCTGGTCTGCGTTGTCCTGACGAAGCAGAATGCGATATTCCGCACGCGAGGTGAACATACGGTAAGGATCCTGTACCCCTTTGGAAACTAAGTCATCGATCAGCACCCCGATGTATGCTTGCGAACGTGTGAGAATCAACGGCTCTTTTTGGGTGAGCGCAAGATGCGCGTTGATACCGGCCATCAAACCTTGGCATGCGGCTTCCTCGTAACCGGTGGTACCATTAACCTGACCGGCGAGATAGAGATTGCGAACCACTCTTGACTCCAACGTGTAGTGCAGTTGCATCGGATCGAAGTAATCGTATTCGATAGCATAACCAGGACGATAAATCTCCGCCGTCTCCAACCCCGGAATCAGATGTAGTGCCTCCTCCTGAATCTCTTCCGGAAGCGAAGAGGAGAATCCGTTCAGGTAATACTCGTTGGTATTGCGACCTTCCGGCTCCAGGAAAAGTTGATGACGGGTACGGTCGGAGAAACGTACAATCTTGTCCTCGATGGAAGGGCAGTAGCGAGGACCCACCCCCTGAATGCGACCCTGAAACATCGGCGACTTTTCGAAACCTTTTTCTAGCACACGATGCACCTCTTCGTTGGTATAGGTAATCCAACAGCTGAGCTGATGATGTAGCGGCGGGGTGTTGGTGAATGAGAAACGTCCGGGATTCTCTTCCCCAGGTTGCTCCTCCATTTTGGAAAAGTCGACTGTGCGTCCATCAAT
>JAGBPE010000100.1 GCA_017633495.1 Bacteroidales bacterium | reverse complement strand
CCGGCACCAACTGCGATTACGACACCGCTAAAGCTTTCGAAGATGCCGGTGCTGAAACCCGCATCTTGGTCTTCAAAAACCTGGACGAGGCGGCCATCGAGCACTCCATCGACGAACTGGCTGCAGCCATCCGCGAGTCGCAAATTCTCGCGCTCTCTGGCGGTTTCAGCTTGGGTGACGAGCCCGACGGTAGCGGCAAGTTCATCGCCAATGTGCTGAACCACCCAAAGATCAAAGCGGCTGTGGAGGATCTGCTCGACCGTAAGTGCTTGGTGCTCGGCATCTGCAACGGTTTCCAGGCGCTCATCAAATCGGGTCTGCTGCCCTTCGGCAAGCTTGGTGAGGTTACTCCCGACTCCCCCACCCTCTACCGCAACAACATCAACCGTCACATCTCGCGTCTCGTGCGCACGCGCGTGGGCAGCACCAACTCCCCGTGGCTCGCTTCATTCCGCGAAGGCGATGTCCACAACATTGCTGTCAGCCACGGCGAAGGCAAGTTTGTAGTCTCGCAAGAGCTTGCTAAACAGCTCTTTGAGAACGGTCAGGTGGCGTTCCAATATTGCGATGAAAACGGCATCGTAAGCATGAACCCCGCCGATAACCCGAACGGCTCCTTCTACGCCATCGAGGGCATCGTTTCCGATAACGGTCTGATTCTCGGCAAGATGGGTCACAGCGAGCGCAAGGGCCGCAACCTGTACAAGAACATTGAGGGGAACAAGGTGCAGGATATCTTTGCAAATGCAGTCTCTTATTTTAGGCAATAGGCAATAGGCAACAGTTTTAATAATATATTCCTTAAGCAGTCCCGGAGGGACAAGACGCGCGAAGCGCAATTAACCCCACACAAGCGCAGCGCAGTGTGGGGCTGACACAAGCGACGAAGGAGCGCAGTGTGGGGCTGACACAAGCGACGAAGGAGCGCAGTGTGGGGTCAACAAACAAAAAGAAATGCGAATCAACGACATAGAATACATCGAAGTGGAGGTGCTGGACGTGCGGTCGTCATCGCACGCGACGGAGGCCTTTTCCCTGATTTTGACCGACAAGTTCAGGGACGACCGCTACGTGCCCATCATCATCGGGCTGAACGAGGCGCGGGCGATTTTGGGTGAGCGACATGGAAGGCTACCTCAGCGTCCGCTTACGCACACCCTCTTCGCTGACCTGCTAACCGACTATATATCAGACTACAACATCGAGTTTGTCTCCATTGACGAATACAACGAAGGCATCTATTACGCCTCCATCGTCATCCAATCGCCCAATGGTTCCTATTTCAATGTGGATGCCCGTCCGTCAGATGCAGTAGCCATCGCGTTGCACGCCCGAGTGCCCATCTTCTTCAAAAAGGTTCTGTTCGAGGAGCAGATGCATATTACGCAAAAAACATCTGGTCGTCAAGAAGTTGCGGATTACATGGATTTGTATTCTTCCTCTAAAACGCAAGCATCCGAACCTGGTACCGGTTGGGGCGCCATGACGGTTGCGGAGCTCAAAGAGATTCTGCAAAACGCTGTTGACGAAGAAAACTACGAGCTGGCAGCGAAAATCCAAGAGGAAATCGACAAACGGAAAGCGTAGTCAATGTCCGCAGCCCCCGACTTACGACAAATAGCCCGAAACGTCCTCAAGCAACACTGGGGTTACGACAACTTTCGGCCGTTGCAGGAGGATATCATCCTGTCGGTGTTGGAGGGGCGCGACACATTGGCGCTGCTGCCAACGGGGGGCGGAAAATCCATCTGTTTTCAGGTGCCGGCGCTGGTCAAAGGCGGTCTGTGCATCGTGGTTTCCCCACTCATCGCGCTGATGAAGGACCAGGTCGAGCATCTGCGAGCCCGGCACATCAAAGCCGGTGCCATCTATTCAGGAATGCGCGTCAGCGAAATCCAGGCCACTATCGACAATTGCCTGTTCGATCCCGAATATCGTTTTCTCTACGTTTCACCGGAACGTCTTCAGACAGAGAGTTTTAAGGTCAATTTCGAGCGGATGCCCGTCTCAATGATTGCGGTTGATGAGGCGCACTGTATCTCACAGTGGGGATATGATTTCCGTCCGCCCTACCTTGAAATCGCGAAGATTCGCAAGATATTCCCGCAGGTGCCGGTACTCGCGCTTACCGCCACCGCCACGCCCGAAGTAGTCAAAGATATCCAGCTGCGACTGGAGTTCAAGACCGAAAATGTCTTCCAGAAGAGCTTCAAACGGGCCAATCTCACCTATTTTGTCGTTTACGAAGAGGACAAAAACAGTCGGATGTTGCGCATCATGAACCGTTATCCGGGTTCGGGCATCGTCTATGTACGCAACCGCAAGAAGACCGCGGAAACCGCTGATTTTCTGAGGAATAACGGCATCTCTGCCGACTACTACCACGCTGGACTGGAACCTCGCGAGCGCGACCGCAAGCAGCAGAGCTGGATGAAGGGCGAAACGCGCGTGATGGTTTCCACCAACGCCTTCGGAATGGGCATCGACAAGCCCGACGTTCGATTCGTGGTACACATCGATCTGCCCGACACGCTGGAGGCCTACTTCCAGGAGGCGGGCCGCGCTGGACGTGACGAAAAGGCTGCAGTGGCCATTCTGCTCTACGACAACTACGATGTAGCACAGCTCAAGCGCAACTTCACCTTCACGTTCCCCGAGCTCGACCGCGTGCGCGAGGTCTATCGGGAACTTTGTCAGTCGTACCACATCGAAATCGGCACAGGAGAGGGCAAAGTCTTCCCGTTCTCCATGGAAGAGCATGCCCAAGCTGTCAAGATGAACGCCACGCAATATTTCAACGCGCTGAAACTGCTCAACAATATCGGAGTCATTTTAGTATCCGAGCATTTACGTGAGAAATCTGAGCTTCAGTTCCGTTATAACGGCGATCAACTGCTCAAATATTATCGGGAAAAACCTGAGTATGAGCCGATTATCACCACCATTCTGCGTTCTTACACTGGTATTTTCTCGCAATTCACCGATATTGACGAACGTCTGCTCGCCAACCGAATGGAAACAACGGAAGAATCTGTCGTTGAGCAACTTAAGCAGTTACGTTCGGAAAAAGTGCTCTCGTATCAGCCGCAGAGCAATATTCCGCTGATGGTCTTCCTGAAAGACAGAATCGACGAAAAGTATCTCTATTTCGACAAAAAAATCTACGATTTCCGCAAGGATAAGGCTGCAGAACGATTGGACGCGGTGGAAAACTACGTCAAAACCGACAATGTTTGCCGCAGTCAGTTGCTGTTGCAATATTTCGGAGAATGGGACAGCACGCCTTGTGGCGAATGCGACGTCTGCCGCCGGACTCAGATCCAACGCGTTCGAAACAAGGATTTCGAGCTGATTTCCAAGGAGATAAAGGCGTTACAACAACAGAACAAAACGCAGAAAGAAATTCTGTCTGAATTGTCCAAAAAGTACGAGGAACCGCAAATTGTGGAGGTGATGCGGTGGCTCGCCGACCAAAACAGTTAGCAGTTAGTAGTTAGTAGTTGGAACAAAAAAGGACTTAAGATACTGAATCCTAAGTCCTAAATCTCAAGTCTTAAGTCTCAAATCTTATTTCCTCTTGAACAGAGAAACCACGAAGATCAGTACGCATGCGCCGATGACGGAGGTGATGATCTCCCATACGAGGCCGCCCTTCTCAATGCCGACGAGGCTCATGAGCCAGCCACCGAGGAAACCGCCGATAATACCGATAATAATGTTGACAATGAGGCCAGAGCCGCCGCCTTTCATCAGTTTGCTGGCCAACCAGCCAGACACTGCGCCGATGAGCAGGAAAATGATAATGCTTGCAAAGTCCATAGTTTTTGATTTAGGTGATTAATTTGATACGGCAAAAATATGAAAATTGTTGGTTTGTTGTTCTCTGATTTGTGATTTGAAACTTGAAACCTGAAACAAATGTCATGTGCGGTTAATTCTCAATTCTAATATCCGCATTCTTAATTACCATCACAGCATTCGACACCCCGCGTTCCCCTGCATGGTCAAATCGGGCATTATCGGAGGGATAGTTGATAACACCTTGGTAATCACCGAGATTCAGATACATGGTGGTAGATCCGCCACCGTCGAGGTTGAGGGCGTCGCGGCAGCCGAGCCAGCGCAAGAGTTGCTGTAACTCCGTGAGCGTCAGTCCTTCCGCTTGCTTGAACCGTCCGTCGGCCACGAACAGCAGGACGGTGCCGTCTTCGCGAATACCCACAGCCGTGCGATTGTGGCGCTGCGTGACGAAGGTGCGGTCATTGCGCATGTACTGCAGCGTGTCGTGCCAGATGAGCAAAGGTCCAGCGGTCATGATGTTGGGATATGGGAGCGTCTCCTCCCAATGTCGGGAAGAGTCGGTTTTGAGGATGACAATGCTGTCGCCGCCCAGACAGAGCGTGCCGTATTGGTAGTATTTGCGGTTCACCGTGTCCTTGCCGGGCGTGTTCTCCCCGAGGTTCACGCTGTCGATGCGCAGATAACAGATCGGAAAATGCTTCTCCATGTCGAAAAAGGAGCCGTTGACCGCCGCCACCGCAGCGTGTTTGAGCGCCATTTCGGAGGTTCTCGTGCGGCGCGGTTCATGCGCGAATGCGAGCGTATAATGCGAAGTATCAGGGATTTCCAGCACGAAGATTTGTTGATTCGACGCAAAAAGCTGCTTTCCATCGAACTGGCATTGATGCAACACCATACCATCCAGCGTGTCGGTTTTCCAGTTGCCTTTTACAAAGGCAATGGAGTCGCGCTGCGCCTGCAAACACAACGCAAAAGCCAGAAAAAGTACAATAATATATATACGTCGCTTCATAGTCCAATCATCTCCTCATCTCCTCATCTCTTCATCTCTTCATCTTTTCATCTCTTTATCTCCTCATCCCTTCAACGCCTCCACCACACTCTCTATATCCTCCTCCGTCGTATCCCACGACGTAACCAGCCGAATCTCATCCTCAGCCTCGTTCCAGTAATAGAAGAAGGTGGTCTGTGCGAGGCGGTCGGCGACTGGGCGTGGGAGTCTGAGCAGCAGGATGTTACAGTCGGTGGATTGGGTGAAGATGTCGCCGCGCAGTTCCGTGATGCGCTGACGGAGCTTCTGTGCTTGTGCGTTGGCTTGGGCGGCGTTCTTCCGCCAGAGATCGTTCTCGAAGTAGGCGATGAACTGGGAGCTGAGGTAACGCATCTTCGAGCTGAGTTGAGCGCATTGTTTGCGGTGGTACTTGAGGTCGGGCACGAGTGCCTGGTTCAGCACCACAACCGATTCGCCCATCAGCATCCCGTTTTTGGTGCCCCCGAAACTGACGATATCGACGCCGCAGTCGGTGGTCATCTCCTTGAAAGTTTTGCCAAGTTTCACCGCAGCGTTAGCGATACGCGCGCCATCCAAATGCAGGTACATACCATACGGGTGGATGAAGTCGGCAATGGCCTTGATTTCCTTGCAGGTATAGACCGTGCCAAGCTCTGAACATTGAGAGATATAAACGGACTTGGGTTGAGAATGATGCTCGAAGCCCCAGTTGATGAGGTGCGGGGCGATAAGTTCTGGGGTCAGCTTGCCGTCAGGCGTAGGAATGGACACCAAAGAAGCACCTGTCATGAAGGCAGGCGCACCGCACTCGTCAACGGCGATGTGGGCGGTTTCGGCACAGATGATGCTGTTGAACGACCGCACGCAGGCGCGCTGGGCGACCACGTTGGCGCCGGTGCCGTTGAAGACGGGGAACACCTCAGCCGTTTCTCCGAACTGCACTTTGAAAAGTTCCCGCAATCGGGCGGTGTAAGTGTCGTCGCCATACGCGATTTCGTGGTCGGCGTTGCACGCGGCAATCGCCTCTAATATAGCGGGATGCACTCCCGAATGGTTGTCACTTCCGAATGATCTCATCTTGGTTTGATTTAGGGCGCAAAAGTAGGAATTTTTCGAACGTGTGACGTAT
>JAGBPE010000099.1 GCA_017633495.1 Bacteroidales bacterium | reverse complement strand
GCGCGGCGTGGGGTAGTCAGACCAATGTCTTGAAGTTTGCGGCCTAACACATCGTCGCGGGCGATGAGCGATAGGTCATCCTGCAATCCAAGCACTATGAGCACACGGAAATACATGCCGATGGCAACCCCTTCATCCCCTTTCTCGATTTTGATCAGGGTGTTTCGTGAAATGCCGGCGCGTTCAGCTACCTGTTCCGAACTTAGGTCACGGCGCAATCGAGCCAGGCGGAGGTTATCTCCCATGCCTCGCAACATTCTTTCCTGTTTTGGTAATAAAGGTCGTTTCATTTTTATAATGTTCAAAATTTTGCGCAAAAATACACTTTTTTGTTTAATATCAAGAACATTATAATTTTTTTGTTGATAAGATAACAACAAGATTGCGCCAAAAAACTTGTTTTCACGAAAGGGTGAGGACATGCCCCGAAAATAGTATCTTTGCCATTGTTATCGCACATCGTTTTTGTGATAAAATGGGTGAAGTTGCCTGTAAAGGTTATTTACACAACTTGTAAGAATACTTTACAGTTCCCTTTTTACGTTCTATATAGAAATTTGAAAATCAACCGTTTACGCTTTTGGCACGGAAAATGTTTGTTTTATTGAGGATACTTTTTTCCTTAAGCAGTCCCGAAGGGACAAGACGCACGAAGTGCAATTAACCCCACATGAGCGACGAAGGAGCGTAATGTGGGGGTGGAAAGAAACGAAAATCAAAAAGAATGATATGAGATCATACCTCAAATTCCTCAGCAGAAACAAGTTATACACCGCCATTGAGGCGGTGGGGCTCGTCGTCTCCATCGCGTTCGTCATCCTGATTGGCAACTACGTCTATCAGCAGTATTCCGTCGCCTATTCCAATCCTGACATCGACCGCATCTATGCAGTAGGAAGCAAGGATTATATTGGCCTGTCGTGGTGGGACAAAGCCTCATTGGAGGCCGAAATTCCTGAAGTGGAAGTAGCCTGCCGTGTGGGAGCCTCCGATGATGGAGCTTCTGTCATGCACCAAGCCGAATCCTTCAACGCGATTGTCTCTTACGGTGACCCTGAACTATTCGAGGTTTTCTCTGAAGCACAAGTTGTGGAAGGCGATTTGGAAACCTACCGTCTGAAAGGGCAATGCCTTGTGTCCGAGTCTTTTGCAAAGCGAGTCTTGGGCGACAACCCCATAGGAAAACAACTTAAAGTTCTTTGTTTCTTCGAGGAGGACGATGACTTTACGGTCTGCGGCGTTTTTCGTGACTTCACGAACACGATGATGCCTGCAACGGATATTCTACTCAATCCAGAATACGATCCAACGTATGCCGAAGGGAAGAGCGAACCGTTCCATTCCGTCGGAAACTACGTGACCTTATTGAAAGTTAAGAGAGGCACAAATAGAGAGGAGCTTGAGAAAAAAGTGAACGTGGTGGAACGTGAAAATTATGGGAATACAGGCATATTATCTGAATTTTTGACTTATACAATGCCTGAAATTTATTTCCATAATGGGCAGTACCATTTCAGGGGTGGCAACAAGCAGGTTCTTCATATTTTGTTGATAGTGGTGCTGCTGCTCTTCGTCTCTGCATTATTCAACTATATCAACTTGAATGTGGCCTTGTCGGGCAAGCGGGCAAAGGAGATGGCCACAAGACGCTTGCTCGGGGTACAAAAGTCAGGCATTATGCTTAAGTATATCGTTGAATCTGTGATATTTACAACGGTATGCTTTGCACTTGCGATGCTGTTGGCATATACAATGCTTCCCATGATGAATGACTTGTTGAGAAGCGTGGCCGGAGATCATCACGGTAAGGATTGGCAGTACGTTCCGATTCAAATACAGCTGACGGCAAATAGTCTGATTGTTTATTTGGTAGTCATAATGGTGATGGGTTCACTTGCAGGATTGGCGCCGGCGTTCTTGGCTTCGCGTTTTGCCCCCATCGATGTCGTGCGTGGCACCTTCCGTTTTCATAGCAAGATGCTGTTCAGCAAGATATTCATTGTCTTTCAGAATGTAATTACGGTAGTGCTGATAACGTTGGCTCTATTGATGGAAGTGCAGATGCAGCACATGCTTAATCGTCCGCTCAACGCACGTTCAGAAGGACTTTATTCTCTTCTGTTTTATGCTCTTAACTATGCTGAAATACAGCCTCTTGTGAACCGGTTGGACAAGATTTCCGGGGTGGAAAGCGTAGGCTACGGACATGGTTTCGCCGGAAATATCGGAATGGGGTATGGCTTTCCGACCATGGAAGGGGAAGAAGTCACTGCGCAGACCATTCTCGGTGACGAGATCTATTTCAATCAGTTAGGGTTGCATATTATAGAAGATTTCGGACATCCTCGAACCAATTCCGTTTGGTTTTCTAAATCTTTGGCTAACAAGTTGATGCTAAACGATTCTTCGATGAATTATTACAGCAGGAAGTTCAATATGAACGGTGCAAGGGTAGAATGTGTCGGTGGTGTGTATGAAGACATTCCGACATTGAATGCCGCCGCCACCACTCAGAACGAGTATTCGGCAGTCATTGTTGCCCGCAAGGAGGATGTGTTGTTTGGAAGTGGTGTAATGATAGACGTGTCAGGGGAATACAAGGAAACGGAAGCTCTCATCATGAAGGCATACGAGGAGTATTCTGCGGATAAGAATGGAACGGTAGTGCCGCCAGCGCAAAACGGTTATGTGCGGGATTTGTTAGCCAACAGTCTTCAGCCTGTCAAAACGGCCATGCGCCTTGTCGAGTTGTTCATGGTGCTTTCCGTGCTGATTTCCCTGCTCGGTCTCATCGCCATGAGCACCTACTACAGCGGCGAGAACACCCAGAGCATCGCCATCCGCAAGGCTTTCGGCAGTGACGTGCGGCGCGAGCTCTGGCGCACGGTGAAGGGTTATATGTTGCTCGTAGGCCTTGCCGCCGTCATCGCCATCCCTGTCTCGGTGTGGCTCTGCGGCAAATATTTAGAGCGTTTCGCCTACCGCATCGACCATTACGGCTGGATCATCGTCGTTGCCGTCCTCCTCACCCTCGCCATGGCGTTCCTGTCAGTCCTCTGGCAGACGTTGCGGGCCGCGCGCACGAATCCTGCGAGAGCGCTGAAAGCCAATTAAGAATTAAAAATTAAGAATGAAGAACGCATAATATTAGAAATATATTCCTTAAGCAGTCCCGAAGGGACAAGACGCACGAAGTGCAATTAACCCCACACAAGCGCAGCGCAGTGTGGGGCGTATAGAAACATCAAAAATACCTTAGATATGATCAAAGTACAAAACCTATCCAAAATCTTCCGCACGGAAGAAATCGAGACCCTCGCGTTGGACGGCGTCTCGTTCGAAATTCAAAGCGGCGAGTTCGTGGCCGTGATGGGGCCTTCGGGCTGCGGCAAATCCACGCTGCTCAACATCCTCGGCCTCTTGGACAACCCCACGGGCGGCACCTACGAGCTGCTCGGTCAGGAGGTGGGAAAGCTGAAAGAACGCGAGCGCACCAAGTTTCGCAAGGGCAATATCGGCTTCGTATTCCAGAGCTTCAACCTCATCGACGAGCTGAACGTCTATGAGAACATTGAGTTACCGCTCAAGTACATGAAAATCAGTGCTACCGAGCGCAAGGAGCGGGTCACGGCCATGATGAAGCGGATGGCCATCACCCACCGTGCCAAGCATTTTCCGCAGCAACTCTCGGGCGGTCAGCAGCAGCGTGTCGCCATCGCCCGCGCCGTTGTCGCCAATCCCAAGCTGATTCTCGCCGACGAGCCCACCGGAAACCTCGACTCCAAGAACGGCAAGGAGGTGATGGACCTGCTCACCGAGCTCCACAAGGAGGGCACCACCCTCGTGATGGTCACCCACTCCCAGCGCGACGCCGGCTACGCCGACCGCATCATCAACCTGTTCGACGGCAGGGTGGTGGAGGACGTGTTACCGGAATTGT
>JAGBPE010000098.1 GCA_017633495.1 Bacteroidales bacterium | reverse complement strand
GCACCTCTTGGGCGAGGTCGTCCGCTTCTTGCCGGTCGTTGGCGAAGAGGTAGCACACAGAGTAGATGGTCTGCCGCTGCTCCTGCATTAACCGCTCGAAGTCGCGTTCTTTCTGTTCTTTGTCTTTTTTCTGCTTCATCTTTCAGACGTTGTTTTCCTTTTGACTACAAAGGGGGATGAAAAACTACACCCTAACCTCAAAAAAATTATGGGGTCGCGAAAATACAAATTTAAACTATATGCTAACAAAATCGTTCTATACGTTGTTTTCAAAAAAGTAGCAAGATGAAAAACAGATGGTCAACAATAGGGTTGCTGCTGCTCTTTGTCAGCCTCTCCTGCAGCGTTTTCGCCCAGTCCGCCGACATGGAGAAACTGTTCAAGAAATATGGCAACAAGCACCATTTCGAGAAATTCGAATACGGGGCGGAAAAGCCCGTTTGGCTGAATCTCATCGCCAGCAACGCCTCTTTCGTGAAAATCCTCTCCTGCGATGCCAAACCGAAAAGCGGGAGATACAAACGCTTCAACAAGGACATCCGGAAGTCGATGGAAAACTTCGGCGTGGTTTTTGAGCTCAACGAAGGGGACTATCTTCTCAAGATCTGCGCTTCCGAAAAGGACAAAAGCGGCTGCTCCGACTTCGTGGTGGTCACTCGGTTGGGCGACAGAGAGCGCGTGATTTGGCTCTACGGCAGAACCAACATCAAGAAATTTATCGAATATGTGAAGGATGCGTTAAGGTAGAGACGTGCCATGGCGCGTCTCTACGGCATTTACATTTTCTTTCCGTTCAGGAATATCTGTTCCACCTTGTTCGAGCCGAACGCATAGTTCATGTAATAGAGCGTGTCCATCGGCTTGGTGATGAAGAAGTTGGCGATTTTGCCCTTCGTGATGGTGCCCAACTCGCGCCATACATCCATAGCGTAAGCCGTGTTGATGGTCGTGGCGTTGACGGTTTCCTCGGGCAGCATCTTGTACATGACGGAACCCATCGCGAAGACCAGCTGCATGTTGCCGGACGGACAGGAACCGGGGTTGAAGTCGGAGGCCAGCGCGACGGGCAGGCCGCCCTCGATCATCTTGCGGACGGGGGCGCACTGCATCCCGAGGAAGAAGGCCGCGCCGGGCAGCACCGTGGGCATCGTTTCGCTCTTGTAGAGTGCCGCAATTTCCTCATCGCCAGTGTATTCCAGATGATCAACCGACAATGCGTTGTATTTCACGCCCACTTGGATGCCGCCGGAGCAGGCCATCTCGTTGGCGTGGATCTTCGGACGCAGACCGTACTTGATACCTTGCATCAGGATGCGCTCGGTCTGCTCCACTGTGAAGAAGCCCTTGTCGCAGAAAACGTCCACAAAGTCGGCGAGCTCTTCTGCAGCCACCATCGGAATCATCTCATTGATAATGAGATCCACGTAGCCGTCAGGGTCGTCTTTATAGAGCAACGGCACTGCGTGTGCGCCGAGGAAGTTGGCCTTGATGGTCATCGGGGAGTTCTCTTTCAGCTTGCGGATGACGCGCAGCATCTTGAGCTCGTCCTCGGTGGTGAGGCCGTAGCCGCTCTTGATCTCGCACGCGCCCGTGCCGAAGGAGGCCATCTCCTCCAATCGTTGCCAAGCCTGGTCGTAGAGCTCCTCCTCGGAGGTCTCGTGCAGCCGTTTCGCAGAGTTGAGGATGCCGCCGCCGCGTTTGAAGATTTCTTCGTAGCTTAGCCCCTTGATTTTGTCGATGTACTCCACCTCGCGGCTGCCCGCATACACGATGTGCGTGTGAGAGTCGCAGAAAGAGGGGAACACGAACTTGCCCGTAGCGTCGATTTCTTCAGTCGGCTCCTTGACTTTCTTCAGGATGTCGGGGTTGAAATCCTCCATTTTGCCGAATTCCTTGATTTTCTCGCCTTCGGTGAGAAGGTACGCGTTGTTGATCACAGGAAGATTCTGCATCTCCTTGCCGGCGCGGAACTTGACGGATTTGGGCTCCGCCTGCACCAATTGCTTTATGTTTTTTACTAAGATTGCCATAATACGTTAGGTTTGTTTCGAGCGGCAAAAATACAAATTTTAGGCAAAATGTAGAGACGATGTGCACATCGTCTCTACAACGGAACGGATACCGCATCCGTAGAAAACATGCGCAACAGCCAATAGCCAAAAAATTGTATCTTTGCCCCCTAAATTTTTAAGAATGAAAAAATTACTCTTATTAGGGCTCTGCGCCGTACTGGCGTTGTCTTTGTCGGCACAGGATACAACCAAGACATATTGGAAAAATGGCAAGCTGATGTCCATTGGTGTGCAGAAAAAAGGCGTTGAACAGGGACATTGGATCTATTATCACAACAACGGTACCAAGTGGACCGAAGGTGATTACCGTGACGGCATCAAGATCGGTGTCTGGAAAGTGTGGTACGACGACGGTAAGCTCGGGCAGGAATACCACGCCGACAACGGTCCGTTCAAAAGCTGGTTCCAGTCGGGAAAAACCGAGTCGGAAGGACAGTTCAAAGAGGGACAGCGCGACGGCCAATGGACCTTCTATCATCCTAATGGCCAGCTATATAAGAAGGTGACGTATCTCAACGACAGCGTTGATGGACATGTGATCGAGTATTACGACAACGGTGATAAACTCTTCGAGGGCACCTACGAGATGGGACTTCTGGAGGGCGATGCTATTTGGTGGAACCGTGATGGAAAGAAAGATATGGAGGGAAGTTTGGTACATGGTTTGCAGCAGGGTCTCTGGAAATTCTACGACAACGAAGGTCGTCTCGGTAGCGAGGGCAGCTTCGAAAATGGATTGCAACACGGTACTTGGACCTACTACTACGAAAATGGAAGAGTTTGGCGCAGAGGCTATTATGAGAGCGGCAAACGCGAAGGTGTTTGGAAAGCTTGGTACGAGGATGGTAAAATCCAGCGCGAGGGCGCCTTCAAAAACGACAAGGAGAACGGTCTTTGGGTCGCCTACTTCCCCAGCGGACAAATTAAAGACCAAGGCACCTTCAAAGAGGGTGTGATGGACGGCTATTGGGAAGGTTGGCGTGAAAACGGCTACAAAAAGTACGAAAATAATTACAAAAACGGCCAGCTTAACGGTCTCAGTACCTTGTATTGGGAGGAAACCGGCAAGATGCAGCGCAAGGGAAAATATGTGAACGACAAGAAAAACGGTGTTTGGGAAGAGTACGCGCAAAACGGCCACATCCTCTCCAAAGGTAAGTATGTGAACGACATGAAGGAGGGCAAGTGGGTCTTCTACAACATGCACGAAAAGGTGGTGCGTGAGCAGAATTTCGTGCACGACGTGCCCGAGGGCGCGTTCACCGAATACTACGATAATGGGGTGAAGCATACGCAGGGGGCATTCCACAACCGTCTGCGCCACGGCAAATGGCAGAGCTGGACCCCGCAAGGGAAACTCTACTACAGCGTTGTTTTCGAAAACGGTCACAAAGTGAAGGAAATTTATGCCGCAGATCCCCAGAAGAGACCCTTCTAATGTGTTAAAAAAGCATAAATCATTGCGAGAAATGATGAATGAAGCCAAGTTAAAATTTGTGAATATGGAGGTGAAAACCTTCCATTTCAACCCCCTGATGGTGAACACCTACATCGTGTCGGACGAAACCGGTGAGGCGGTGATCATTGATCCCGGCAACAGCCGCGCTTACGAAGACGACCAAATCAGGGAATATATCGCCTCCAAAAACCTCAAAATCAAATACATCATCAACACCCATCCGCATCTCGACCACATTGCGGGCAATCCGTGGTGCAAGAAAGAGTTCGGGGTGGAGGTGCTCATGCACGAGGGCGGCATGCGCGAATACAATCGCGCCTACGCCTACGCCACCGTCTTTGGCTTTGAATCGGAAAAAATGCCCGAGCCCGACCGTTTTTTGCAAGAGGGCGACGTGGTGGAGTTCGGTCACCAGCAGCTGCAGGTGTTCTACACCCCTGGCCACTGCGAAGGCAGCATCTGCCTCTATAGTGCTGAAAACAAGGTGATTTTCACCGGTGATGTGATTTTTGAAATGTGTATTGGCCGCAGCGACCTGCCTACTGGCAACGAGGTCCAGCTGCAACAGAGCATCCGCGAGAAGATTCTCACCTTGCCCGACGATGTAGCCATTCTCTCTGGTCATGGCGACGCCACCACCGTGGGTCGCGAGCGCGAAGGAAACATGTATATTTGGAAAAATTAACAATGTATAATATGAGTCAGATTCCTAAATTTTCAGAGGAAACCCTCAATCAGTTAGCTTATCACTATAAAGAAATATTGACCCTTCTGGGTGAAGACCCCGCGCGCGAGGGGCTGGTAAAAACCCCCATCCGCGTGGCCAAATCCATGGATTTTTTGACGCACGGCTATCGCCAAGATCCGAAAGCCATTCTCGAAAGTGCTTTGTTCCATGAGGATTACAAGCAGATTGTTGTGGTGAAGGATATTGAGATTTACTCCCTTTGCGAGCACCACATGCTTCCCTTCCTCGGCAAAGCCCATATCGGCTACATCCCTAACGGTACGATTGTGGGTTTGAGCAAAATCCCGCGCGTGGTGGAGTGTTTTGCCCGCCGGTTGCAGCTGCAAGAGCGACTTACCTCGCAAATTAAGGACTGTCTGCAAGAGGTTCTGAATCCTCTGGGCGTGGCGGTGGTCATCGAGGCGCAGCACCTTTGCATGTCGATGCGCGGCATTCAGAAGCAGAATTCTGTGACCACTACTTCCGAATTTACGGGCGCGTTCCTCAAAAATGAGAACACCCGCCAGGAGTTTATGCACCTCATTGGTGCTGACCTCCACTGACGGGTGTTGGGATAGTTTATAGGAGTTTGTTAACGCCACCTCTCTTTCTTCTTAGGCGTTTGCGTCTCTGTTTCCGTTTCATACGATAATGGTGGGCGTGATAGCCGATGGCATCCTCACGGAGCTCAGAGACATATTCCGACTCTATCGGGAATGCACTCCTTTCGTGAGGATGTTGCAAAATGCACATCAGCGGTTTGCCGACCCAATCATGCGGCAAACAGAGGGTCACAGTGTCTTTTTGGGGAGTAAGAATCAATTTTTTCATCTATAATTGGTTTTGGTGAAAAATATGGGTTTGTTCTCTTTTTAGCGAAAAATGACATTTTCAGCCAACTTTTTTGCAATTTGGAATATGTTTTTGTATTTGCTCTTTTTACTTTTTAACATACTTATAATCAATAAGATATGTTGCAAATATATAAAAATTATATACAACAAACATTAAAATGGGCATAATTTTAAATATTTTTTAAAGTGTTGAAAATTAACAAGTTGTGGTGAAATATTTTTTTTCGCAAAGTGATGCCTCCATATTAAAAAAAGTGTATTTTTGCAGCCTCAAAAAATGAGAAGAGGAGTTTCAGTAGCTCAGCAGGTAGAGCACATCCCTTTTAAGGATGGGGTCCTGGGTTCGAGCCCCAGCTGGAACACGAAAAAAGCGATTCGAAATGTTTCGAATCGCTTTTTGGTTTTAAAGTCGAAAATTGTGTAATTTTGCCGCGAGATAGTTATATAACAATATTGTATAGTGTATGAAAAACAAAAGATGGTATATTGCCGCCCTTACGCTGGTGGCCACCATGGGCGGGTTGCTGTTCGGTTACGACACCGCCGTGATTTCCGGAACGGTGGAGTCGCTGCGCGTCTTTTTCATTGATCCGAAGGGTCTGCCTCCCGCGCAGGCCAACGCTTTGGAGGGATTTGTGGTGAGCAGCGCCCTCATAGGCTGCATCATTGGCGGCTTTCTGGCGGGGTGGCTTACCCAAAAGCTGGGCCGCAAACCCACGCTGATAATTGCGGCAGTGTTGTTTCTGTTGTCGGCCATCCGTTCGGCTTGGCCCGAAATCTTCTGGGGAATGCCCGGCGATGGCGATCACACCTTCATCTACCATTTCGTGTACTATCGCATCAGCGGCGGCATCGGCGTAGGCATCGCTTCTATGGTGTCGCCCATGTACATTGCGGAGATTGCCCCTGCTGAAAGGCGCGGCACGCTGGTTTCGCTCAACCAGTTTGCCATCATTCTCGGTATGCTGATAATCTATTTCGTGAACTATAACATTGCCCAGCGCGGCGATGCCCTTTGGCTGCACACTATTGGCTGGCGACAGATGTTCGCCTCCGAAATTATTCCCGCCGGCATCTTCCTGGTGGCACTGCTGTTTGTGCCCGAAACCCCGCGCTATTTGGTGATGCGCGGTCGCGAGGAGAAGGCGCTGAAGGTGCTGCGAAAAACGGTGGGTGAGGGTGCCGAAAGCGAAATAGCGGCTATTCGCGAAAGCCTGTCCGAGAAGAGCCCGTCCCTGCGCTCTTATTATATCTCTATCCTCTCTTGGGTGGGACTCTTCATCATCTGTTTCGTGATTCTAAAACTCTGCAAGGTGAACAGCGCGTTTGAAATCTCGCTGTTAATCAGCTTTTTAATCGCTTTAATACACCCCATCCGCACCTACGGAATGCGCATCATCATGGTGGGGGTGCTGCTCGCCTCACTGCAGCAGTTCATCGGCATCAATGTGGTGCTCTACTACGCTCCCGAGATTTTCAAGACGATGGGCGCGGCCACGGATACAGCTCTGTTACAACAGATTATCGTGGGTGCGGTGAACCTCTCTTTCACCATTCTTGCTATCCTCACAGTCGATAAGTTCGGTCGTCGCCCGCTGATGATCATCGGCGCTTTGGTGATGGCCCTCTCGATGTTCATCCTCGGCACCACCTTCCACACGCACCACGTGGGTGTGGGCTCACTCGTATGCATGCTGGTCTATACGGCCGGTTTCGCCATGTCGTGGGGACCCGTCTGCTGGGTGCTGCTCTCAGAAATTTTCCCGAACTCCATTCGTTCCGTCGTGATGAGCGTAGCGGTGGCTTCGCAATGGATTTCCAACTTCCTGGTCTCTTGGACATTCCCGATGCTCGACAAAAACGAAACGCTCACCGCGATGTTCAATCACGGGTTTTCCTATTGGATATACGGACTCATGGGCGTTCTGGCCGCGGTTTTCATCTGGAAAATGGTGCCGGAAACCAATGGGAAATCGTTGGAACAGATGGAGGATTATTGGAAACGTTAACTGTTTTTGTTCCAGGGGTTGCGCTTCGCTTACCCCTGGCTACCGAGCTTTTGCCCCTACGGGGCTGCTTAAGGAAGTGGTTTTAAATATATTTTGGTTACCCGAAATCTTTAACCTTTAATCCTTAACCTTTTTTTGAGAACCGGACCTTCCGGATAATGATCAACACCGTTCCCATAAGGGCGATGATCAACAAGGGGATACCGATGTTGAGGATGGCGAGCAGCACTTTGTGGTTGCGGGTTTTTTCGCTGCTGAGGGAGCCGATTTTGAAGTTCTTCGCGCGGAGCTGCAGCAGGTCATCGTCGGCACATAAGTAGTTGACACAGTTCACAATAAAGTCGGTATTGTCGAAAGTCTGGCGGGTGTAGATGTCGTAGCCGGCCGGATAGGGCTGGTTGCGCTTGCTGTCGAACGGATTGCGGATGATGTCGCCGTCGGAGACGAAAATCTGCCGCGTGTACTCGCTGTGGTCGCGGAAATCGAGCTCCTTGATGGTGTCGAACTCCACCGGCAGGATGCCCTTGAACGCCGACTGGAAGGTTCCCTCCACCAACACTGCCACGGGCACATTGCGGTAGGCGTACTCCTGCAGGTTCGGCTTCACCATGCCCACACGCAAGGTCACGATGGAGGGTGTGGGCACCACCTTGGTGCGCTCGGAGGTGGTCATCAACACCGTCTTCGAGAGGTCGGCGTTGTTGCCCACCAAGTCGATACTGCCTGCGAAATCGGACTTGATATCTTTCAAGTTACGTACAATCGGGTGGTTGCCAAAGTTCACGATATCAAGGCAATAGGGGAACGCCATGAACTTGTATTGCGGTTGGTCACCGATCACGCTCACCTGTTGCGGCACGGGCATACAGCTCAAATCCTGAATCAGGTCGGTGTTGAGGCGCACGCCGTAGGTGAAGAAGAGGTCGTTGATGTATAACGCGCGCGGGGTAGCGAAAAACTCGCCCTGTTTTTGCAAACTGTCTAATGAGGCCGTGGTGTTGTCGATGAGCCACAGCACCTTTCCGCCGCGCATGATGAACTGGTCGATGATGTACTTGTCGTACTCGCGGAACGGCTGCGTGGGTTGCGCCACAATCAGCACGTCGTATTTGTTGCCGCCGGGCACCAAGTCGCCCGATACGGTGTCTTCAACGGTGAAATTGCGCAGAGCGTTGATTTTGCCGTCCAGCGTAATGCGGCTCACGTTGTAGAACCGTTGCAGCTGCATGGCCGTCCAGCAGGTGTTCCAGAAGTCGAGCTCGCCATGTCCGTCCAAATAGGCCACTTTCGGCTTCTCGGTCTTCATAAGTCGGCGCACGGGAGCCACCAAGTTGTATTCAAGCTCCTCGTTGGAGTATTTCATCCAGTCGGCGCCGGAAGGGTCGGCCACCACCACTTTGGCGGGATATTCGTGGTTGCGGTAGGAGACAATAGCGCCGGGAATCACCACGTGTGTGGAGTAACCGCCGGCATCTTCCCTGCTGATGGGAATCGGCTCCAGCCCCTTCTTCACAAACTCGCCCAGAATGCCGTTTATCTCCTCGTTGGTTTTGCCCTCCAACGGATCGATGAATTCGTAGTAGACATTCTTGGAATAGCTGCGGAAGTTCTGCAACATCTGCTCCACCTGTTTGGCAAAAAGTTGATAATCAGCAGGTTGGTCTTTCCCCTTGAGGTAAACTCGGAAATAGACGCGGTCCTCCAGATTCTTCAGCATCTCAATGGTGCTCTTGGAGAGCGAATGACGCTTATCTTTCGTTAAATCAATACGATAAAAGAAAAAGGAGGACAATATGTTGACCAAGACCACAATGCCGATGACCGCTAACAGCCCGAGCAGTGTGCGTCTCTTGAATTGTTTGCTCTGTTTATTGATGTTTTTGCTCATAATGCTCAATTTTTCTCACTGTAGAGACGCGATTAATCGCGTCTCTACATATTACCATTTACGACTCAATAACACTAATCGGGTGGAATAGAGGAAGATGAAAATCACACTACAGAAATAAATCACGTCGCGAGTGTCGATAACGCCCTGACTGATAGAGGAATAATGGTGTTCAATACCGAGGGTTTTCAGGTAGTAGCCGAAGTTGCCGAGGGCATCGAAGGAGTAGATGAAGGCAAAGCCGAACGAGAGGATGAAGCAGAGCAGGGCGGCGATGATGAAGGCCACAATCTGGTTGTTGGTGAGGCTGGAGGAGAAGAGTCCGACTGCGATGAATGCCGCGCCGAGGAAGAGCAGACCGAGGTAGGAGCCCCAGGTGCTGCCCATGTCGATGTTGCCCACGGGATTGCCGATCCAGTAGACGGTAATCACGTAGACGAGCGTCGGCAGGAGGGCGATGACGAGTAACGTCAAGCAGGCGAGGAACTTAGCCCACACAATCTGCATGTCAGTTAACGGCAGGGTGAGCAGATAGTCCATCGTGCCGGTGCGCTTTTCTTCCGCAAAGGAGCGCATCGTGATGGCCGGAACCAGGAACAGGAACAGGAACTGCGACAGGTTGAATAGACCTTGCAAGTCGGCCAGCCCGGATTCCAACACATTGTTCACATTCGGAAAAACCCAGATGAAAAGCCCCGAGACTATCAGGAAAACCCCGATGAAAATGTAGCCTATGATGGAGCTCAAAAACGCCTTTAGTTCTTTAATATAGAGACTGAACATACCTTTTAAAAAAATTTCGCAAAAATACAAAATTTGGGTGATATTATTTTGTATCTTTGCCCGATTTTTGAACATCTCAAATTAATAAAATAGATCTATGGAAAAAATTAAAATTGGTATCAACGGTTTTGGCCGTATCGGCAGACTGGTTTTCAGAGCTACAACGGAAAGAGACAACGTGCAAGTGGTTGCTATCAACGACCTTTTGGACGTGGATTACATGGCTTACATGCTTCGCTATGACTCCGTGCATGGCAAATTCCAGGGCGAAGTCTCTGTGGAAGACGGCATGTTGGTGGTGAACGGCAACAAGATTCGCGTTACCGCTGAAAAAGATCCCGCTGACCTGAAGTGGAACGAAGTGGGTGCAGACTACGTTGTGGAGTCCACCGGTCTCTTCCTGACCAAGGAACTTGCTGAGGCTCACCTCAAAGCAGGTGCCAAACGTGTTGTGATGTCTGCTCCTTCCAAAGACGACACCCCGATGTTCGTCATGGGCGTGAACAACAAGGAATACGCTGGTCAGACCATCGTTTCCAACGCATCATGTACCACCAACTGCTTGGCTCCGTTGGCAAAGGTGATCCACGAGAACTTCGGCATTGTGGAAGGTTTGATGACCACCGTACACGCTGCTACCGCTACACAGAAGACCGTTGACGGTCCCTCAAAGAAAGACTGGCGCGGCGGTCGTTCCATCCTCGGCAACATTATCCCTTCATCCACTGGCGCTGCCAAGGCTGTGGGTAAAGTGATTCCTTCTCTGCAAGGCAAACTCACCGGTATGTCACTGCGCGTTCCCACCGCTGACGTCTCTGTGGTTGACCTCACCTGCCGTCTTGAGAAGGCTGCTACCTACGAAGACATCAAGACAGCTGTGAAGAAGGCTTCCGAGAACGAACTCAAGGGCATCCTTGGCTACACAGAAGACGCTGTTGTTTCCACTGACTTCCTCGATGAAAAGAGAACCTCTGTGTTCGATGCTAACGCCGGCATCATGCTCAACGAGCACTTCGTGAAGTTGGTTTCTTGGTACGACAACGAAATTGGTTACTCCAACAAGGTTGTGGACCTGATTTGCAGCATGAACACCACCTGCCCGTTGAAATAATTGACATTATCGTAGAGACGCACGGCCGTGCGTCTCTACAATTATAAACCCTTAAAAATCATCAAATTATGGAAAAGTACGTATGTGACATGTGCGGTTATGTGTATGATCCCGAGGTCGGTGATCCCGACAACGGCATCGCCCCCGGCACCGCCTTTGAAGATCTTCCCTTCAACTGGACCTGCCCGATCTGCGGCGTGGACAAATCCAATTTCTCGAAGAAATAATCCATTGATTATGAAGATAGCAGAGACGTCATTTGATGGCGTCTCTTTTTTTTACGCGGTTGTTTTCGGTTTCGTGTCGCCGTTGTAGAGACGGTGTGCACACCGTCTCTACAGACCCGGCAACCGTTATTTCACCACCACCTTCTGATGGTATTCGCGTCCGTTCTCGTCCATTACGCGCAGGACATACACGCCCGCGGGCACGCTGCGCACGTTGACCGTCGCGGCAGGACGTCCGTCCGTATTGGTCACGTCCGCCACAACGCGTCCCTGCAGGTCATACAACCCCGCGGATTGGATGCCCGCGCCGGACAGTTCCACGTAGAGAATGTCGTCGGTGGGGTTGGGATATACGTTCAGGCTGGCCTCCCCAACCTGTTGTGCCGCCTTTGCGCTGCGGGTCTCCGCGTCGCTATCGTTGTCCTGGCTGTCCGCGTTGTCGTCCACCAACAAATCGTCGTCGTAGCAGATTCCGAAGAAGAAACACAGCACCCCCTTGGCCATCACGGACGCGCGGCCCGCATTGCGTTCGGCAATCACCTGCAGCTGCGCGATCTGCGCCGGCGTCAACGCATACCAGTTGATTCCCGGCGAATTATTGTTGTCCATGTTGTCCGCGTTGTCGTTCAAATTGCCGCTCCGCAGTGCCAGTTTCATTGCATGGAAATCCGCGTAGTTGGACAGTTCCGCGTCGTCCGCATCCGCCACAAACGGTTCATTGTACCCCATCATGAACCGTGTCTCCGTCAGTGAATACGGGTCGGCGATGGGCTGCGCGACGGTGTGCCACTGCTCCAGCTCGTTGAGATCCAGCACCGTGTCTGCCATCAGACCGCGCACGGCGGTGTAATAGGTCTCCGAAAGGGTTTGGCGCATGGTTTGTAGAGACGCAAAATGTTGCGTCTCTTCTGTGCCGCCGTCCG
>JAGBPE010000012.1 GCA_017633495.1 Bacteroidales bacterium | reverse complement strand
ATGGACACCAGCGGGCTGATGCTCGTGGCGAAGCACAAAACCGCGCATTATCATTTGCAGAAACAATTCAGAAACAGAGAGATACAGAAAACGTACGTGGCGGTGTTGGATGGCGAGCCCTTGCCGAAAGGGGCGGAGGGCCGCATTGAGTTGCCACTCTCCCCTAACCTGATGCATCGTCCCTATCAGAAAGTTGATAAGGAACATGGAAAATCCGCCATAACGCTCTATCGTGTAGTGGGCGAGCACGTTGTGGAGTTGCATCCGCTCACAGGTCGCACGCACCAGCTGCGCGTGCACTGCGCCCACGCGGAAGGCTTCAACCGCCCCATCAAAGGCGACAACCTCTACGGTCGCCGTGCCGACCGGCTCTACCTCCATGCCGCGAGGATTGTGTTCAAGCACCCGATGAGTGAGGTGGAGATGGTGTTTGAAGTGAAGCCGGGGTGGTGAAAAAACGATTTTCCCTCTTGACAAGTGGTCTTTTTTGTTGTATCTTTGCGGCAGAAAATAAAATACAAAATGGCAAAAGAATATACTTCAAAAGATATTGAAAATCATGAGGTTAACGATCCTCAGGTCCAGTATGTCGCTTCTTCTCAAAGGTCTTTGCGTACCATCACCGAAGAAGAGATGGAGCGAAGTATGACTTTGGAGGAACTGGATAACCATTTGACAGAGCTTATTCATCAACATTACCATGCAAAATAATGAAAGTAATTGTTGATGATGTTGTTGTGAAAGAGATTGACAGTTTCTACTCTGCTGCCATGAGTAGGCATATCACATTGTCTGAGGAAACTGTTATGGCCAAGAAGAAAAGGCTAATAGAAGCCCTTGATTCTTTGAGCGATTATTATTTCATATATCCAAAAGCAAGGTTAAAAACGAAAGTGGATTGAGAACAACTGGCAGGAATACACTTGTGAGGATTTCCATTTTGCATACGAGGTGGTTCGTGATAAGAATGGTCATGAAATTATTTTAGTTCGCGATGCGGTACACAGTTTGTTATACTATTGATATATGGAAGTTGATACCAAAAAATGGGTGAATCTGGATAAGTTGGACAGCAACTTTGTGCCAATTGAATATGTTGAAGAAGTAAAAGAATTGGCAAAGGAAGCCTATAGTTATTTGTTGTCCTTTCCTTGGTGTTTGTCTGTCAATAAGGGGTGGTTAGTATATTCTTGTGGATATGTTATAGGACTTTTCTTTTTTGAAATCGTTACTGATGCTGCGAAAGGGGCTGACAGTCATGTTTGGATAATCGTTGGAGACCTTCCTTCGGCATATATTGACATTTTGAGTGCTCCGTCACCCCATAGTGCAATGGATTTGTATATCAGACTGATGGAAGAGTGGGCTTCAAAAGTGAACAATGGCGAAGACACTTCCGATTGCTATCCCATCAATGTGCCCGCAACCAAAGAGTATGCCGATATGCTCACAACAAGAATGAATCTTTTGAAAGAGGCTCACTTGCCGTTGTTGGGAGAAAGATAATTGTGTCGTATATTAGTTAGCTACATATTCTCAATAGCCCCGCACACCTAACGGCGTGCGACCACAACCGCGTGTCCGCATTTGTTACCGAGCCCTGCAGTCCTAACGGACTGCGAAAATCTCGTTACGGATTAGGCCGTTAGGCCTGAAGGACTCGGTAGGGGATGGCATGTGCGTTTGATTCGCAGGCCGTTAGGCCTGCGGGCAATAATCAGCATCATCATTGTCGAACCCTACAATAATAGCCGATAAAACATCGTTACAATAGGGTGTTATATTGTCCCTATGAAAAAATTATGGCAGTTCCTTCGTGAGCACAGCGACAAGAATTGGCATTACATCATTCCTGTGCTGAACATCATCCTCATTGCCATCTCAATATGGCTTAACACCACCTATAACGGTGGCTTTTGCGTCTTTGTGCCGTGGGCGATGGCGGTGCAAATCATCTGTTTCGTCAATATGGTCACTTTCACGTGGCTGGAACAGACTCCTCTTTGGCGGCTCAACGCCTTTCTTTGCGGTATCAGCACGGGGGTGTTCTTTTATTGGGTGATTTTCTCCGAAGGGTGGGTTATATTTTTCCCCGTATCCATTTTGTTCATTTTCTTACTGGTCTGGCGGAATGTGAAGCATCCTTTCCGGGAGCAGTCAAAACCGTGGTATTTTGCCGGAATCGCTGTGTGCGTGGTGTTCGCCATCGTGTCGGCAATCCTCTTCTCTTCTGCGGCTAAAAAGGTCAAAAACGGCGAATACGACACCAAGAACCCGATGACCGAGCGTATTTTGGGGATGCATTTCCGTTACCACACCCGCATCTGCATTTACGACGGCTGGCGACCGCCGTTGCACGATCCCGCCATGGTGATGGGAATGCGGCTCACGGGTGACAAAGACCCATTGGCAGGAATGACCTTGGAAACCCGTCTTCAACTTTACCATGAGGTGTTTCCGACTCTTCCCGTGAAAAACCATTGCGCCTGCTCAAAGGAGTCGAAAAGATACCATTATTTCGATGATTACCTTTGGAAAGCACTGGAATTCAAGCCAATGAAGGTGAAGAAACAGGCGTCTGTTTATAAATATGGGGTATCGATTGAAGAAAACAATGAAAGATTGGCAGCTGCAGGCTTACCCTTCTCGTTCACCGGCTCTGAATTCAACCGTATTGTTGTCAATCTGAAAGATGGTCCCGACACTCTTACTTCAGGTAGTGTAGGTTCTTATTTCGATGAAGTGGCGCTTGTAGAATTCGACGGACAGCCGATGTACCGCCTTAGATCCACTTACTTGGAGCGCGATAGCATAATCTATTGGACACTTTTCGTTTTACCCAACGGCATCCAGTTTACCACAGAACCATTTGATACACATAGTGTTAATTACAACTATTGGTTCGCTTCGGAATCTATCCATCTTATGGATTCTGTGGAGATTTTCTATCCCGAAAGAGATGTCAGGGATACGGTGAAGATTTATCGAATTGAAACGCAATAGGGAAGAATTCCTAACAGTGAGTGAAAAACTAAAGATTTTCCATAAAATAGTCTTGGAAAGAGAAGTCTTTAGCTAATTATCTGTTATCCTTAAAAAAAAGTGTCTTCCCATCTTGACAAGCGGTCTTTTTTGTTGTATTTTTGCATCCAATTTAAAAACGAAATATTATGACCACTGAAATGAAATTATACCAGTCGGAAGATTCTCAAATTCAATTGGATGTACTGGTGGAGCAAGAAACCGTATGGTTGAATCAGACGCAAATGACGTTGCTTTTTCAACGGGATGTATCAGTGATTTCCCGCCACATTCGCAATATATTCGAAGAAGGGGAGTTGCAAAAGGAGTGCAATTTGCATTTTTTGCAAATTGCAAATTCAGACAAGCCCGTAGCTTTCTACAGTCTTGACGTGATTATTTCGGTCGGATATCGGATTAAGAGCAAGAGAGGTACAGAATTTCGCATTTGGGCTACGCAAGTGCTTAAAGAGTATCTATATCGCGGTTATGCCATCTATCAAAGAATGAACCAAGTTGAAAACCAAGTGGCAAAGCTTACAAATCAGGTTCAGACGATGGTTCAAACCGCACTTCCACCAAAACAAGGCATTTTCTTTGACGGACAAATATTTGATGCCTACCAGTTTGTGTCGG
The DNA here is from genome assembly GCA_017633495.1 of Bacteroidales bacterium. Taxonomy (GTDB): domain Bacteria; phylum Bacteroidota; class Bacteroidia; order Bacteroidales; family WCHB1-69; genus F23-D06. The sequence continues at coordinate 1,985 of JAGBPE010000012.1, read as the reverse complement.
ATTTGATTCGCAGTGCGAAAAAATCCATTGTTCTGATAGACAATTACGCCGATGACAGTGTCTTGACCCAGTTGACGAAGAGAGCGGATGGGGTGACCGCCACAGTTTGCGTAAGTCGCCTGACCAATGCTTTCCGCCTGGATATCGAACGGCACAATATGCAATATCCTCCTGTGCAGTTACAGGTGCTCTCCTCCGTGCATGACCGATTCCTTCTCCTTGATGACAGCATATTGTACACTTTCGGGGCTTCATTCAAAGATTTGGGGAAGAAACTGTTTTGTTTCACGCTGATTGAGAGTGCTGACGTGGTGGAAGTGGTGCGGCGACTGGGTGCGGGGTGAATTGACGGTGTGCTAGGGGGCGACGCTTCCAGCGTCGAATAATAGCGACGCTGGAAGCGTCGTCTACTAAAAAATTGAGGCTGCCCTTTCGAGCAGCCCCAAACTTTACATTGTTCATTGTTCATTGTACATTTGTGAATCATTCCACCTCCATCACCGCCTTTCCTGACGGTCTATACCCTAACTTCTTCATCAAATTCCGTTCGAATTCAACCTTGGTGGCGAATTTCTGCGGGTCTTTTTTCTCTTTCGGGCTCCAAACGCATTCTGAAAGCGCGAAGAGTCTCGGCAGGATCATGTATTCCGCCGTTTCGGGGTCGTTGACGAACTCGGTCCAGAGGTTGCACTGACCGCCGAGGATGTGCTTTTGTTGCGCTTCGCTCAAGCCCTCAGGCATCGGGTCGAAGGAGTAGGCCTTGCCCAAAGAGACGTAACCCTCCATACAGAGCCGTTCGTCCTTGTCCTTGCTCTGGTAGTAGTTGTAGTAGCAGTGCGTGGTGGGGCACATAATCACGTCGTTGCCGTGTTTGGCGGCGGTCTTCGCCACGTCGAGGCCCTGCCAGCACATGATAGTGGATTTGTTCACCATGTCCTCCGACACAATATCGTCCCAGATGATGGCCTTCTTGCCAAGCGAATCCAGATGCTGCTCGATCTGGTTCATCAGCCATTGCTGAAGTTCAAATTCGTTCTTAAGTCCCTTGTCCTGGATGCGCTGCTGACACTTCGGACAGACCTGCCAGTTGTCGTTGAAGGCCTCGTCGCCGCCGATGTGGATGTAAGGGTAGGGGAACATTTCGGCAACTTCGTTCAGCACGTTCTTGTAGAAGGTGAGCACACCATCATTACCAGCGCACATGATGGCTTTGGGCGGCCAGTAGGGACCTACGGCCACGGTGTAGGGGTAGTCGTCGCAGGCGAACTGCGGATAGGCGGCGAGGATGGCACTGCAGTGGCCCGGAATCTCGATTTCGGGGATGATGTCGATGTGGCGGGCGGCGGCGTAGCGCACGATGTCGCGGATCTGCTCCTTGGTGTAGAAGCCGCCGTAGGTCATGGGTTCATCGGGCAGTACGGGATGCAGAGTGTCCCACGAACTGCGTTCGGGACGCCACGCGCCCACGCGGGTGAGTTCGGGGTAGCGTTCGATTTGGATGCGCCAGCCGTGGTCGTCGGTGAGGTGCCAGTGGAACTTGTTGATTTTGTAGTAGGCTAACAGGTCGATGTACTTCTTCACGAAAGCGGTGTCGAAGAAGTGGCGCGATACGTCGAGGTGCGCACCTCGGTAGCCAAAGCGCGGATAGTCAGTGATTTGGCAGCACGGTACAGCGAACGTTTTGCTGTCGGCCAATTTGTCGGTGCCGGCGAGCTGCAGCAGGGTTTGCATACCGTAAAAGAGTCCGGCGGTGGTGTTGGCCTCCACTATGATACGCTTGGATTTCACTTCCAGTACATATCCTTCATCACCGATGTCCTTGATCTCTTTCTTGCTGATTGAGAACAAGATGGAGTTCTTTTTGGCGCTCTCTGCATCGCCCAAGTTCGGCCGAAGTTTGAAGTAGCTTTCGTAAAGTTCGCGGATCATCTTCGATGTTTCGGAGGCTTCCGTGCCGAGGTTGTCGAAGCAGAGCATCGTCTTGT
>JAGBPE010000011.1 GCA_017633495.1 Bacteroidales bacterium | reverse complement strand
TCTTCGGGGGCGATGATGAGGATGTCGCCCACTTCGGTCACAGGCAAACCGCGCAATCCTTGATAGTTCAGGAACTGGCTGGCATAAACAGCATTAAAAGTGCGGTTGTTCTTGATGGGAGCAGAAACGGTTCTCGTCCCGTTGAACGTCACCTTGACAGTCACTGAGGAGTAAATCTTCAGTGTTTGCGCCGTGGGGTTGTAGTCGAAGGGGTAAACCTTGAAATTCATTCCGTGGAAGTCGCGCAGTTGGTACTGTTCGCCCGGAACAACGTTGTTGCCAAGCAGATATCTGTCGGCTTGGTAATCCTGGTTCGTCGTGTAGGCGACGGTGGCAGGATTGACGTTGCGGTAGAGTTTACCTTTGGACGGCGCGAGCATAAAGTGTTGAACAGTAGTGTACTGTGCGTCCAGAATCTCCGCCTCGGGGCTGCTTCCTTCGGGTACAATGAGGGAGAAGGCCGTTTGCAACAGCTCGGGGCTGCCCGCTTTCAGCACGGGATAGGCGTCGGCCATGTGCAGCTTCTGCATCTCCACGCCGTTCACGGAGACGGTTTCGGTTTGGTAGGTGCCGAAATCCACGCGCACCACCGCTTCGTTTTGATTGGAACTCAGCAGGGTGTAGGTGATGTTCTGCGCCTGCGCCACCGTCAAAACTCCCGTGATGACGGCCAGGATGATGGTGATTTTTTTGATGATGTTCATGTTGATTGATTTATTGAGAATATGTGAAATCTACATATTGCATATCGCCTGAAGAAGCTTATTTCAAATTTTCAACAGCTTGTTTGATACGTTTGCAGGCTTCGATGAGGCGCTCTTCGGAGGTGGCGTAGGAGAGGCGGATGCAGTCGTCGTCGCCGAAAGCGGTACCTTGCACGGTAGATACGCTGCCGTCTAACAGGAAGTAGAAGGCGAGGTCGGTAGAGTTCTCGATGACCGTCTTGTTGTATTGAGCGGCGAATTTGGAGTCGGCGGGCACGTGCTTGCCGAAGAGGCTGCTCACCTTCGGGAAGAAGTAGAAGGCGCCTTGCGGCAGGGTGACTTCAAAGCCAGGGATCTCTTTCAGCATACCGTACACCAAATCGCGGCGTTTCAGGAAGGTGTCGCGCATGGTGAGGATGTCCTCAGAGGTTTTCGGATCCATCTCCATGGCACGCAGAGCGGCACGTTGGGAGATAGAACCCGTGGCGGAAGTGATTTGACCTTGCAGTTTGTTGCAAGCTTTGGCCACTTCCACAGGGGCACCGATGAAACCGATACGCCAGCCGGTCATTGCGAAACCTTTCGCCACACCGTTCACCGTAATCACCTGGTCCTTGATGAAATCGAACTGAGCGATGCTCTCATGACCGCCCACGAAGTTGATGTGTTCGTAAATTTCGTCCGACAAAATCATCACTTGCGGGTGCTTGGCGACCACCTCAGCGATGGCGCGGAGCTCCTCCTTGGAGTAGATCATACCCGTGGGATTGGAAGGGCTGCTGAACATCATCAGCTTGGTTTTCGGGGTGATCGCTGCCTCTAATTGTGCAGGCGTAATCTTGAAGTTGTTTTCGATTTTGCAGGGAACATAGACAGGTGTGCCTTCGGCCATTTGCGCGATAGCGCGGTAGGAAACCCAATACGGAGTGGGGATAATCACCTCGTCGCCAGGATTCACTAAAGCCATAACAGCTTGGTAGATAGACTGTTTACCACCAGTGGAAACCACAATCTGTTGCGGGGTGTAGTCCAAATTGTTGTCTCTTTTGAACTTGTTGCTGATGGCTTTCAACAGATCAGCGTAACCGGGCACCGGCGGATAGTGGGTGAAATTGTCATCAATAGCCTGTTTGGCATATTCTTTCACCGTCTCAGGCGTGTTGAAATCGGGCTCGCCGATACTCAAGCTGATGACATCTTGACCTTTGTCCTTTAATTCACGAGCCAATGCAGTCATGGCTAACGTTTCTGAAGCCGGCATATCCAGCACTCTCTTTGAAATTCTTTCCATATTTTTTTTGAATTATATATATCTAAATTGGGCGGCAAAAGTACATAAAATAAGAATACGCACGGATAGGTAAATTAGTCTGTAAAGATGCGGTTTTTCGTGTCTCTACAATACAGTGATGGTTCCCTTGAGAATGTGCGGTTTCCCAATGTAATCCCTGTAGCGAATCAGGTAGCTATACACTACATCATAGAATGTTTTACCCTCATATTCTCCATACCATTTGAAATTTTCGTCAGTGGAATAGTAAATGAGATTGCCCCAGCGATTGAAAATGTTGATTTCGAAGTCGTTGATAAACGGATGATAATATTCGGGGAGGTAGAAATAATCGTTGTGGTCGTCACTACGAGAGGGGGTGATGGCGTTGGGAAGGTAGATGACCAAGTTGCCGGAATCATCTTCAGAAGGTAGTTCATCGGTAATGGTGAGTTCCAATATCACCACACTGTCGCAGCCTGCAGAGCTATTGAAGTATTGGATATAAGTACCAGATTCATTGTAGGTTATACCGTTCCAAACGTAGCTGAGGTAAGCTAACTTTTCCAAATAGACAGTGTCGGAGGGGGCGACCCAAAGGAACAGGGTGATTTCGCTCTCGCAGTCAGCCGTGGTGACGGTTTGCGTGCGGACGATCACCCCCGTCTGATCCGTCTCTTCCGCGCTCAATGTGAAACCGTAGTTGTCGTAAGTTGCACCCAGACAAATGGTGTCGTAAAGTGTTTGCGGCCCGTTGTCCAACACGATGACACTGGCGGCTGCGGTGTTCGTGCAGCCGTAACTGTTGGTCACGGTTACAGAGTAGTTGGAATTCTGTAGCGGAACATCTTGAATGTGCGGTTCCGTGGAGCCGGTGTTCCATAGATACGTCAATGTTGTGTCGTAATAGTTATTCGGCGGTGGGATGCTGCGCACCGCACGAACATTGCGAATCGTTGACTTGAGTTCCGGCACCAATTCCCCGGAATGTGAATAAATGTAATTGTTTTCACCTTGTGGAATAGGTAACGAAAAGTTTACAGTCCATGCATAATTGATATCCATTTCAGAACTGCTCCAATAGGTGTCCCACATCCCACTTTTCATCGGACTTCCACCTGCATCGATCAAAGCGGTTTCAATCAAGGGGAGTTGCGCATATATCATGCTCAATTGCCCAACAGCGGGCAGATACCAACCAGGTGGAAGATTGTTCACAATACCGTGAGCCGCAGTTATAGTGTATTGAGAGTAGGTAACAATGCCCATCGTATTATTGTAACCAGCAGTATCCGCCATGGCCAACAATGGAGAGCCAGACCCTAAATTGGGAATTGATGAGATATCTTGTGAAACACCCCATCGAAGTGGAAAGTTGGGTATGTTCAAGTCGTTGAGAGCCACTATCCAAGCACCACCGTTGGGGTGGACATAAAAGACAATACCTTTTGAACTGTCCGGAGCCGTATATAAATCCCCCACATGATAGATCTGCCCTTTGGACCAAACCAAGGCAGTTGTCATTATCAGGAACAAGAGCGTTTTTCTCATCATGCAGGGGAATTAAAATGAACGAACACCTCTCACCGAAGCGGTGTAACTTTTTTCTTTATAGTATAGTCCCAGATTTGAATCCAAAACCCATGACCAAATAGCGTTTATTTCTGAGGAAGTCCAATAAGCCCATTGATTGGGTGGGAAGGGTGTACCGCCAACCATCTGGAGAGAATTGTTAATATGGGGTATGGCTATGTAGAGGTGATAGGCTTGACCGGCGGCGGGCAAATACCAACCATCCTCAAAATCAACAGCATAAGCGGCTGGATTATATTGAGCGGTATTATAGTTTCGAATATGAAGAGTGTTTTGATAGCCATTATGGTCGCAAATGGCAGCTCTTGGATGTGGACAATCGGCCAGGTCGGGAATGTTCATTTCCAAAGCCCCTGTATATCCGGATGCCCAAGCGCATGGGTTTGCATCATGCAAATCAACGGCCCATCCATGTTTGCCGGAGGTATCCACATAAAAGACGACCGCTTTCGGCGTTTTGCCGCATGGCCAGTTTTGCGGATGCACAAAAGTGCTGTCGGTGCAAAGAATGTCGCAGACGTGAACACTGGGTAAGTCCGCATTCAATGTCACAGAAGCATTGGGCGTTAAAGCGTGGATGATGGTCTCATTTCCAACACAAAGCACTGCGGGATCTGGCACCGCCGAAACAGAAGGTGTGTCTGCCACAAAAAGCTGCAGAATCGTGATGCTGTCACACCCGAGCGTTGTCGTATCAAGTTGAGTATAAACAAAAAGTCCAACGCTATCCAGCACATCGAGTTGGAATCCATGCTGATTATATTCAGAACCTCTGCAAATCGTGTCAATGTAGATATCTTGATAGGAAGGAAAGACAGAAACGGACAAAGAGGTATTCATGGTAGCGCATCCGGTTACGACAGTTAAGTCAATATCACTGGGATTGGGTGCATCTTGAGTAAAATAAATATTCGCAGTAGAGGTTCCATTTCCAGCTAAAACATAAACTCCTTCAGGAACGTCCCAATCAACATGAGATAAATTCTCAGAAGATTGCAAAATGAAAAGGGCTTGGTTTCTGCTACATAATTCTGTCGGACCGTTGATGGCAAGGGACGGAGATGTTCCAGGATTGACTGTAAGGTGCAAAATAGAGGAAGAATCGCAGCCAGGGCTTACTACAAAGTCAAGGGTGTCAATGAGTTGGCCAGCCGGAAGATTTTGGTAAACAAAACCGTATTCATTGTAGTCGTCTCCCTCACATTTTACGTCATAAATGTGCGTATAACGCGGTATGATGTGCAAATGGAGTATGTTCGTGGCACTTTCCGTGCAATTGTTTATGTCGAAATAGGTATTTAACACGGCAATATCTCCGCTGTTAGTTTGCGATGGCAGCACAAATCCATGATTCTGATAGCTATCCCCTTGGCATATAGTATCGTAAAATGTCTGGTCTTGCGTGGGGATATCTTGACTTAGAAATGTGGCGGAAAGAACGACATGGCAATCCGTCACAGTGTAAATCGAACAGGTGACAATGGTATTGTCTTGTATTGTGTAAACAGCTGAGCTCGAGGAGGTTCCGTTGTTCCATAGATAACTCTCAAAACCAGAAGGTGCGCTTAACGTGACCTGAGTACCATTACAACCGCTGATAGCCAAATGGTTGCTGATACAGGAGGCAGTAAAATAGGCATAACCGTAGTGAGCTCCAGCACCGCAGTCAAATGTTGTGACTTGTAATTTTACCGTTTGTCCAATGTATTCCGACAGATCAAACGCATTGATGGTCCAAGGTCGCCATCTAGTGTTTCCAGTTGTTTGAAAACCAGGAATATTGTGAGCAGCAATGACATCGTATTTCATACAGTCAGCCAGCAATTCGTTTTGTTCGTTAAGCATTTGGATAGTGAAACGTGGTTGTATCTCACTGGGGTGGTGTGGATCTTCCAAAACTACTGCGTATTTCAGTATCACAATGGGTTGGTCAGGATCCACAGTAAAAGTATAAACCAGAGATTCAGCTTGGGCGCCAATACATTCGTTACCTAATTTAATGACCGCGCTCTCCCCAGGCGGCAGTAGCGGAAGCAGTCCTCCTGTCTGAGGATCGGTGCCTTGTTGGGTGATCAGGGTATGCCGTCCGGAAATAACTCCCACATTCGAGATAGGATCCCAAGTGAGGCCAGAATAAGCAGTAACATTCGGACCGTACAAATCCAGAAAATCCGGACATTGCGCCTTCAATGCGATGGCACAAAACCAGAATAACAAGCAACAGATCAAAGATTTATAAAAATTCATTGCTGTTTTTAGAGGTTCAATTATCCATAAAAAAACCTTTCCTTATTATAAGACGCGTAAAGATCCCTTAATATCACATTAAAAAAATTGTTTTTTCACAATTAGTTGTTTCACAGCAAATTATAATGCATTTGCAATCCATCTTAGATTTTTGGCAAATTTTTTGCATTGTGCATTAGGCGGATTGGATGAAACGTTCAGTTCCGCTCTTTAAGTGTGTAAGTAAGTAATTGAAAATAAGCATATTATGGAAAACAATCAAGAAGAAAAACTTCAAGAGGAACAAGTGCAGAATCCTGAAGTGAATGAACAGGTAGAGCATAATACTGACAATTTGTCTGAAAAAGAAGAGAATACTGACAAAAACAGAAAAAATATTTTTTCAAGGAAAAAAGACAAAGACAAGGCGAGAGTGCAGGAGTTGGAGAAGGAAATTGAGCAGCTGAAAGCCGAAAAGGCCGAGCTGAACGACCGTTTCCTGCGTCTTTTCTCCGAATTCGACAACTACAAAAAGCGTGTCAGCAAGGAGAAACTCGACCTTATCTCCACCGCTTCCGAAAAGGTGCTGGTGAGCCTGTTGCCTGTCATTGACGACTTCGAGCGCGCCATTGCCGCTAATGAAAAAGCGGATAATATCGACTCCATCAAAGAGGGTTTCAATCTGATTTACAACAAGTTGGTTCAGATGATGAAGCGTTTCGACGTGGAGGAAATCCAAGCCAAAGGTGAAGAGTTCAACACCGATTTCCACGAGGCTGTGACCCATTTTCCCGCTCAAAAGGAAGAGGACAAGGGCAAGGTGATTGATGTGACCGAGAAGGGTTACAAACTCAAAGACAAGGTGATTCGTTTCGCCAAAGTGGTTGTGGGTCAGTAAGAAAGGAGACTGAAGAATGGAAAAGAGAGATTACTATGAAGTGCTTGGGGTCACGAAAGAGGCTTCAGCAGACGAAATAAAGAAGGCCTACCGTAAGTTGGCCATGAAATACCACCCCGACCGTAATCCGGGCGACAAGGAGGCGGAGGAGAAGTTCAAGGAGGCGGCAGAGGCATACGATGTGCTGAGCAACCCCGACAAGAAGGCGCGTTACGACCAGTTCGGCCACGCCGGCATGGGCAACCAGGCCAGCGACTTCTCCGG
>JAGBPE010000097.1 GCA_017633495.1 Bacteroidales bacterium | reverse complement strand
GATTCCCCGTCTTCCCGCTGGAGTGGCACGACCCCAAGAGCGGCGAAGTCTCTTCGGGTTATCGCGAAACCGGCTATCTGCCTGAAGCCGTGGTGAATATGCTTGCGCTATTGGGCTGGAACCCCGGCACCGAGCAGGAGATTTTCAGTTTGGACGAGCTGGTGGAGCATTTCTCTTTGGAGAAGATCAGCAAGTCGGGCGCGAAGTTCTCTCTCGACAAAGCCAAATGGTTCAACCACGAATATATCCAGCTGAAATCCTCGCAGGAGCTGATGCCCTACATTACCAAAATCATGGATGAAAAAGGCATTAGCTATGAAGAGGATTACCTGCTGAAGGTCATCGACGTGATTAAGGAGCGCCTCACCTTCCCGAGCGAATTCTGGGATCAGGCCGGCTTCTTTTTCGTGGCCCCGACCGAATATAGCGCACAGGATTTGAAGAAGCGTTGGAAAGAGGGCACTGGCGAAAAGCTGCGTGTCATCGACCAACTGTTGCAGCAAGACCCTGTCTTCGACATGCAAGCCGCCCACGACCGCGTGATGGAGCACATCAAAGCCAACGAATGGAACATGGGAGCTGTCCTCAACAGTATGAGAATCGGCATTGTAGGTGCCGCCCGCGGTCCTGAGCTCTTCACGATGATCAACATCCTCGGCACAGAAGAGGTGCATAAGCGCACCGAAGCGGTGATTAAGGCCGTGGAAGGATAATAATTCGGAATTATGAATTAGGAATGATTTGTAGAGACGCGATGAATCGCGTCTCTACTCGTTTTTGTCACACATCATTCGTCTAAAAATGATAGCACAACCGTAAACCTCCGCTCATGGTTGAGAAACTGAGGGAGGGACTCCAGCCTTGATTGGGGATGTACTGTGCTCCTAAGACGACCAGGTCGGCGGCCATGTCGATGTTGTCGCTGACACGGAAACGGATGCTTGGACGCACGCCTACCTGGCAAAACTGGAGTTCGTCGGTGAATTCTATTCCGCCTAATACGTGGAGGTCAAAGTATATGCTCTCGTTGTGCCATACGCAAAACCGGGCAAAGGGCTCTGCTATGCCGGTCACCTCAAAAAAGTCGTCCCTGCCCCAAATAACTACGGCGCCCAATCCAGAACCAAGGGCGAACCAGTCGGTGAATTCATAGCCTACTCTGACCTCGCCGGATAAAGCGAAATAGTTGCGAAATCCGATGCCGGCGGAACCTCCGACAAACCATCCGCTTTGTGCTTTTGATGCGATGGAGGCGGACAAAAGCAGCACGAAAAGTAGTATTTTCTTCATAACAACTTGGTTTGTTGAGGAATGGGTTAATCCACCGCCAAACCCCCTTCAGCGGTTTCCTTGTACAAACTCGGCAGGTCTTTGCCGGTGAGGTTCATCGTTTTCACCACTTTGTCGAAGCTGATGAGGTGTTTGCCATCCGACATCATGGCGAAGAGGTTCGCGTCTAAGGCGCGAAGGGCGGCGAAGGCGTTGCGTTCGATGCAGGGAATCTGCACGAGTCCGCAGATGGGGTCGCAGGTGAGTCCGAGGTGGTGTTCCAGACCCATCTCCGCGGCGTACTCGATCTGTTGCGGGGAGCCTCCGAAGAGCTGGTTGGCGGCTGCGGCGGCCATCGCGCATGCAGAGCCGATTTCGCCCTGACATCCCACCTCAGCCCCTGACACTGAGGCGTTGGTGCGGATGACGGTGCCGAACAATCCGGAGGTGGCCATTGCCTTCAGGATGAACTTGTCCGTGTATTCGTGGTTGTGCTTGAGGTGGTAGAGCACCGCAGGCAGCACACCAGACGAGCCGCAGGTGGGCGCGGTGACGATCTTTCCGCCTGACGCGTTTTCTTCCGCTGTAGCCAAAGCGTATGCTGACACGAGGCATCGGCCCTGCAGCGAGTCTTTGTAACTCAGTGCCTTGACGTAGTATTGCGTGGCTTTCCGTTTTACGTACAATCCGCCGGGCAGTACCCCGTCGTTGTTGAGAATGCCTTTCTCGATGGTCTTCTGCATTACTTCCCAGCGCTCCTCGAGGAAGTCCCAAATGTCGGGATCTTCGTGTTGCTCCACATATTCCCAGAAGTTCAGCCCGTACTTCTCCACGTATTCCACAATCTCCTTCATGTTGTTCGCCTCGTAGCGTTCCTCTTTGTTCATCACGGTGTTCTCGTCGGCCAGCTCGCCGCCACCGATGCTGTAAATTTTCCATTGATCGGTCACCTCCTCGCCGCGCAATGCCTCGAAAAGCATGGCGTTGGTGTGGAAAGTGTGATGGATTTCCGGTTTCCAGAGGATTTCGACAGGCTTCGGCGCGAGGGCGTCGATGATAGTTTTGTCGGTGAAGTGGCCCTTGCCGGTAGCCGCTAAGCTTCCGTAAAGGGTGACGCGGTAGCCAGAGACATCGCCGGCGCGCTCTTTGAACATTTCCGCCGCGCGGTGCGGTCCCATGGTGTGACTGCTGGACGGCCCGTAGCCGATTTTGAAGATTTTCTTGATGGATTCCATTTGGCTGGTTTAAGGTTTATAGTTTAAGGTTTATAGGTTAGCGGATCTTTTGCCACCATGCGGCCAGTAAGATCGGATTGACCGTATTCGTATAGCGTGTCACTGGGAAGGTCGATGCGATCATTCCAATAGACACATGTCCTGCTGGTGTCTAAACGGACATTCTCCCAAAGGCCTTCTTCGTCTTCTAATTCCTTGAAGGCTTTGATGTTAGCGATATCATCTTTGACATCGTACAACACAATTTCACCGTCATCGAAAACGATTCGGAGAATGAAATCATCTAATGGAGTTACTGTTTTTATTCGGGGTATCATAATTATTCAAGTGGGGGTAATTTGGTTAATTCTTGTGTGTTCCACATTTTGAGGAGCTCTTTCCTGTGTATTGTAATCCATTCTTTTACAAGTGCTTGCTCTTTTTTCGGAAGGTCACCTTCTGTCATTTCTGCGGAATGAATGTTGAAAAGTCCAACATATTCATTATATATGGCATGTATGTGAGCAGGGTTATGCTCTTTAGGCTTGTAGAACATCTTGATAATAATACCGTAAAAATGAGTGATTTCGGGCATAGTCTGATCATATTAGAAAATGCAAAAGTACACAATTATTGTAACGATCAAGTCAATAAATGAAATTTCGTTTATTGTGGGAAAGGAAAATCCGGAACGGTGTCTTTGAATTTGCCTTTACGGACATCTTCGGGAAGATAGTAACCGATATGCCGGAGCACAAAGCGGTCGTTATCCAAATAATAATACCAAATCAAAGGGTCATAGAAGAACTCCTTGTCACATTTTTCATATTGCGGGAAGGATTCTGGGTCAACAAACTCAGTTTTCGATTCGTTTCGGCGCACCATAAAGTCGTTCAGTATCATACAGACCAATTTTCCGTCAATGATGGTGAAACAGGGCGACAAGGTAGTGTCCCAAAATTCGCCGGTATAGTATGATGCGGGGTGATAACAAAGGAGCGGATATACCATAATCCATTGGAGGGTGTCGTCTTTTGTTTTTGTTGGGAATGATTCAAAAGCGATAATATCGATTTTGTTGTCTGGTTTAATGGAGTCCCAGTAATGGACTGTCTCCCGAACGATCCTGTGGATTTCGGAATCTTGTTCGACGGAAGTAGTGTCATTATTGCCAATACTTTCCGTAGCCTCCTTTTGGTTTTGACCACAGGATGCTATGATTGTGATCAGGACCAACAGAAGCGATATGTTTCGGATTATTTTCGCGAGGAGGTTCATGTTATGCAGTATTTATTAATAAAAAGCAAAAGATAATAGGGATTAGTTATGAGTTAATAGATAATAGTTGGTGGGACAAAGTTATAGTCATAGTTATAGCCAACAGCTAATAGCTAAAGGCCAACAGCCAATATCTACGTGCTCCAGAACTCCACCCAGGCCTTCTCCTTTTCGCTGAAGCCCTCCATTTCGCCTTTGTATTTCGGGTTGAGGATGTACCATTTCGTGGATTCGAAGTATTTCCGTAACTCTTTGTCTTTGAATTTGTAACCGCGATAGGCGAAGGGCATGTTCCTCAGGAT
>JAGBPE010000096.1 GCA_017633495.1 Bacteroidales bacterium | reverse complement strand
GCACGAAGCACGTAACGTCGTGTCTCGATGGCTCTTAACCGTGACATCTCGAAATGTTGCCGATGACCCGGACTGTCGTCCCACCACGAGTCATTGGTGATGACGCACAGCAGATTAGCGCCATTCTTCACGAAATTGGCGACCAGCTCGCCATAGACAGACTCGTAACAGATGGCTGCCCCGATGCACACCGGTTTGCCATCAACTTCAAACTCGAAGGTACGCTGTTCGGTGTCGTTGCCCAACGAAGAGTTAGAGCCGCCCAATTCGATCAAAGCCTTCTCCAAAAAACCGAAGACCTTAGGGAAGGGCATCTTCTCCACACCTGGCACGAGACGGCTTTTGTGGTAGTGGCTCACCAACCCGTTCTTGTTATAGAAACCCGCTGTGTTGAAAAATTCCATAAACTGTCCCGGATTGCACTCCTGCGCCACGGGCGACGTTTTGTGGTCGGAAATGCTCACGGTGGAGAGTCCCAACACGAAGTTGAGATTCGGATAAACAGTTGTGACACTGTCGAGTAAGGCGAATCCCTCAAAACGGCTGTCACCCTCCATGAAGGTATGTTTGCGCAACGCCTCCATGTCGATGGTGTGTGCAATGGCGGATTCAGGAGTGATGACGAGGTTGGTCTTTTCGTTGATATAAGGTTGCGCTACATCAAGAACGCGCTGGATCTCCTGTGTGTTGGTAAGGCGGTATTCCTCCTCCCAAGGGTCTGTGTTCTGTTGCACGATGACTGCTTCAATAGGATAAGGTTTGGTGGCCATCTTGAGTTCGCCATCCCAATAGCAAAAAAGAGAGACCAAAAGAGGCAGTATAAAAGAGGCGAAGAAAATGCCGATAATGACAATCTTGGGCCGCTCTTTTTTCTCTTTTCGAAATACAAGTTCCCTATAAATCAAGAAGTTGACAATAAGAATCCAAACCGTGCCGCCCAATGTGCCCGTAATGCAGTACCATTGCACCATACCCGGCATGGTGGCGAAGACGTTGCCCAACGTGAGCCACGGCCAGGTCAAATCCCAATTGAGGTGCAAATATTCGAATGCCACTACGAAGGAGATGAGCATAACCGCTTGCAACAGACAGTTTTTCACCTGTTTCCGGCAAGCGTGCCACGTGGCGAACACCAATGTTTGCAGCAGCGCATTGGCGATGATAGCCGCCGCCGCTCCCTCCTTGGTGCAGTAAGCGATCCAGTAGGTAGTGATGAGGTTGAAGACGAAGAAGGCGGGATAGAACAGCAGGATGCCGCGCCCGAAAGCGTTGCGCTTGCCCTCTTTCAGGGAGATGTCGCTAATCCAAAACAGCGGCACAAACGCCAGCATGATGATGATCGCTGCCCCACGCACATACCACGCGAGGGACAATATCAATCCGCTTAAAACGCTGAGGGCTAATTTAATATACCATTTCATTTGGCTGTTGGCTTTTTGCTATTGGCTATTGGCTATTGGCTATTGGCTTTTTGCTATTGGCTATTGGCAGTAGAGACGCGATTAATCGCGTCTCTACTGTTGCCTATTCCCTGTTGCCTTTATACGCATCAATCCCCTTCCGCAAAAACGCGATGTATTTGTCCTTGTCGCGTTCGTAATAGGTCGGGCCGGAAAGCACGTTGCCGGTTGGATCCACCACGAAATAGCAAGGTTGGGAGTTTTCGTTGTAGATGTTCTGTTCGATGTAGCGGTTTTTGGCACCCAACATGGTGATGGGGTCGCCGTTGGCATCGGTGAGCTTGCCCTTTTCCTCGTCGGGCAGCGGAATCACCTTGTCGTCGGCATACATGGTGCAGACGATGACCTCCTCGGCGAAGATGCGGCGCACCTCGGGATCAATCCAGACGGCGTTCTCCACGTTACGGCAGTTGGTGCAGCCGTGACCGGTGAAGTCGAGGAAGACAGGCTTGCCCTCCTTCTTCGCCACGCGCAACGCCTGGTCGTAGTCGAAATAACCCTTGATACCGAACGGAATCTCCAGTTTGTCGGCATACATCGGCTCCTCTGTCCATTGGTATGTGGCAGCTTGTCCACCACCGGCACCGCTTTCGGTACGGACAATGTTGGCAATGTCGAAATCCTGGGTGGTCATCGGAGGCAACCAGCCGGAGATGGCCTTCAACGGAGCACCGAACATACCGGGAATCATATAGACCACGAAGGAGAATACGGCCACGGAGAGCAGGAAACGGAACCAACTCTTCTGAACGGGATAGTCATCATCGTGCGGGAACTTGATTTTGCCAAGCAGGTAAAATCCTAACAGCGAGAACAATACAATCCACAAGGAGAGATAAACCTCACGGTCGAGGATACGCCAGTGGTAGGTCTGGTCGGGCACGTTGATGAACTTCAGTGCGAAGGCCAACTCCACGAAAGCGAGCACCACCTTGAGGGTGTTCATCCAGCCGCCCGACTTCGGCATCTTCTTCAACATATTGGGGAAGAGCGCAAAGAGCGTGAACGGCACGGCAATACCCAGGGAGAAGCCCAACATGCCGATGACGGGTTTCAGGAAGGAACCGCCGGCGGCGTTGAGGGCGACTGCGCCCGCGATGGGCAACGTGCAGGAGAAGGAGACCAGCACGAGGGTCAATGCCATAAAGAAAATACCGGCCACACTACCCGCATTCTGACGTTTTGCGGAACCGTTCACCCATGAGCTCGGCAGGGTAATTTCGAAATAGCCCAGCAAAGAGAGGGCGAAAATAAAGAAGATGACCGCAAAGAGTATGTTCGGGATCCAGTGCGTACTGAGGACATTGCCGAGGTCGGCGCCGAAAATCAGCGAAAGCACCAAGCCGAAAATCACGAAAATCAGGATGATGAAAAAGCCGTAGAGCATGGCGTTGCGCTTGCCCGTGTTGCCATCTTTCGAGAAGTAGGAGACGGTCATCGGGATCATCGGGAAGACGCACGGCATCAGCAAACCGACGAGACCGCCCAAGACGGCGCCCAAGAAGTACATCAGCAGGGACTCATCCTCCTCGGCTTTGGCGGCGGGTTGGTCTGTGGCAGGAGCAATCTGCGTGGTTTGCGCATCAGCCTCAGCAACCTCACTGTCAGCCTCTTCCGGTTCGGCAGTCTCTTCCGCAACGGCAGACATTACCGGGTGGAAATCCTTAACATCGAAGGAGAACTTCTCCTCGATAGGGGTGCAACGACCTTCGATGCAAGCCTGTCCCTCCAGCGTGCCTTTCACCTGGAAGGGTTGGTCGTCTTTCACCTTAACGCGCTGTTTGAAAGTCACTTGCTTCGAATAGAAGTTGGAATGAGCGTCTAACAGGTCGTCGTAATCGCTTTGCGGAGTGGGTTCCGCAACTTTACCCATGCGCTCGTATTTGGGCGATTTCGTGAAATTGAACACCAGCGGGTTTTCAATCTGGCCTTGTCCAGGCTTTTGGGCATAGAGATGCCAGTTGGGCTGGATGGTGGCGGTGAACAGCAATTCCGCCACAGAATCGTTGACTTTCACCGTCTTATAGGCCCATTTCACAGGCACAACAGACTGTGCAAACACAAAAACGGACAGACACGCCATCAGGCAAGTCGTCAAAAGGATGCGTATATTCTTCATAATAAGCTGTTTTTATCCAATGTAAATAAGGTCGCAAAGATACACAAAATTTGCGATGTTCGGAGGAAAATTTTGGGAGGTGGGAGGTGAGAGTGAGGAGAAGAGGAAAAGATGAAGAGATGAGGAGATGAGGAGATTAACTGCTAACTACTAACTGCTAATTGCTAACTCCAAAGTCCTTCACTCCTTTGAGGTTGAGCAGGCCTGTGGCGAAGCCGAGGGCGAGGGCGAAGGCGGTGAGGAGAATCAGCTGCCAAACCACAGAGAGATGCAGCACTGTTGGGGCGAAGGCGGTGACGGGGATGAGGACCGCCAGGAATATGAGGCAGCGGAGCCACGGCAACGAGGAGAGCGGGAAGCCGATGATGCGCCAGGCGAGGATAAACTGCAGTACCGACACGGTGAACTGCGTGCAGAAACTGGCCACGGCGGAACCGCACGCCAGCATCCGCGGAATCAGCAACAGATTGACTGTCACATTAATGGCGATACCGATGGCGGCGGTGACGTTCAGCTGTTTCATGCTGCCGTTTGCGGTGAGCAGCGTACCGAAAAGATAGTTCATGGAAATCGGAATCAAACCGAAAATGATGAGCCGGAATACCGCCACGCTGCTCTCTACCACATCAGGGTAGAAAAGCCGGATGATGGGCTCGCGATAGACATATAGAATCACGACAGCGGAGACCGAAAAGAGGAACAGAAACGAGAAACTGGTGCGCACTACCGGCACCACATTCTCCTTCTGTTTCAGCATTTTGGAGAAAAGCGGCAACAGAATGACGGAGAAGAGGTAAGCAATCATCACCAAGGCATCCAAAAGACGGAAAGCGGTGGCGTAAATACCCGCCTGCGTGGCCGCGATGTCGCGAGGCAACAACCGCTCAAGCAACACTGAATCAATGCGATAATAGCTGGCCATCAGCAAGGTGATGAGTGCATACGGCAGACTCTTCTTGATGATGACGAGGAAAAAGGCCGTGTTCCAGTGGAGTCGGCGCAGACTGGCCTTGCGCAGCACAATGGTCAAGGCTATCGCAATGGTAATCAGATAGGCAGCCGTCTGGCACCAGACGAACCACTCGATCTGGAACGGCTTTTCCGTGACATTTCCCCACAACAGCAATCCGCAGAACAGGATCATCAACAGCCTGTCGGTCACAGAGATCACGCTGTCGGTCTTGAACATCAGCAATGCGGAGATGTTGGACCGCAGATAGAGCAAAAAGGCACTCAAGAACTGGTTGAGGGCAATCCAAAAAAGGAGTTTCAACTGGATGCCGCGGTAGCCTATAAGCAGCGCAACCGCGTAAATAACCACAAAATAAGCCACGCCGAGCAATAGTCGCAAGATGATATAACTCGACAAATGCTTGTCTAACAGCTGGGTATTCCGCGCGATGTTGCGGTTGTTGAAGTTGGTAGTCCCCATATCCAACACCATGTTGAAGAGCATGGTGAAGTTGAAGATGGAGAAGTAGATTCCGTAACTCTCCGCCCCCACGCTGTTCTGCACCCCCACGTCCACGCCAAGCATCCAGAAGGGCTTGACGAGGAGGTTCAGAAAGATGAGCAGACAGAGGTTGAATACGAAGTCCTTTTGCTTCATTCTGGCCTTTGGCTATTGGCTGTTAGCTGTTGGCTATTGGCTGTAGAGACGCGATTAATCGCGTCTCTACTATTGCCTGTTGCCTAAAACACAATATTGACAATCTTCTTCGGGACGATGATCACCTTCTTCGGGGTGGCGCCGGCGAGCCATTTCTGAACGTCTGAATTTTCGAGAATCAGCGGTTCAATGTCCTTCGGGGAGTAAGAGGCCGGGAAGGACATCTTCAGGCGCATCTTGCCGTTGAAGGAGACGGGATAGAGGTACTCATCCTCCACCATATATTGCTCGTTATAAGTCGGATAGGTGGCTTTCAGGATAGATTCCTCGTGTCCGAGCAGCGACCACAGCTCTTCAGTGATGTGCGGGGCGTATGCCGACATCAAAATGCAGAGCGGCTCCAAGATGGCGCGTTTGTGGCATTTGGCATCGCCCAACTCGTTGGCGCAAATCATAAAGGCACTCACAGCCGTATTGAAAGAGAAACGCTCGTTGTCCTCCTCAATCTTCTTGATGGTTTTGTGCAGTGACTTCCACTCGCCCTTGGTCGGCTCCTCGTCGGTGACAGCGAAGTTGCCCTCGGCGTCGAAATAGAGTTTCCAGAACTTGCGGATGAAACGGGAAACGCCCTCGATACCGTTGGTGTCCCACGGTTTGGCCATCTCGACCGGTCCGAGGAACATCTCGTACATACGTAGCGTGTCGGCGCCGTACTTTTCCACCAAATCGTCAGGGTTCTGCACGTTGTATTTCGACTTGGACATCTTCTCAACTTCCCAACCACAAACATACTGTCCATTTTCGAGAATAAATTCAGCGTCCTTGAAATCGGGCATCCAATTCTTGAAGGCTTCGATGTCGAGAATATCGTTGTGTACGATGTTGACATCCACGTGGATAGGCGTGGTTTCGTACTCTTTTCGGAGGTTCAGCGACACGAACTTGTTGGTGCCGACAATACGATAGACGAAGTTGGAACGACCTTGGATCATACCCTGGTTGATCAGCTTCTGGAAAGGTTCGTCCTTGCAGCTGACGCCCATATCAAAGAGGAATTTGTTCCAGAAACGGGCGTAGATCAGATGGCCGGTGCCGTGTTCCGCACCGCCGACGTAAAGATCCACATTCTGCCAATATTCATCAGCTTCTTTGGAAACCAGCGCTTTATCGTTCTTCGGGTCCATATAGCGCAAGTAGTACGCACTGGAACCGGCAAATCCGGGCATGGTGCTGAATTCACGCTGATAGCCGTTGTAGGTCCAGTCCTTGGCGCGTGCCAACGGCGGCTCACCCGTTTCGGTGGGCAGGAACTGGTCAACTTCGGGAAGCAGCACAGGCAGTTCGGATTCGGGTACAGGGTAAGGCATTCCGTCTTTGTAGTAGACCGGGAACGGCTCGCCCCAATAGCGTTGGCGACTGAAGATGGCGTCGCGCAGACGGTAGTTGACCGTACCGTAGCCGATGCCCATCGCCTTGATTTTCTCGATGACCGCTTTGCCAGCCTCTTTGACGGGCATACCAGTGATGAATCCGGAGTTGACGCTCACGCCGGTCTTGCTGTCGAGGCTCTCTTCCCAAGTATCGGGGTCGCTGGTCTCATCCACTGCAGGGGCAACCACCTGACGGATAGGCAAATTGAAATGTCTTGCGAAGGCGAAATCGCGGCTGTCGTGGGCGGGCACGGCCATGATGGCGCCGGTACCGTAGTCTGACAGCACATAGTCGCTCACCCAAATCGGGATGCGCTCCTCGGTGATAGGGTTGATGGCGAAAGCGCCGGTGAAGACGCCGCTCACCTTCTTGACCTCAGCCTGGCGTTCGCGTTCGGAGCGGTTCTTGGCCCACGTCACGTAAGCCTCCACCTCAGCCTTCTGCTCAGGCGTTGTAATCTGCTCAATCATCTCATGCTCAGGGCATAAGACCATAAACGTCACGCCGAAAATGGTATCAGGACGGGTGGTGAAAATCTCGAAAGCGGTTTCGTTCTGTACACCATCGAAATTGCCACCCATGTATAGTTTCTGCCAATCCAACTGCCCCTCTTTTGCCAGCGGGAACCAGACGGCAGCACCTTCACTACGGCCAATCCAGTTGCGTTGGATCTCCTTCAGGGAGTCAGTCCAATCAACGGTATCAAGGCCTTTTAACAGGCGTTCCGCATACGCGGAGACGCGCAAGATCCACTGTTTCATCAGTTTGCGCTCCACGGGGAAGCCGCCGCGCACGGAGAGCCCGTTCACCACCTCATCGTTGGCAAGCACGGTACCGAGTTTCGGGCACCAGTTCACCCATGTGTCGGCGAGGTAAGCCAGACGGTAGTTCATCAGAATCTCCTGCTGCTCTTTCTCGGAAGCGGCATTCCACTCCTCAGCGGTAAACTCCATCGGTTTTGTCTCCGCCACCTTCAAACCATGCGTGCCATTGGCGGCAAAGGCCTCCATCAGCTCGGAAATCGGACGAGCCTGGTTGGCTTGGTAGCAGTAGTAGGAGTTAAAGAGCTGGATGAAAGTCCATTGCGTCCACTTATAGTAATCGGGATCGCAGGTCTTGAACGATCGGTCCCAATCGAAAGAGAAACCGATCTTGTCGAGCTGCTCACGATAGCGGTTGACATTTTTCTCCGTCGTGATGGCGGGATGTTGGCCGGTCTGGATGGCGTACTGCTCGGCGGGCAGACCAAAGGCGTCGTAGCCCATAGGGTGCAGCACGTTGAAGCCCTTCTGACGTTTGTAGCGGGCGTAGATATCCGAGGCGATATAGCCCAGCGGATGCCCCACATGCAAGCCCGCACCCGACGGATACGGGAACATGTCCAACACGTAGAATTTCGGCCTGTTCGGATCAATCTCCGTTTTATACAAACCGGTCTCTTTCCATTTTTCCTGCCACTTTTTCTCGATTTCTCTGAAATTGTATTCCATTTTAGTTTATTGTTTACTCGTTTACACGCTTACTCGTTTATTGGTTTATTGGTTTACTGGTTTACTCGTTTACTCGTTTACTAAACCTGTAAACTTCTAAACCTCTAAACCTCTAAACCTGTAAACCTACTTATTATTCACAATGATCTTGCGGGACTCCACTCTCCTACCCTTTTCGTTGAGGAACTGCACGGTGTAATGACCGTTGGCGAAACGGGTACAGTCGATCTCGATGTGGGTGTCGTTGCAGTCGGTTTGATAGACCAGACGGCCAGCCTCATTGTAGAGAGCAACCTTCGCGACATCAGAAGCGTTGTCCAGATCGATGTACAAAGACTGGTGAACCGGGTTCGGATAGAGCTTCACCGAAGCTTGCGTCGGGTGATCCTCGATGCCGACATTGCATGTGATGTCCAAAGAGATCTGCGTATAACCGCAGTTGTTGAATCCACGGACGAACAGCGTACCCGTACCGTTAGTGTTGTTCACGTTCAAGGTCACATTGCTGAGATTAGCATTCGTAAGCGTCCAGTGAGGATTCGTCACCTGCCACTCGAAATTGTTCACATACTCAGGATTGTTGATGGAGAAGTAGGCGTTGCCATATTGCGTAATATTCTGCGGACCATTGATCGTGTCAAGGCGCGGCATCGGGTTAACCGTCAACATCAGATGAACAATACTGTCACAACCAGCAACAGTCTGCAACTCATGGGTGAAAGTATAAACTCCGGCAGTGTCCATCACAGGAATATCGAAGCCATACTGAGAGTAACTATCGTGCTCGCAGATTTCTCCAGTCACCGTCATGTTATAAGTCGGCAGAGTAACGATAGTGTGTTCGGCGGTTGTGCTACAACCGTTATCGCCCGTCACAGTGACGTCGTAAGTGGTGTTGTCGGGGATGACTTGAACGGTCTGTGTGGTATCGCCCGTGCTCCAGAGATACTCATGGGCATCGGTGACAGCCATCAGTATGGTGGAATCACCCTGACAAAGTTCGTCAACACCGACAATCGTCAATATCGGAGCATTCAATTGCATCACTAAAATACTGGATGACTCCGAGCAGCCGTAGCTGTTGGTAGCCGTCACCGTATAGAAGCCACCTTCGGAGATGGTAATCATCGTGTCTGTGCTACCCGTACTCCAGAGATAGCTATTATCTCCTTCAACGGAGAGTTCGGCCGTGGTGTTCTCGCAGATGCTGCCGACACCATGCAGCTCAAAGACCGGAACAGGATTGTCAACCACGGTCACCGAAGCTGCAGACTGGCAGCCCGTAACGGAAGTAACTGTCACCGTATAGATTCCGTAGTCAGAAGCCTGGATCTGTTGAGTGGTAGCCCCTGTGTTCCAGAGATATTCAGCGGCGGAAGAGGCTGTGAGCGTAGTGGTATCACCATGACAAATGGAGAGCAGGCCGGAAATCTGCGCTTCCGGCAGGGATTCCACATTGACCACATGGCTGACCGTAGATGAGCAACCGTTCGCGTCAGTACCGACCACACTGTAGAGCGTGGTTTCAGCCGGCATCACGGTGATGACAGCGTTCGCTTCTCCTGTATTCCAGGAATAGGTTTGTGCACCAGAAGCCGTCAAGTCGGTGGAAGCGCCCTCGCAAATCAAGCCCAAGCCTGAGATATTGACTACCGGGTTATCCCAAACAACGACATTCACGGAATCCGAACGCATACAGTTCAAAGAGTTCGTCACACTAACCTTGTATGTACCCGGCGTGCTCACAGTAATGGCACTTGTCGTGGCACCTGTACTCCATACGAAATTAGAGCCACCCGTCACTGTGATAACAGAGCTTTCGCCCTCACAGAACGAGGTGTTTCCGTTGAAGATAACAGAAGGCAACATATTCACTGTCACAGTCGCTGTACCCGTTGCGCTACAACCAAAACTATTGTATGCGGTCACGGTGTAGTTGGTAGTGAAATTCGGGAAGACTGCGATATCCTGCGAGGTGCTGCCAGTGCTCCAAGCATAAGTGGAGCCTCCCATGGCAGTCAACACAGTAGATTGTCCCTGACAGATGGTTCTGGAGCCTAAAATCTGGACGTTAGGCAGTTCTTCGACGCTCACCATCTTGTGAATAGTGGTAGAACATGCGTTTGAATCCGTACCTATCACATAATAATCCGTGCTTGAAGAGGGAGATATGGAAATCTCGGAAGAGGTTTCACCAGTGCTCCAGTAATAGGAGTTAGCACCTGTAGCTGTCAATGTGGCCACGGAACCCGAGCACAAATGGTTGTCACCAATAATTTGAACCTGCGGGTTGGGATTCAGCTTCACAAAGATAGAATCCGAATTCGAGCAGCCTTGTGCATTAGTGGCTGTCACCGTGTACAAGCCCGTTGTTCCCACGATGATATTGCTAGTTTGAGCGCCTGTGGACCAACTATAGGTGGATGCGCCCATCGCGGTGATGGTTGTCGTGTTGCCCTGACAGATGGTAGTATTGCCGGCAAACGAGATATTCGGCAAGGCATTCACCGTCACGGTAACAGCGGAGCTGGCCAAACAGCCGTAGGTATTGGTCACTGTCACCACGTATGACTGGGTAGAGGCGGGAGAGACCACAACATTACTGATAGCATCGCCCGTGCTCCAGAGGTAAGAGCTGCCGCCTGTGGCTGTCAGCGTTGTGGATTGTCCGGCGCAGATAGTCTTCGTACCCGTAATACTGATTTGAGGCAACGCCTCCACAGCCAACACTTTGGAGGCTGTGGACTGACAACCTTGGCTGTCGGTTCCGGTAACCGTATAGGTGGTGGTATTTGCAGGCGACACAGAGATTGAAGCACCTGTGGAGAGGTTACTCCATTGATAACTCTCGGCACCCGTGACCGTCAATGTGGCGTAAGAACCTGCACACACATAGTCATTACCTGTGATTTGCAAAACAGGATTGGGATTCACAACGATGGCCACTGAATCGACGCTCACGCAGCCTTGCGCACTGGTGGCCGTCACATAATAGACACCCTGATTGCTCGTGGACAACGTGTTACCAGTAGCACCGTTAGACCACTGATAGGAGCTAGCGCCCAAAGCGGCGACAGAGGTGGAGATGCCTGCACAGGTAGTGGTATTGCCGCTGAAGCTGATCTCAGGAAGGCTATTCACCGTAACGGTGGTTGATGCACTCGACATACAACCGAAGGCATTACTGACGGTAACCGCATACGACTGGTTGGAGAGCGGAGAGACCGTAATATTACTGCCTGTATTGCTGGTGTTCCACACATACGCGATACCACCGGAAGCCGTCAATGTAGTGCTACTGCCTCTACAAATGGTTGTCTGACCAGTAATCTGAGGCTCTGGCAGCGGGTGAACCACCACACCACGCGATGCGGTGGACGAACAACCATAAGAATTGGTAGCCGTCACAGAATACTGTCCAGCAGTATTCACCGTAATGGTGGGATTATGATCCCCATTGCTCCATGCATATTGCGTGACAGCATCGCCCGTAACGGTCAAAGCTGTGGATTGTCCTTGACAAACTTCGCTATTACCGATAATGCTGATCTGCGGCAATTCGTGGACGATAACCGTGGACTGGTACACACGGGAACATTGGTTGGAGTTGGTCACCGTGACATAATAGGTGCCCGCAACGCCTACAGAGATATGGCTCTGATGGCTGCCTGTACTCCACTCATAGTTGCAACCTGCAGGTGCATCAACGGAGAGCGTGGCCTGCTGTCCACGGCAGATGTCGGCAGACTCTGTCAGCGTGGCAATCGGCAAAGCGTACATCGTCACCTGCTTGGAAGCGGAAACAGTACAATTGTTCTCGCCTGTGGCCGTCACCGTGTAAATTCCGGAAGCTGTCACATCCAATGTAGATGTATATTGTCCGGTGCTCCACTGATATGCCACACCACCGGAAGCTACCAGAGTGCCCGTGTCACCCTGACAAATGGTGCTCGGTCCATTGATAAACAACTGAGGAAGTTGATTCACTGTTATCTGTTTGGTAGCTGTATTCGTACATCCGTTCTCATCCGTTACCAACACCGTATAGTTAGTGCTGCTTGTCGGGGAAACGGTAATGGTAGCGGTATTATCTCCAGTACTCCAATTGTAAGTGTTCGCAGAAGTGATGACAGCCAGTGACACACTCTCTCCTCTACAAATGCTATTCTGTGAGAGCACATTGACCGTCGGAACAGGGTTCACCAGGACTGTGAAGGAGTTGGAAGCGGTACATCCGTATGTATTGGTAGAGGTCACCGTGTAGGTACCCGTTGCACCCACCGTGATCATCGGCTGCGTGCTGCCGTCGTCCCACACATAGCTGACGCCTCCTGAAGCACGCAACGTAGTAGTCTGGTTCTCGCATATCGTAGCGGCACCCAGAATGGTCGGAGGAGTGACATTGTACTCATTCACAATCTTGGAGAGTGTATTCTGACAACCATTGGCGTTCGTCACCAAAACCGAATATTGACCCGCCGAAGAGACTGTAATGGAAGAGGTGGTGCTACCATCGTCCCAGCGATAGGTATTGCCCACATCACCGGTAACGTTCAGTGTGGTGCTCTGACCATGACAGAAATACAAGTTGCCGCTGATGCTGGCATTCACAAACGACTGAGTCACAGAGACGGAACTGACGGCTGAACATCCGTATTGGTCCGAAGCTGTAACCGTATAAGCTCCTGGGAAACTGACAGTAATCGCAGGCGTCACCTCGCCGGAACTCCATTCGTAAGAGGTAGCTCCCGCAGCAGTGAGCAGCGTGCTGCCGCCTTGACAAATCGTGGTGCGTCCGTTAATCTTCGCCAAAGGAATAGGATGAACAACCAGCGACACAGTGGCCGTACTTTGACAACCATACGTATCTGTACCTGTCACAGAATAGAAGCCTTCCGTACCCACTGTGATTCTGTCGGCATGCACACCCGTATTCCAAAGGTAAGTGTAGGCACCCGTAGCGATAAACGTGGAAGTCTCGTTTTCGCAAATGCTATTGTTACCCATAATGTTCAACACAGGCGGTTCATGCACCGTCACCAATTGGCTTTGCGAAGCGCTACAGCCATAAACATTGGTCACCGTCACATAATAGGTTGTATTCTCATTAGGTTTCACCGTGATGGAATCGGTAACAGCACCCGTGCTCCAGAGATAAGAGACACCGCCGGAGGCTTTCAATCCCATCAAGCTGCCCACACACACATTGCCACTGCCCGTAATCTGCGCAACCGGAAGGTCTACTTGGATGACCTGCACCGTGTCTGCAGCCGTACACTCGAAAGCGTTGGAGACCGTCACAGAGTAGGTACCTGCCATCGTCACCGAGATGGAAGATTGCGTACTTCCGTTGTTCCAGAGATAGTTGCTGCCCGTGGACTGTGCCGTTAACGTGGCAGAGCCACCGACACACAGGTATGCCGTGTCGGCCAAAATAAGGGCGGGAGATTCCTTCACCGTAAGATTCACGTAGAAGACCGAGTCGTAGAGATTAGAGACTGTACGCACAATAAAGCGATAGGTGCCCGCTTGCGTGAGAGCACTGTCGTATAAAGTGACAGGAAGATCATTGGAACAGACCTCCTGATAGATCGTATCACTATTGATAACCGCCGGATTGACAGTCAACATGATAGAAATCACACTGTCACAGCCCAAAACGGAAGTCAGGGTTTGCTCATAGTAACCTGCTGTATTACAAAGCGTTCCATTGAAGTTATAGGGTAACTCGTATTCGCCAACCACCACTGCTGTCGTGGCATCACGATAGACGGGATTGTGATTCACATTCAACGTAACCACACTGTCGTAATCTGCAAAATGGAAAGTATACTGATGTGCACCCAGGGTGGTCACCACATCACCAAGGAAAAGAACAGGCTGATTAGCACAAACGGTCGTGTCAACGGTCTGATAATAGACGGGCTCCACGGTAAGGTTCAGGGTATAAAACGTATCACACTCGTTAGCGGTTGCCGCAGGAATCTGAAGCACATACACTCCGCTTTCAGAATAGGTATTCCCATGATAGAAGTAAGGGATGTCGTTGCGGGTAATCGTCACCTGATTGGTCACGGCGACATTCTGGTTCACCGTCAGGTTCAATGTTACCGCCGCACTGTCAAAGCCGTGGATATTCTGCAAAGTTTGGTTATAAGAACCTGATTCATTATAACTTATACCATTCAAGACATACGGCAATAAATTAGCGCAAACGGAAGCCGTCACGGTATCATACACCAGCTGATGGTTCATCGTCAAGTTCAAAGTATGATAATCCAGACAGCCATTGACAGTGGTGTCCACAAAGGTGTAGACGGTGGATTCCGTGAACACTGAATCGTGGAAGGTGTAGCTGCTGTCAGCCGTGTACATGTAGGTGGTGTCATTCACCGTCGGGTACTGGTTCAGCACCAGATATCTGTAGTGCCAACAAGCCGTGTCCGCAGCGAGGTCGATGAAATATTGACCAGGGGCGGTATAGACATGCGCTGAATCAAACGTATATGGGAACTCGCTGGGACAGAGAGTGATCGTCGTCGTATCCACCAACGGCATCGTCACGCTCAGCACCAAAGTAACCAGCACACTGTCACAACCATATTGGTTCTTCAAATTCATCATGTAGTTACCAGCAGCATCGAAGGAACGGCCGTTGGAAACGTATGGGAGATCAACGGCGCATACCGTAACATACTGGGTTTGTTGTGTGAAAGTAGCAGGATTGACCGTCAGATTAAGGATCGTAATCCCTTGGCAGCCCGTTTCAGTGGTGTAAGGCACCGTGTACACGCCCGTAGAATCAAAGGAAGTTCCGTGACATGTATAGGACTGACTCTGACAAATAGCCGCATTGACCGTATCGTACACGAGGGGATATTGCGTCACCACGAAGGTCTGCTGGATGGGACAACCGTCTTCGTCATAGCCCAGAATCCGGTTGAAGGTACCGGGTTGGTTGAAGGTGATGTTGTCGTAAACGACCACAGGATCGTCGTAACACATCGTCAGTTGAATCGTTTCGTGCTGACCTTCAAGCACCTGCAACACCAACAAGGTGCGTGAGCTGTCACAGCCGCTGACAGTGGTGGCGGAAGTCCAATACTCGCCCGACTGTGTGTAGAAATTGTTACGGAAAGCGAACGGCAGATTGTTTCTGCAGACGCTTTGCGTCACCGTATCGACCACATCATAGCTCTGACCCACGGTGATCTGGTAAAAATCACGGCGGTTCACATAAATCTGATCGTCAGGTCCCACAGCAGAACCCTCCACCATAATCACCGTATCGCTGAAATAGGTGGTGGTATTATTCTGGATGGTCAACTGCACACTGTCACACCCAAACATCGGATGGTAGACCGAATCGGGTGCCGGTGTCGAATTCTGCGCATAGACGCTGCCACAGCAGGTCGCTAAAATCATAGCGAACAATATCGCTAATTGCTTGAAATTCAATTTTTTATCCATTATATTAACTTTTATATTTCCTCAATTAAAGTTATTAACACAAAAAGGTGCAAAAATACATATTTTTTTCTGAAATATTGGCATAAAAAAAGGCCGTCTAATTGTGACGACCTTAAATCATTTCAAGCGGAAAATCAACCAAAAATCTTGAATTTCCCCAGATGCCATTTTTGGAGGCGGAACTGCACGGAGGTGCGCAGAACCCCGAGACCATATTTACAGCTTCGGCGGAAGTTGATAGAGGAGGCTTCCGGGAAATATTTCGTCGGGCAGGTGATCTCCCCGATGTCGAAACCGGCGTAGATGATCTGCGCCAGCATCTGGTTGTCGAAGACGAAATCGTCGGAGTTGTTCATGAAGGGCACCTTCTCCAGCACCTCGCGGGTGAAGGCGCGGTAGCCAGTGTGGTACTCCGAGAGCTTCTGCCCCACCATCACATTCTGGAACAGGGTCAGACAGCGGTTGAAGAAGTACTTGTAACGCGGCATCCCGCCTTTGAGGGCACCGTTGCCGAGGATACGCGACGCGAGCACCACCGGGTATAGTTCGTTGACCATCATGTAGGTGATCGACTCGATGAGCAGAGGCGTGTACTGGTAATCAGGATGCAGCATGATGACCACATCCGCACCCAATGACAAAGCCGTCTGGTAACAGGTCTTCTGGTTGCCGCCATAGCCTTTGTTCTCTTCGTGACGGATCACATGTTGGATGCCCAACTCGTGCGCCACCGCCACAGTCTCATCGGAGGAATGGTCGTCCACCAAAATCACCTCATCCACAATTTCCGTGGGAATCTCCGCGTAGGTCTGCCGCAACGTCGTCGCCGCATTGTACGCAGGCATCACCACCACTATTTTCTTTCCTTTTAACACGTTTTTTTAATTGAAAATTGAGAATTGAAAATTGAGGATTGGGAATCAAATCTCAATCCTCAACTTTCAACTATTTACTATTATCTTTTAACTACTAATTCTTCTTCACGCAACGCACACTTCGACGATCTGCCTTCGGGGCTTGATTGTTAGCGGAAGAGTCACAGAAGTAGTTGACATTGCCCATTGCGGCGCTGGAACTGCCAGGCACGTTGTCGGCTTTCCAGTAATGATCGCCGGTGAGGATATCCTCATAGCGTCCCATAGCGGAATGGTAGAAACCACCTGCACGGGAATTGAAACCGCTGTTGGGCGTCACACCACCCAGACCAGGATACCAATAATCATCGCCAGCATCCTTCAGCAGGAGAACGTCAACAATGGTATCATACAGCTCTTGGTAGTCAGCAATGGTCGGCACTGCCCAGCCGTCAGGACAGATACCCTGAACATAGGACTGACCATTAGCACCAATTTGAGTGGCAGGAGATGCATTGTTGTTGTTCTCAGCCACACCCACAGCAGAGTACCACGTGTAGAGGTATCCGAACTTCTGCAAATTCGTTGCATTGTCCTTATAAGCATGGTAATCGGCGATGGTGTTACCCTCGGCATCTTTCACAGTGCGCAGACTCTCTGTTAACCAGCACTGGTGACCGATACGTTTCGCAGGATAGGTGTAGCCGTTGTAGTCCACCGCCACACAAGGAGCGTATTCTACCACCACGGTTTGATCACAGGTGGTCATCGCAGTGCCGGCGATATCGTAAATCGTCCAAGTCACAGTATATGTGCCGACAGACAACGGATTGAGCGT
>JAGBPE010000095.1 GCA_017633495.1 Bacteroidales bacterium | reverse complement strand
GCGGCTATCCCGGCCATCCGTCCGCTGAAGAACATGTACACCATCACCTCCGGTTTCGGACGGCGTTATCACCCTATTCTCAAGACGTTACGCAACCATACCGGCATTGACATCGCCGCCCCGAAAGGGACTCCCATCTACGCCACTGCCGACGGCACCGTCTCGCGCGAGAAACCCGGATCCGGATATGGTATCTGCGTGGTGCTGAACCATGGTTACTCCTATCAGACGCTGTACGCCCACATGTCGAAGGCCACCGTGAAACCCGGACAAAAAGTCAAACGGGGTCAACTGATTGGTTACGTGGGTTCTACTGGTATGTCATCAGGTTCGCACTTGCATTACGAGGTAATTAAGAATGGGCAGCCCGTGAACCCGATTTACTACTTCTACATCGACATCACGCCCGAAGAGTACAACTCCCTGTTGGAATCCTCCAAGAAAGTCAACCAAGCTCTGTCATAATATGAGATTGAACTTCCAAAAAGTATCTATTTTGCTGATTAGCATCGTTTTGCTGGTTTCCTGCAAGACTAAGTTCGATCATCCTGACAAGCAGATTTTCCACTATAACGAATCCTCCGGCATCCTCTCTTTGGACCCGGCATACGCTTCGGGACAATCCACCCTTTGGCCTTGCAATCAGCTCTATAACGGCTTGGTGGATATGGACGAACAGTTGCGGGTGGTGCCGGCTATCGCCAAAAGCTGGACCATTTCGGAAGACGGAAAGACTTACACCTTCATTCTGCGCAATGATGTGCGCTTCCACGACACCGAGTATTTCCCTTTCGACAAACCGCGCTACGTTACTGCTGCCGACTTCGAGTACAGTTTGAGCCGCATTCTCAACTCGGAAGTGGCCTCACCGGGTGCCTGGATTTTCCAGAAGGTGAAGCGCAACGCCGACGGTACGCCAGCCTTCAAAGCGCTGAACGACACGGTATTCCAAATAGAGCTGTCGGAGCCGTTCCCGCCATTTCTAGGTATCCTGACCATGAAATACTGTTCGGTGGTGCCACATGAAGTTGTGGAGCATTACGGCAAGGATTTCCGAAAATATCCAGTTGGCACCGGTCCTTTCCAAATGCAACTGTGGGAGGAGGGCGTGAAACTGGTGATGCGCAAAAACCCAAACTATTTCGAGAAAGACTCCGCAGGCAATCCCCTACCCTATATCGACGCCGTTGCCATCTCCTTCATCGTGGACAAACAGTCTGTGTTTATGGAGTTTATGAAGGGTACGCTGGATTTTATGTCGGGCGTGGACCCGAGCTACAAGGACGCGCTGCTGACGAAAGACGGCCGTCTGAACCCCGAATATGCCGACAAAATCGAACTCATCACCGGACCTTACCTCAACACCGAATATCTTGGCTTCAACCTGAAGCCGATGGGCAAAAAGAACCCGCTGATGGACAAACGTATCCGTCAGGCCATCAACTACGGTTTCGACCGCAACAAGATGATGAAGTATTTGCGCAACAACATGGGTTATGCGGGAACGGCAGGCTTCGTGCCGCGCGGAATGCCTTCGTACCAGCCTGAGCGCACGGGTGGCTACGACTATAACCCTCAGAAAGCCTTGCAGTTACTGGCAGAAGCGGGTTATCCGAACGGCAAAGGTCTGCCCGAAATCACCCTCACCATGTCGGCCCAATATGCGGATTTGTGCCAGTATATCCAGCATGAACTCGCTCAAATCGGCATCACGCTGAAATTGGATGTAGCGCAGGCTGCCCAACAGCGGGAAATGATGCGCAGTTACCAGTTACCCTTCTTCCGCGGTTCCTGGATTTGCGACTACCCAGACGCTGAGAACCAGATGTCGCTCTTCTACTCCAAAAACCTGCAGCCAGCGGGCTCCAACTACACCCATTACGTCAATCCCAAATTCGACCAACTATACGAAAAATCGCAGCGTTGCACCAACGATTCCCTACGCAACGAGTACTACATCCGCATGGATTCACTGTTAGTGGAAGACGCGCCGTTCGTTATCCTCTATTACGACAAAGTGGCGCGTTTCGTGCAAAAAGGAGTCGAAGGACTGGGTACCAATCCCGTCAACATGCTGGATCTGAGACGAGTGCGGATAAAAAAATAGAGACGCACCCGAAAGCACGTCTCTACTAAAACTATTTCGCAAATGATTGTTTATTGCACAATCTTCAGTTCCTGCATCAGGTTCTGAGCGTTTGCCATTTTGTCGATGATGAAGAGCAGGTAGCGCATATCCATGCAGATGGTGCGTTGCACTTCGTTCTCGAAAGCAATGTCGCCGCTCATGGCTTCCCAGTTACCATCGAAGGCCAAACCGATGAGGTTGCCCTGTGCGTCAATAACCGGGCTACCGGAGTTGCCGCCCGTGATGTCGTTGGTAGTAATGAAGTTGACCACCAAGTCACCGTTCTTGTCGGCATAGCGACCGTAGTCCTTATTTTCCCACAGTTTGATCAGATCTTTCGGCACGTCAAATTCCCAATCGCCGGGTTTGTACTTGGCCATCACGCCGTCCAGAGTGGTGTAGTAGTTGTAGGTCACACCGTCTGCCGGCTGGTAATCCTGCACGCTGCCGTAAGTGAGACGCATCGTGAAGTTGGCATCGGGATAGAAGTTGCGGTCCTTCTGCATCTCCATCAAGCCCTCCATATAAAGGCGGTCGGCGCGTCCGCAATCCACCTTTTCCGCCTCGTCGCTCAATGCGATATAAGAATCCACAATCTCTTGCATCAACGCGAAAATCGGGTCTTTGGCAATAGGTTTCGGATTCTCCAACCAAGCCATCAACTTGGCTTTGTCCACGAAGATGGATTTCGCAAAAGCATTGTTCACAAAAGCGGTGAAGTCACCTCCGGTTTTGTCACCAATCTTCTTGATGGTGGCAGGCAACTGGTTGTGATCCACATCTTTATAGAAAAGGTTCAGCAACGCGATAGTAGCATCTCTATCCAGATCCTTGTTATAATCCTTGAAGAAATCCTCCACATCGCCTTTCAGCTTTTTGGTATAAGCCGCGATATTTTCTTGAGGGACTTTCTCTTGGTATGCATAATTGACGCTTCTGAATTTCATTGAAAAGCGGACAGCTTCGCCACCGTTCCAACCCGCTTCACGATGATAGAGCAGCGCTTTGGTGTACTTGGACTGATGTTCCCAATATTTGTCGAAATCGTCGAAAATGCCAGCGTATTTCGCTTTGCGGTCTTTGTCCTTGCTTGCCCATTCTTGGAAAGCCTGTTCCTGTTCCAAACGTTTCTCATAAACTTTGTTGCGTTTCAACTGCTTGATCTGTCCGATAGAATATTTCCAGTAGTTGCTCACGCTGGCTTGTTTGGAGGCATATTGGATGAAGACAGCGGGATCAGCATCCATGTGCTTGCGATATTGCTCCAGCTTCGTGGTGCGGCAAGCCACAATGGCGGGATCTTCTAATTCAATCAGATTTTTCACTGAACCAGAAGTGGAATAACGGTCAGTAGAGCCCGGATAGCCCAAAATCATGGTGTAATCACCTGGTTGGACGCCCTTTAAGGAAATCGGAAGATAGTGTTTCGACTTCATCGGAACGTTGTCCTTGCTGTACTCGGCAGGAGAACCGTCAGGGGCGGTATAAACGCGGAAGATGCAGAAGTCGCCTTTGTGACGCGGCCACGTCCAGTTGTCGGTGTCGGCGCCGTACTTGCCGATACCCCATGGCGGACAAGCCACCAGACGGACATCCTTATAGACATCGTACACAAACAGAATGTACTGATTTCCGTGATAGAAGGGCACGATCTCCACGCGCACGTCGCGGGTGCCTTTCTTCTCAGTCGTCAGTCGTTTGATGTTTTCCGCAATTTTATCTTCGCGGGCGGATTCAGACATATTGTCG
>JAGBPE010000094.1 GCA_017633495.1 Bacteroidales bacterium | reverse complement strand
GAAATAGCCCATCAGGAAGGGAATCAGATAGAAGAACGGCTTGTAAAGATTGTAGAGACCGTCGGCGGATTCGGGCCGCGGGTTCATGATGAGGGTCTGCTCACCGAGCCAAAAGAGGATGCCGAGGAGGACAATCCAGAGAATTGAGAATGGAGAATTGAAAATTAAGAATTTTCGAGTGTCGGAATCATCAAATTGTGAAGCGGTTGATTTACTGGATTTTGCGGAACCGCTGATTTTCCGAATTAACAACAAGAGCAACGAAAATAGCCACAAATCCTGGATAAACCACAGCGGTCCGGTGCCGCTGATCACCCAAAGAAAATACAAGGCCGGCTGCTTCATGGAAGCCAATACAGTTTGCCGGGCAATCAAAGTGTTGAAATAGCCGGTCATCCATTGGAACACGAAAAGACCAATAGTGCTGGGCACCAACAGCTTGAGCGTCCTTGACTTGAACCACTCTTTCGCGGAATGCTTCTCTAACGAATATCGTGCGCTGATGCCCGCCAGCAGGAACAGGAGCGGCATAAACCACGGATAGAGGATGTACATCAGCACGTCTTGGTACTGCGGTCCGTCGCCGAAACCTCCCACCCCGCCGAACACACCTTTGTTGTTGTAAAAATAGATGACGTGGTAAAGCAGCACCAACAGCACCGTCACCCACCGCAAATTGTCAATCCAATGTTTTCTCATCATATTATTAAACTCCTAAGCTTCTAAGCTCCTAAACTAATATTTTTCTACAAAATCCCTCACTAACCGGAAAAGCGGCTCGTAAGTGTCGAAAAGGGCGTTTTCGTAGGTGTCGAACGGGGTGTGGTAGTACTTGAACGCATCTCCCTCTTCGTTCTCGAAAAGGATGCTCGGCACCCCTTTTTCAGTGAACGGATAATGGTCGCTGTTTCCAGCTAACTCCCCGCGGTTCAGATCTTTAAAGTACTTTTTTTCGCTATTGATTTTGTCGAATGTCGCGAAGCCACGGTCGGAGTTGGTCTCCAAGTACTGCACGGGGTTGTTGTCGCCGATCATGTCGATGTTGATGAGGAACTTGATCTGCTCCAGCGGAACGATCGGATGGGCAACGAACCACTCGGAACCGCGCAGGTTGGCATCCTCACCGGAGAAGGAGATGAAGTACATGTCGAACTCGGGACGGTTCTGGGCGTAATAGGCCGCGAGCGTCACGATGGCCGCATTGCCGGAGGCGTTGTCGTTGGCACCGGCGTAGAAGACCTTCTTGCCGAGATTGCCGAGGTGGTCGTAGTGAGCCGTGAAGACGAAGCAGCTGTCGTGCCGTTTGCCCTCCACCTTGGCGATGACGTTGAAGAGTTCGTAATCTTTCAGGAACTTGTTCTCAATATTAACCGTGATGCTCTGCGCGTCCTTCGGGAAGTCGGAGGTGGTCCAGATGACGGGTTTGCCCATAATTTTCTCACCGTAAGCCTTGTAGAACTTCAGCAGCGGATCCCACGTCTGGATCATACCCGCATTGGTGCAACCTTCTTTGCCCCAAATTTTCTTGAAATCTTGATAATGGCGGTATGAGAAAAAGAAGTCGCAGACCACGAAACAGTCCTTGTACTCGGGCTTAGCGAGGTCTGCGAACATTTTCTCTGCGTTATAGTTGTTCGTGTCCACGTAGTAGAGTTTGTAGGTGCCGCGCACGCCCGGCGAGTACTCGCGCATCGAGAATTCCACGCCAGGAATCAGTTTGCGGCCATCGACAGACATCTCCATTTTGCCTGGAAACGTGTTGATGTCGATGGTGAACGGCTGCAACATAATCTCATCGACGCCTGCATTTTTGTACTCCTTTGCCAGGTATTTTCCCGCTTTGTTGGCGCCACCGTAGGCATAGCCGCGCCCTTGGTACTTCGCGGAACTTAACTCTTTGACCACCTGTTTGTAGTGCGCCAAATCCTGCGCCTGCAACGACATTTCGGGAATCATCGTTGCCATTATGAATGCCAATGTTATGATAATCAACTTTTTCATTGTTGTAATTTTTTAATTTCGGGGCAAAAATACAATCTATTTTGATAAATTATTTTCAAAAAACGGAATTATTTGACTATTGTATTCCAGGGGTTGCGCTTTGCTTACCCCTGGCTACCGAGATCTTGCCCCTACGGGGCTGCTTAATGAAAGATTTTATATTTTTGCGCTTTTAATTGAAATAACAATGAAAAAACTGACAACTTTTTGTGCGATAGTTCTCGCTTTGATTGTGATGATGGCTTTCACGAATGGAAAAACCACCGAACCTCCCGCACAGGTGGAAGGTCACTACGTTTATGTGCACGCTTTTGATTACGATTTGCAGGGTTACCACCTCGACGTGCATGAATCTGGCACAATGGATTTTTTCCCTGACGGTATCGCTATTGACTCCGCATCGCAGTTGTATTCAGTAATGATGGGGGATAGCGGTAAGGTGGTTTACGTGTTTAACTATGTCAGTCCCAGCCGCTGGAACCTCGATGGTGAGGATTTTTACTTCTCAGGCATCAAAGAGAGTTTCCGTATGGAGCTAATAGACTGCTCTTTTGTGGGTTGCGACTCGGCGCGTGTCGCTGAATTAGCGCAAGAGATCATCAAGGTTGTGAGCGGAAGTATTGACTATAAGTATAAATTCCACTTGGATACGCTTACAGAGGAGAAGATGCAGTGGAGCTTCACCTACCGTGATGGCCACAGCGACACGTGGAAGTTCTTTAGGAAACAGAACAGTCAATCGAAATAATGGATGAGAATATGCAGACAGCTTTTTTATAGCGTTTTTATACAATGAGATAAAAGCATAGTTCCTGGGTCTCCTTTACTTTTCGACAAGAAAATATGTAATTGTACTAAAAAAAATTATATTTTTGCCGCCTTTTTGGGTTAAGACCGTTTTTGGGGCTGGGAAAGAGAGGTCTAACGTAAAAATAACTATTTTAGAACGAATTAAGTTGTATGAAGTCTCATATTCTTCGAAATAGATGCGCGCAATACAGAGCGCCGCAAATTGCAAAAGAAAAGGGAATCTATCCATATTATAAGGCGATAGAGTCGGAACAGAGCACGGTGGTGAAGATTCAAGGCAAGGATGTGCTGATGTTCAGTTCGAACAGCTACCTCGGTCTTTCGAACGACCCGCGCCTGAAAGAGGCAGCCAAAGCTGCTATCGACAAATACGGCACGAGCTGCTCCGGTTCGCGCTTCCTCAACGGCACACTTGATATCCATGTTGAACTTGAACAAAAACTTGCCCAATTGGTGGGTAAGGATGGTGCATTGTGCTTCAGTACGGGATTCCAGGTCAACCTCGGAGTGGTTTCCGCTCTGTGCGGCCGCAACGACTACCTGCTGCTCGATCGCCTCGACCATGCCTCCATCATCGAAGGCAGTCGTTTGGCGTTCGGCAAATCGTTGAAATACACGCACAACGACATGGAGAGTCTGGAGAAGAGTCTGCAGCAATGCGACCCCGAAGCTGTCAAGCTGATTGTGGCCGACGGCGTGTTCTCCATGGAAGGCGATATTGTTCCGCTGCCCGAAATGGTGGCGTTAGCTGAGAAATACGATGCCGAAATCATGCTCGACGATGCCCATTCTTTGGGCGTTTTGGGACATCAGGGAAGAGGCACTGCCGACCATTTCGGTCTGACCGACAAGGTGGACCTCATCATGGGCACCTTCTCGAAGTCATTCGGATCTCTGGGTGGTTTCATTGCTGCCGATGCCGACACTATCAATTTCCTGAAACATACTGCCCGCTCGCTGATTTTCAGCGCCAGCATGCCGCCATCCAACGTGGCTGCTGTGAGCAAGGCCATCGATATCATGTTGGACGAGCCAGAGCGCATCCAGCATCTTTGGGACGTGAGCAACTATGCTCGTAAGCAGTTCCAAGAGAGAGGTTTCGACACGGGTCGTAGCGAAACGCCCATAATTCCTCTGTTCGTGCGCAATTCCGAGAAGGCCTTTTGGCTTTGCGCCCGTCTGCTTGAGAATGGCGTTTTCGTTACGCCGGTCATCGCGCCCGCCGTGCCCGAAAACGACGTGCTGATTCGTTTTGCGCTGATGGCTACCCACACCTTTGATCAGGTGGATGAGGCTATCGACAAAATCACGAAGGCTTTCAAAGAAGCTGGAATCATTTAAGCCATGGTTATCCTAATTACAGGCGTTTCGTCGGGTTTCGGTTTGGAAACCGCCCGACTGCTTTCACAGGAAGGTCACACCGTGTATGGAACGGTGCGTCGCGAAGTGGATCCGTTGCCTGGTGTGCATTACCTGAAGGTGGACGTCCGCGACCGAGAAGCGGTGAAAAACACTGTGCAACAAGTGGTTGAGAAGGAAGGTCGCATTGATGTGCTGGTTAACAACGCTGGCATGGGCATCGGCGGACCTGTGGAGTTTGCCACCGAAGAGGAAATCCGCGAGCAGATGGACGCCAACTTCATGGGGTTAGTACACTTCGTGACGGCGGTGTTGCCCTATATGCGCCAGCAAGGAGAGGGCAAAATCATCGCGCTGAGCTCCATCGGAGGTGTGATGGGACTTCCGTTCCAAGGCTTCTATTCCGCCAGCAAGTTCGCCATCGAAGGCTATTGCGAAGCGTTGCGACTTGAAGTGCAACAATTTGGCATACAGGTTGTTGCGGTTCGCCCCGGCGACTTTTCCACGGGCTTCACTGCCAGTCGGAAAAAGACTGTCAACACCGAGGCGATGCAGGTCTACAAAACCTACGCCGAGTCGATGGGCAAAGTGGAGCACGACGAAACCGGCGGCTTGAAACCGCAGGTATTAGCTCGCAAAATCAGCCAGATCATCCGTAAAAAACATCCGCGTCACGGTTGCGTGGTGGCTTCGTTCGAGCAGCGCCTTTCGGTACTTCTCAAACGCATCCTGCCCGCCCGCTGGTTCGCGAAAATCCTCGGAAGTTATTATAAATTGTAAGAGGTAATGTTACAATGTTCCCGCGCTGTAGAGACGCGATTAATCGCGTCTCTACACGGTGTGGCATTTTACACGTGACGTTTATACGCTCGGCGCCGCATGAACGGGTGTGTCTTGTAATCCCCGAACAGCGTCTGCACCTTGTAATTCTCCTCCAACTGCGGGTTCATGATGATGGTGTCGATACCCCGCTTGATGCAGTTCTCATGCAAATATTTGAACAGCAACAACGGAATTCCACATTGCTGATACTCAGGCATTACACCCATGATGAGCGCTTCCAAAGTATCATTCTTCTTCAACGCTCTCAGAATGTGAATGAAGCCAAAGGGGAAGAGGCGTCCGTTGGATTTTTTCACCGCTTTGGAGAGTGAAGGCACGCAGAAGAGGAATCCCACGGGCTCGTCTTTTTCGTTGACGGCCACCGCCACGAAGTCTTTGTCCAAAATGGGCACGTAGGTCTTCAGATAGGTGGTTATCTGCTTGTCTGTCAGGGGTGAAAAACCGTGCAACGGAGCGAAAGCCTCGTTGTACATGTGGAAAATTTCCATGCCGTAACGCTTGCACATGTCTTTCATGTTGGTGGGTTGTACCACATGAACATGAGATCTCTCCTCCACCAGATGCACAAAACGGAACATAGACGGCAGCTCAGGACTCACCTCTGCGGTTCGCTGGGTCCAGTCCACATCTTTCACAAATCCGAATTTCTCCAACATAGGCCCGTAGTAGGGGAAGTTGTAAAGGCAGGTGAACGGGCTCAGATGCTCGAAACCTTCCACCAGCAGGCCTTCCTTGTCCATGTCGGTGAAGCCCCAGGGACCGCGCATTTCGGTGCGCCCGTGCTGTTTTCCCCATTCGGCAACGGTGTCGATCAGGGCTTTCAGCACAGCCTCGTCTTCGATGAAATCGAGCCAACCGAAGCGGACCAGTTTCTGATCGTCGTCGGCCTTGTGGTTGATGATGGCGGCCACGCGACCCACGATCTCCTTGCCGCGAAAAGCCAAAAAGCAATCGGCTTCGCAGAAATCGTAGGCGCCGTTTTTCTCAGGATTGAAGGTGTCGTACTCGTCGCCTTCCAAAGCCGGCACCCAATTTTCGCAATTTTTATAAAGATGAAGCGGAAAAGTCACAAACTGCTTCAGCTGCTTGCGACTTTCCACTTTGACGATATTTATATCCATAACTTTCTATTAGTACAAAATCCCTTCAAAATGAACTTAAGCAACAGGAAATAGGCAAAAGTTACCCTCACTTTAACCTATAACCCTTAACCTTTAACCTTTTAAACCGTTGCGTGCGTACTGACGTAGTCAATCACTTCGCCAACAGTCTCGAATTTGGGTGTGCCTTCAAATTTGAATCCAAACTTGTTTTCGACTGCAAGACTAAGCAGCAGGATGGTGAGCGAGTCAAGGCCGACATCGCGGACCAATTGCGAATCCTCAGTGATGGTCGATAAGTCTTTTGAGGGTTTGATTTGAGCCAGGATTTCTTTCAATCCTTCAAAGATAGTTTCTCTTTCCATAAATTATTGATTACGTGAGACTTTCAGTGCTCCAGTGCGCTTGAAGTCTTCCTTGCGCACGGTGATTTTGCTGACTTGGTGCGTGCTCGGCAGCGTGGCGTTGACCTTGCCGACAAGATCCTTGAAGTAGGCTTCCACCTCTTCCCAAGACTCGTTGCCGAACTCTTCCATACGCGGCAGGATTTCGATGGCAATCACCTGACGGCCATCCATTTCGTCCTCTTTCACGAGGCAGTCGCGCAGCTTGTTGTCCTTGTAGAACGGCTCTTCGATGGTCTCGGGGCTGATGTTTTCACCGTTTGAGAGGATGATGAGGTTCTTGATGCGGCCTACAATATACATAAAGCCCTCTTCGTCAAAGCGTACAAGGTCGCCGGTTTTAACCCAACCATCAGGCGTGAGCGTTTCCGCCGTCTTTTCGGGATCGCCGTAATATCCAAGGAATACGTTGTCGCCGCGGAACCACAATTCGCCGTCCACCACCTTGGCTTCTTGTTCAGGATATAGTTTACCGACAGATGTGGGTTTATCCTTTACGTCGATATTGCCGGTGGTGAGGTTAGCGCCTTCGGTCATGCCGTAACCGCCGAAAAGGTTGATGCCCAGTTCGTCGAATTCGCCGATGAGTTTCGGGGGCACGTTGGCCGCGCCGGAGATGATGACTTTCAACTCGCCGCCCAAGAAGGCTTTGCCGTACATCTTGATGAGACCCAGCAGGATTTCGCAGATGCCGGGAACGGCCACAATCATGGTAGGCCGGATGACAGGCAGCTTGCCGATGGTGTCTTTGGTGTTGCCGGCAGAATACCAGGAAGCGCCTTTATAGAGAACGGACAAGGTGCTGTAAATCAGGCCGAAAACGTGGCTGAGAGGCAGCACGCATGCGTAGCGGTGACAACCGAGTTGGTGTCCGGGAGCGTACACGCCGTTCAGTGCTCCACGCATCAAAGCACGATGGGGCAGAACTGCGCCTTTGGGTGCGCCGGTTGTGCCGCCCGTGAAGAAGATGGCAGCAGGATCGTTCTTGTCAACCGTGACCACAGGGGCGGTATGGTCAGCCATATTCGAGATTGCGATGACTTTGCAAGGAGCTCCTTTCGCGGTCTCCATGAAAGATTGTCCAGCAGCCAACACCTTGATACCGAACTTCATGCAGCAACCAACGACGGCTTCCGCAGGCAATTGGGCGGGCAGGTTGATGACGATGTAACCCGCAGAGGTGACAGCGAGGAACATCTCGACTGCATCCGGGGTGGAGTTGTCGAGAATAGCCACTTTGTCGCCTTTTTGCAGACCAAAGCTGTTGAGAAGTGCGCGTTTGCGTGCCACACGGTCGCAAACTTCGCGATAAGTATAGGTATTAACTGTATCGGAAAGGCAAGGCAGGTCGGACCATTTTTGCTCAATCCAGGTTACAAATTCAGGGAGAGTGGGGATGTACTTCACCTGCGCGAGCTCCTCGGCAGGAAGCATAGACGGAAA
Organism: Bacteroidales bacterium; assembly: GCA_017633495.1. Lineage (GTDB taxonomy): Bacteria > Bacteroidota > Bacteroidia > Bacteroidales > WCHB1-69 > F23-D06. Next base: position 5,835 of record JAGBPE010000094.1, on the reverse strand, counting down.
ATAATTATTTTCTTGCATATTGTTAAATAATTATACGTATTTTTGTGCAAAAATACCAAAATTATGTTTTGGTACGAAAAAAAAAACACTATTTTTGCACCGTCAATAATCAAAACCCCCGATAATATGGCAACGATTTATGATTTCAAAGCTCTAAATAATAAGGGCGCAGAGGTGGATTTCACCCAATATGAGGGCAAAGTCCTCATGATTGTTAACACCGCTTCCAAGTGCGGTTTCACTCCGCAATATGATGGACTTGAAGCACTTTATCAAAAGTACAAAGACCAAGGTTTAATCATCATCGGTTTTCCTTGCGACCAATTTGCCAACCAGGAGCCGGGTTCGGATGAGGAAATTGCGGAATTCTGCCGCCTCAACCACGGCGTGACCTTCCCGCTGATGAAAAAGATTGACGTCAACGGCAAGGAGGCGCATCCCATTTATGACTTCCTGAAAGAGCAGGCTCCGACTGAAGAGTATAAAGGCCTGAAAGCCAAAGCTTCCGCAGCGCTATTCAAAACCATCAGCAAGAGCGTGGAAAAGGATAGCGATATCAAGTGGAATTTTACCAAATTCCTCATTTCGCGTGACGGCAGCGTCATCAAGCGTTTCCCGCCTACCACCACGCCGGAGGAGATGGAGAAGGATCTGCAGGAACTGCTATAAACAGGATTATTTTCTTACGATAACGCTACCGCTACCTTGGTGAGTAGCAAGTATCAGCACTTCAGCGATTTGCACGTGAGCGGGCGCGTTGGAGGCGTAAACAGCCACATCGGCGATGTCGTCGCCAGTGAGCGGTTTGATGCCCTTATATACGTTGGCGGCGCGCTCGGTATCGCCGTGGAAACGGGTGTTGCTGAAGTTGGTCTCCACCAAGCCGGGTTTTAGGTTCGTCACGCGGACGGCACTGTTCGCCACATCGATGCGCAGTCCGTCGGTGATGGTTTTCACCGCGGCTTTGGTAGCGCAATAGACATTGCCGTTGGCGTAAGCGGCATCGCCAGCCACAGAACCAACGTTGATGATGTGTCCGCGGTCGCGGGCAATCATTCCCGGAACCACAAGGCGGGTCATCGTGAGCAGACCCTTGATGTTGGTGTCCACCATGGTGTCCCAATCGTCGTAACTGCCTTCATATTCGGGCTCTAAACCGAGCGCGAGGCCGGCGTTGTTGACCAGCACATCGATCTCCTGCCACTCTTTCGGCAGCGTGTTGATGCACTCCGTGGCCTTTTCGCGGTCGCGCACATCGAAAACCAGCGTCAGCACCTGCGTGCCTTTGTCGGTCAGCTCTTTGCGGATCTCTTCCAAACGTTGCGCATTACGACCCGTCAGGATTAGTTTGTCGCCATTGGCGGCGAATTTTCTGGCACAACCAAGGCCAATTCCGCTTGTTGCACCTGTGATCAATACGATTTTGTTCATAATCTATTATATTTTTCAGTTATTTTCAAAAAACAGGTCGCAAAAGTACACAAATTATGAATATGCGAATATAAACGATATTGCCGCTGTAGAGACGCGATTAATCGCGTCTCTACAATGGCAGGGGAAAAAGCAACAAAAAAAGCACCTGCGAAAACAGGTGCCTTTCGTGTGGAGCGTATGAGAATCGAACTCACGACCTCTTGACTGCCAGTCAAACGCTCTAGCCAACTGAGCTAACGCCCCAGCATTGATTGAAATCGGCGGCAAAAATACGATTTTTTTCGATTCACCCGACTTGGTTTTTGACTTTGATTAGCATATTGTGAGATACGGTTTTACAAGTTCCAAATATTCAGCGGTGTACTGTAGTGCTGCGTTTCGAATAGAAAATTGCGATTCCTTTTCTGGCTGCGGCGTGCGGCCGTATTCACGCACGATGCGGTAAACCGGCTTGCTTTCCGTCGGGCGGATCTGGACGGTTTTCCGACAATGCCATTTTCCGATGGTAAGCTGGTGAAATTCAGCCATTTCCATCGGAGGAAGAATCAGCGCGAAACGACCGTTTTCGGACAAAAGTGCGTCTACACCCTCCACCAACTCCGGAAACGAAAGCTGCCCGTCGCCGTGTTTGCTTTGTAACTTGCTTTTATCTTGTGGCTTAAGGTCTCCATGAAAAAAAGGCGGATTGCTGACAATCAAGTCAAAACGCGGACTATTCTCCTGGTTTACAAAATCTTGCAACCGAATGTTTTCAAACTGGAAACAGGAGGTTGGCAATAAGGAAAACTTTTCGGCATTTTCTTGCGCTTCAGCTACGGAAGCGGCGTCCACATCGATGACGAAAATGGTCGGATCTTGTTGCTGCTCAGCTATTTGCTGCGCAATGCAGAAGGCAATCACGCCGCAACCGCAACCGATGTCGAGCACCGATTGGGCGGTTTCGGGATGCGTGAGCGCGGCTAACAGTACGGCATCGGTGCCGATTTTCAGCGTACTGCGCTCATGCTCTAAGTCAAACTGCTTGAAATGAAACATTTACGAGCAATAAACCTCTAATAGTTTGGCTTTGGGATCTGGGATGATGGTGAGGCGGTCCACCTCAGCGGGCACCAACACCACTTCGCCGGTTTCCAACTGCTCTTTGAAGTCACCGGAGACGAGGAACGCGCTGCCTTCCAGACACATATAGATTACGAAAGAGTCTATTTGCACGAACGATTTCTCGACCTGCATGTCCATTTCCAGCATGTTGGTCTTGAAGAATGGCGAATGCACCAGCGTGACGGTTTTGTTCTTTTCTGGGGTGTATTTCACCTTGAAATCGCCCACGTTTTCCTCGAAATGGATAGCGTCAAGAGCTTCTTCGGTATGTAATTCGCGGCCGTTGCCGTTTTCGTCCACGCGGTTCCAGTCGAAAATGCGGAAGGTGATATCCGACGGTTGCTGGATTTCCGCCAATAGCACGCCTTTGCCGATAGCATGCACTGTGCCCGCGGGAATCATGAAGGTGTCGCCCGGCTTCACGGGATAGAATTTCAGCAGTGCCTCTAATGTGCCTGCTTCCACCGCACTTACATATTGTTGCTCCGTAACTTTCTGATTAAAACCCACATATAGGCCTGCACCTTCGTCTGCTTCTATGACGTGCCACATCTCGGTTTTGCCGTTCTGTCCATATTTTTCCTGTGCCAGCGTGTCGTCCGGATGCACCTGCACGGAGAGGTTGTCCTGCGCATCGATGAACTTGATGAGCAGCGGGAAACCGAGTCCGTACTTTTCGTAGTTTTTCTCACCCACCATGTCGGTAAGGTAGATTTCCATCAGCTCGTTGAGGTTGTTTTCGGCCAGAAAACCGTTGGAAACGACGGATTCATCGTCCACCAATCCGGAAACTTCCCAGCTTTCGCCGCAGTTTCGCATCGGACTGATTTTGTGTTTCAAAATGGTCTCGATTTTGTTGCCGCCCCAGATTTTTTCCTTCAGGATGGGCGTGAATTTCAAAGGATATAATGCTGACATATTACTGAACAGAATAATAGTTTCGGTTTTTTTGTTGATGCTCGGGCTTCACCTTGTCGGGGTTGGAACCGCGCACGTTTTTTTGGAACACCCATTTGCCCTCTTCTTCGATAAAACCCTGATTCAAACTCGATTCAGGCACCATATAGGCGGGCACGTTCTTCATCGATTCGTCCATCGGGATCAGTTCTTCGAAGATAATCATGTCGCAACGGATCCGTTTGTAGTCGAAGTCGCGCGTTTTGGGGTTGTATTTGCCAGTGCTGACAAGATATTCCTGGTTTTCGTAGTTGAGGTACATGGTGGCGTTTTTGGAGTATTCGAAGATGACCCGCGCTACCTTTTCGGTATAATTCTTGAAAACCCGTCCGCCGAAAATCGGGGTCATATCCTTGTTAAAATGCAGAATCTCAATGAGTTTCTGATTGGTAAAGAGGTCGTTGCCGTTCCAGCCGAGAAGCGTGTAATAGGTAGTGTTCTTATCCTTCACCGGGATCAGCTTGTAATAGACTGCGCCGTACCAGCGGTTGTGGTTTCCAATCAGCGTTTTAGGGTAGTCGATGTTCTGCCGTTTGTCGTACAGCGGGTAGATGACGTGCTTCTTTCGAGCTTCATTATAGACATGAATGAAGCCGAAATTCTCGATGTCGTAGTTGTTTTTGACCACATACCACGTGAAAATCTTGAAAACATTGTCGGGAGAGGCCAGAACGCTGAAATTATTCACCGAATCCCAGGTATATTTGAAGGCATCGGGCATCTGGAGCACCTCTTCCAATAGGGTCATAAAGTCCTCATTCAGAGCCAGTCGGGTGGTTTCGTCGCTTTCGGCCATCACTTGATCGCGCAGGTGGATGAGGCTGTCCTCCCACATACGGAATTCAGCCTTCTTTTGGGAGAAAGCCGTTGAGCAGCACATCAATGCCAGCGATAATATGACCGAAACTCGTTTCAACATCACAAAACAAACGGCAAAAATACAAAATATATTGCACTACCTTGCCGATTGAAGAACTTTTACGCGTGCGCAATCAAAAAGTTGCATTCCGCAAGTCTGAAACCTTTTGAAATATTTTGTATGTTTGCCACCGCGATGAGAAAGTGTGTTATAGCGATATTGTTGTCAACGGTTTGCCTCTCGGCATGGGCTCAGAACGCTGCGGATACGGTGGGGAAAAAACCGTTGAAGCCCCGATTTCTTTACAATGTGGATGCTGCCGCCTGGTTCGACAATAGGGAATACGAGAATCCGTATCAGATTGCGCAGACGCTGTTTGCGATTCGGCTTTCACCGGAAATTGGTGTGGGGTTGACGGACAAGGAGGGCGGCGAGCACCGTGTGATGGCGGGCGTTCACTACATCCAGCCGATGGGGGGCGATTGGCCGGATGTACGTTTCCACCCGACGGCTTACTATCAGTATAAATACAAGGGATTATCGCTCAATTTGGGTGCTATTCCCTACAAATATTTTATCCGCCAACTGCCTGATTTTATGCGTTATGACTCCATTGCTTACGCGCAACCTAACATTCAGGGCGCACTGTTGCAGTATGAGTCGCAACATGGCTTCGTGGAGGCGATGTGTGACTGGCGCGGGCTGAAAAGTTCCGAAAAACGTGAGATGTTCCGGGTAACTCTTGATGGCGAATATAGCTACCAAGGTTTTTTCCGCTATTTTGTAGGTGGCATAGGACAATTTAATCACAAATCGGGCATAAACTATAATAAAAACGCAAAAAAATGGCACGAGAGCGTGTGTGACGACATCTACCTCTCACCGAATATCGGCATTGACTTTTCGAGCCCTACTCCTCTGTGTACCTTGTCGTTACGTGCGAGTTACATCTACGGCTACCAAACGCAGCGGAAGTATAACATAGGGGTTCATGTGCATGGTTTTATGCTGGAATTTATGGCTAATTGGCGTTGGTTAGGGGTGAAAAACACCTTCTATTACGGCGATAATCTGATGCCGTTTTATGGACTTTATGGTTCCGATTTGAACCAAGGCGATCCGTTTTATCAGTCGCATATTTACAATCGCACCGATTTTTATGTATATCTTCTGCGTAAATCGTTCATCAACTGCTATTTTTCCTGGAATATGCACTGGGAGCACTTCGGCGGCTTGCAGCACCAGCAACAGTTGATTGCGGTTTTCAGTTTAGACGGTCTCAAACAAGGAGGTTTGTTGCGTGGACTGTTTGATAAATAATTTAAAAATGTATCTTTGCCGCCGCGAGTTTTTGATATGAAAAACAGGACTTTTCTATATTTTTTGGCCAGGTGCCGGCGGTTTATCAAGAAGCATTTTAAGGACAGAACTACTGTCCTGATTCTCAGTGTGGTTATCGGAATGTTGGGAGCCGCTGCGGCCAT
>JAGBPE010000093.1 GCA_017633495.1 Bacteroidales bacterium | reverse complement strand
GGTGCTCAGTCTGGATGCCGACGAGCGGCTGACGGACGAGCTCGTGGCAGCCATCCAGCAGCTTGACCTTGAGCACACTCCGTACGACGGATTTGCCATCCGTCGTCGCAACTACATTGGCGACCGCTGGGTGAAGGCCTGCAACTGGTATCCCGACTGGTTGGTGCGTCTCTATCGCAAAGACAAACTGCGTTTCCTTGACCGCAAGCAGCATGCTTTTGTGCCCGAAAAGAACACCCAACGTCTCAAAGCCGACATTATCCACTACCGTTACAAGAACTACGACAGTCTCTTCGCTAAACCGGAGCGCAACTACAGCTCTCGTGGCGCGAAAATCCTCTATCTCCAAGGGAAAAAGGCCAACGCCTTCTCGCCCTTCTTCCACGGACTGGCGGCTTTCATCAGCAACTACTTCTTCCGGGGCGGCATTCTCGGTGGCCTTGATGGCTACGTGCTCTCCCGCGCCGTTGCCCACAATAGCTTCCTGAAGTACGCCAAACTGCTCGAATATCAGCGAGATAAGTCGGTGCGCGACGCAGAAGACTGGGATTCTGTGTGGTAATGGTTTTGTGAGCGATACATCGCTCTGTATGTCCGAAAATTGATTATCTTTGCAGCCGCAAATTTTGCAGCTGCTTTTTTATTTGTATATTGAAATTTGAAACATGTTTGAAAGTTTATCCGACAGATTAGAACGCTCGTTTAAGATATTGAAGGGCCAGGGCAAGATCACCGAGATCAACGTGGCCGAAACTACGAAAGAGATCCGCAAGGCGTTGATCGACGCCGACGTGAGCTATAACATCGCCAAGGAGTTCACCAACAGCGTGAAGGAGAAGGCTATGGGCATGAATGTCATCAATGCCGTGTCGCCCAACCAGTTGATGGTGAAGATCACCTACGACGAACTCATCGCCCTCATGGGCAGCCAGGCGGTGGACATCAACCTCAAGGGTTCTCCCGCCATTATACTGATGGCCGGTTTGCAGGGTTCCGGTAAGACCACCCACAGCGCGAAACTCGCCAACTTGTTGAAAACCAAGCGCAACAAGAAACCGTTGCTGGTGGCTTGCGACGTCTATCGTCCCGCCGCTATCGACCAGTTGCAGGTGCTCGGACAGCAAATCGGTGTGGAAGTCTACACCGAGCCCGACAACAAGAAACCCGTCGAGATTGCCAAAAACGCGGTGAAGCACGCCAAGGATTACGGCTACGACGTGGTCATCATCGATACCGCCGGCCGTTTGGCCGTCGACGAGGAGATGATGAACGAGATCGGCAACATCAAGGAGGCGGTCAACCCGCAGGAGATCCTCTTCGTGGTGGATGCCATGACCGGTCAGGATGCCGTGAACACCGCCAAAGCCTTCAACGACAAGCTCAACTTCGACGGTGTGATTCTTACCAAGTTGGATGGCGATACCCGTGGCGGTGCCGCGTTGACTATCCGAAAGGTCACCGAAAAGCCCATTAAGTTCGTCGGTATGGGCGAAAAGATGGAGGCCCTCGACGTCTTCCATCCCGACCGTATGGCGGAGCGTATTCTCGGCATGGGTGATATCCGTTCCTTCGTGGAGCGCGCGCAGGAGCAGTTTGATGACGAAGAGGCTGCAAAGCTCTCCAAAAAATTGGCTAAGAACCAATTCGATTTCAACGACTTCAACCAGCAGATCCAGCAAATCAAGAAGATGGGCAACGTAAAGGATTTGATGGGCATGATTCCGGGCATGGGCAAAATCATCCGCAATATGGACATTGACGACGACGTTTTCAAGAGCGTGGAGGTGATGATTCAGTCGATGACCCCCGAAGAGCGTGCCAATCCCGACATCATCAACGGTTCTCGCCGCAAACGTATCGCCCGCGGTTCCGGACGTGATATCCAGGATGTTAACCGCCTCATCAAGCAGTTCGACGACATCCGCAAAGTGATGAAGGCTGTGAACAACGGTTCAGGTAAGACCAAGGGCATGATTCGTGCGATGAAGGCTCGTGGAAGAAGATAACCAGTTGCGTTTTGAAACATTTTTGTATCTTCGCGGCGCAAAAATATTGGAACGATGAAAAATATTATTTTACGGATTCTGTTGGGAGTGGTAGTCTGCATCATTACTGTGCAGAATGTTGATGCCCAGCGGTTTATCGGCTCGGTTGTGGCAGGCTGCAATTTCGCCCAGATCGAAGGCGATGACGTGCACGGCTTCTACAAGGTCGGCTTTAACGGCGGTTTGGGACTTACATTGCCCGTTAACCAAAAGCAGACCTGGCAGGTTTCCATGGAACTGCTCTACTCGATGAAGGGCGCCAAAAAGACCTGTCAACCAGGATATTTCCTCACCAGCAACTATGGCGAGTCCATGTTTCAGGATGTGGATTGGTCTGTGCCGATCGATTCGACCGTCAAGTGCAACATCTCCCTCGACTATGTGCAGATTCCGGTGATGATGCGCTATGACGAGCCCTATTCCGGTTGCTCTTTCGCACTGGGATTTGCTTGGAGCCGACTGGTCCGCGCCAAGGAGATCTACAACGGCTATCTTCGCACGACCAACGTCCGCAGCGGTACATACAAGAAAAACGACTGGTCGATTATCGCCGATGTCAATATCCGTCTCTATAAGAATCTGAACCTCAATTTCCGCTATGAATACTCGCTCGTTCCCATCCGTGTGACGCAGTTCGAGTACATGCGCAACGACGGTTCCTCCCTCATCGAAACCCACAAGTACTATAACCATCTGCTCTCCGCACGATTGGTCTACTTTATCAACGAAAAATTTTACCTGAATACTCGCGTCAACAAATATGGTCAGAGAATGGGCACGAAATGGTTGCGCGAAATTCCCGATTATAACAACTGATTATGAAAAAAGTATTGATTACCGTTCTGTTGGCGGCTATCACAGCCATCTTGTTCCATCAGTGCAAACCTTTGGATTTGACTGCTGATTACAAGGATATTACCATATCATACGGCATCTTGAACGTTCAAGATTCTGTCCATTACTTCAAGATTTACCATGGTTATTTGACCGATGAAAATGCCTTGGAGGCTGCTGGCGAGTGGGATAATCTTTATTATCCCGTGGATTCCATCGAAGTTCGACTGGAAGAGTACAAGAACGGACAGCTTCAGCGTAGTGCGGTGCTCGACACCACCACTGCTATCCCAAAGGAAGAAGGCTATTTCCATAATCCCACGCAGTTGCTCTATTACTCTGACTGGCAGTTGGATGACGAGTGTACCTACCGTTTGGTGATTCACAGGAACACAACGGGAGAAGAGGTGTATGCTGAAACCTTGTTGGTTCATGGCTTCACCATCAGACGCCCGATGGTCTCTTGGAATATGAATCTGAGTCAGCCTTATAAGATGCAGTTCTATTCTGCGGAGAATGCCGCCATGTACGATGTTTATCTCACGTTCTACTACATTGAAGTGAACAACAGCACCGGTCAAATCGAGCATAAGCAGTTGACGCGCAAGCTTAACGGCGACTATATCCGGGCTTCATCCGGTTCGGAGGTCAACTACTCCGGATTTACTCCTGAAACGTTTTTCAATGTTATTATTCAACAGATTGAGACAAATCCCAATGTGACGCGCTACATCGACGCTGTGGATAACATGCCGTTCTATTGCATGCGCCTGACGGTTTGGGCGGGAGATCAGAATTACCTCATCTACCGTGAAGTGGCCACGCCGAGCAGTAGCATTGCGCAAAACAATCTGGAATACACCAATTTCATCTCCAAAGATGAGTCGGCATACGGTTTGATGGCTTCTCGCAACTACTCATACGTGAATTTGATGATGGATTATACCACGGGTCATAATGAAGATACTTTGGTGAAGAGTCCGAGAACCCGCCGTCTCAATTTTGACTATTACCGTAATTCACCTGAATTTACAGAAGCGGATCAATGATGTGGACGATGGTCATACGGCTCTTGGTGGCCACGGCCTTGGGTGCCTTGATTGGCATTGAACGTGAGTATCACGCGAAAGAGGCCGGTGTGCGCACGCACTTGCTGGTGGCTTTGGGCGCCTGTCTCTTTATGATTCTCTCCATTTACGGCTTTGACCTCATGTTGGGCCGCGATCATGTGAGCTTCGATCCCTCCCGTATTGCCTCTCAGGTGGTTACAGGCATCGGTTTTATCGGTGCGGGGACCATTATCTTGCAGAAACAGATGGTACGCGGTCTTACCACTGCGGCCGGCTTATGGGTTACTGCTGCTATCGGACTTGCCTGCGGTACGGGCATGTATGTGATTGCGGTAGTGACCACGGTCATCGCGCTCGCCTCTTTGGGATTGATCAACGTCTTCCTGCCTTACGTTTCCCAATGCGATCGCAGAATCACCTTTTTGGTGGAGGATTACGGGGTGCTGACCGAGGTTTTGGAAAATCTTCGCCACGAAAAAATCACCGTGCTGAACTATGAAATGCATAAGGATGCAGAAGAAAACAACGGAAAAATGTTGGTCTCTTTGGAAATCCGGATGCAACGTTACGACAATGTGAAGGCGGTTGCCTCTATATTGCGGAATTTTGAAAAGGTGGAGCTAGTCCAAATTTCCTAACGTGGAGACGCGATTAATCGCGTCTCTACAATGAACGGTAAATACTTAACCATTTTTGACCGATAATATCGGCAGAGCAAATCTCCAAAGCCTGTTTTCGAATGGAGGCAGGGTTGAACTTCTGTTTGCCGTCTAACATATTCTTCAGTTTCTCAATGAGTTGTGTCTCGTCCTTTGGCGTGACGATAACCGCGTTGTCGGCGTTGGCGATTTCCAAAATGCCGCCTACGGGGGTGGTCACTACAGGCGTGCCGGTGCAGAACGACTCCAACAGCACGCACGGCTGATTCTCGTAGTTGGAGAAGAGCAGGAAGAAGTCAGAATGATGCAGCAAATCAGCGATTTCAGCGGAAGTTTTGCGACCAAGGAAATGCACGATCTCCGACAATCCGTTCTCCTGGACATACGCTTCCGCCTCTTCGTTTAAGAAGTCGTGAACAATGTTTAACTCGAAGTCCGCACGTTGCGAGGAAAGCGTTTTTACCGCCCGTAGGATGCCCATGATGTTCTTCGCGTTGTTGTCGATGGTGGAGACGTGCAGAATTTGTTTTTTCCCTTCGGAAATTGGGCTCTCTTTGAGAGAAAAAAGTTCCGTGTCAACCACATTGCCGACCACCGACTGCGGTTTCCCGACCGCAGCGGGAACAGTGGCGCAGATGTTGTCGAGCAGGTTCTGCGACACAGCGGTTATATAGTCGGCGTGCTGGAAAGTGCGGCGCAGGATCACGCGCTCGGGAAGGGAGAGCTTCGGGCGGTTCATGGGCAGGTAGCCGGTCCAGTGTTCGCTGACAATCAGCGGGATGCGGAACTTCCGGCTCAGTTTGGCTGCTACGAATCCCATGGGAATCGCTACGTGCAGGTGGATGAGGTCGGGGCGTCCGTATCTCTTGATCAGCTGTTCAAACGCGGTGACGTATGCGTGGAAAAGTCCCAGCTTGTTGGCGTGAATCACGTGTAAGGGGAACAACGTCGCGTTTTGGGGCAGGATAGGAGTGAAGCCCTCGCGTACATGATGCAATATGACCGATTGCACGCTGTCGCCTAACGATTCAATATGACGCGAAATGAAATTTCCGTTCAGCGGCTTTTCAGGAATGGGAAACCAAGAGGGTATATGTACAACCAGCATATCTTCGTATTTGAACGGCAAAGATAGTTTTTTTTCGCATTGGAAGCATGTCTGTAATTTGTGTACCTTTGCCGCCGAATTTACAAATATGTTCGGGAAGATTCTAAACACTTTTGGCACGAAAATCCTGGTGGCCCTCCTCAATCTGACGATCGCCATCGTCATTTCGCAGGTGTTGGGCGACAGCGGCAAAGGTGTGCAGTCGCTGGTGCTGACGAACATCAGCTTCATTCTCATCTTTTCCGAAATCGTTTGCGGCGCCAGTCTGGTCTACCTCACTTCCCGACACGAATTCTCCAAACTTTGGGCACCCTCCTTGCTGTGGTCGTTGCTTATGGCTGTGGTGATGGGGCTGGTTATCAGCTTGTTTACCCCCGGACTTGCCAGCATGTTGGCGGTGCATACCGCTATTCTTTCATTTGTCTCCTCCTTCGCCAACATCCATTTCCGCATTTTGATTGGGAAAGAGGAGGTGAAGAAGGCGAATGTCAACACGCTGCTGCAACCTTTCATGCTTCTGGTGACGCTGCTGGTCTATTATCTGTTGCTGTGCAAACGCGACATCTATGGATACATCATCGCGCTCTATGTCGCCTATTTGAGTTCTTCGGTGTTGGGCGTTTTTCAGCTGCGTGAAGAGTATAAATCGCTGCGCTGGTATCCGTTCGGCGAGTACAAAGAGGCGTTGAAAGATCTCTTCAAGTATGGATTTCTGAACCAAACCGGCCATTTCGTGCAGTTTTTCAATCTGCGGTTGAGCTACTATCTGCTAAATGCATACGTCGATACCGGCCATGTGGGAATCTATTCCAATGCGGTGTCGTTGGCGGAGTCGATCTGGATCATCTCCAACAGCATCGCGCTGGTGCAGTACGCCCGCATTTCGAACAGCGCCGACAAAGCCTACAATCAGACGCTTACCTTGAACTTAGGGAAAATCTGCTTCATGATCTCCTTGCTGGCGGTGGTGGTGCTGGCTTTGCTGCCCTCGTCGCTCTATCAGTTCGTTTTCGGTCCCGAGTTCGGGGAGATGGCGCACATTATCCGCATTCTGGCACCCGGAGTGCTCTTCTACAGTATCTTCTTGATTCTCGGACACTACTACTCCGGCTCCGGTCGCTACTTTATGAATACATTGGCGGCCTTGTGCGGCTTAGCGGCTACGTTGATAGGCGGTTTCCTGTTGGTGCCGCGCTACGCCACCACCGGTGCCGCTATCACTGCATCGGTGGCCTATGCCCTCAACGCCGGTTTCCTGATGGTCTGCTTCCTCCGGGAATCGCGCTTCAGTCCGAAAGATTTTTTGTTAACTCCTTCTGAATTAAAGGAATATATCGCCGAAATCAAGAATCATTACCTGAAATAAATTGTACAATGGATAATAAAATCACCAAAGGTTTTCGTGCTTTGAAACTCCTGGCCAAGCATCCCTATCTCCTCAATTTGGTGCTGGAGAGCGAGGAAGTGTATCAGGAGGAGGTGTCGAGGAAGTTTGGGCTCACTGACGGGTTGCCTTTGTTGCATTTGGAAACCTTGTTCCCCGGTTTTCAGGAGACGGTTTCTCCGTATGCCTACCTTTCCGGCGCCACTATGCCCATCGATATTGCCTTGTTAAAGTCGCTCGCCAGACGGCAGAATGCCCAAAGCTACTTTGAAATCGGTACTTGGCGCGGCGAAAGTGTGGCGAATGTGGCTTCGGTGGTACCCAATTGCGTCACGCTGAATCTCTCCCGCGAGGAGATTGTCCAGCTCACCCACAACGAGTTGTACGCCGATGCGCACGCCCGGTTTTCCAAATATTTGGATAACGTGACGCAGCTGTTTGGCAATTCGCAAACCTTTGATTTCACCCCGCACCTGCATCAATACGACATGGTCTTCATCGACGGCGACCACCATAACGAGGCGGTGAAGAGGGACACGCAGACCGCATTCGAGCTGCTGCGTGACGAGAAGTCGGTGATTGTGTGGCACGACTACGGCTACGATCCTGAAACCATCCGTTGGAGCGTGCTGAGTGCCATTTGGGAGGGCACGCCTGAAGCGAAACGCCAACATCTTTACCAGGTGGCCAACACCATGTGCGCTGTCTATATTCCTGAATCTTTCCAAACAGAAAAACTCACCCCCCACGCTAAACCCAAACACTACTACGAAGTCTCCCTGAAATCTCACCCGTTTGACCTCTAAACCTGTAAGCTTCTAAGCGAAAAAAATGTATTTTTGCCTTCTCATTAAACCCCTAACGATATGAACAAACAGATACCCGCTTCCGAACTGCCTCTACAGGCCGACGGCGCCATTTACCACTTGAATCTTCATCCCGAGGAACTGGC
>JAGBPE010000092.1 GCA_017633495.1 Bacteroidales bacterium | reverse complement strand
GATTGTGCCCGTGTGGCGGGTTTCGATAGCGAAGACCAAATTCTCGTGCTGCACCGCGAAATTGACCGCAAGCTGCTGGAACTCAACGCCCAGGGATTTCTTAACGGACACACACCCTTCTCCGCGATGTTGGCATTCTACTCCGTACTGCTGAGTGCGGTTACAGGCATCCGCGATGTGGCGCTTTCCAATGAATCGAGCGCAAACGAGCCGACCATTCCCGGCACTTACATCAACCACCAGTACTCCAAATCGTTGGAGTTCGAAACCGACTTCCGCGACTACGTCCACGACTGGATGGGCGACAGCAATCACTATTACAGCCATTTGCGTCAGCTTACTGAGTTGCAGATTGCCGAGCGTTTTGCGCAATATCCGCAGTATTTCCCGGTCTTCAAGAGCTGCAACGTCGGTAGCAAGGAGAACAAGTGGTGCGGACACTGTCCCAAGTGCCTCTTCGCTTACATCATCCTTTCGCCGTTCATCCCCGACGCTAAATTGCAGGAGATTTTCGGTCACGACCTGCTCAATGATGCAACCTTGGAGCAGACCTTCGATGAATTGGCGGGCCTCTCCAAAATCAAGCCGTTCGAGTGTGTGGGAACCGTGCGCGAGGTTAACGAAGCCCTTCGCCGCATCTGCAACACTCACGGCGACAAGTTCTTGCTGAAGCACTACGTCAACGCCACACTCGCGCAGATGGAGGACGATATGCTGGAGGAGTATTACAATATGGCACCGTGATATGACCGAAACATCAAAATTAAAAGGCTACATCGCCGGCATCATCGCGGCGGTGGCGTACGGAACGAATCCGTTGGGGGCGTTGTTCCTCTATCAGGAGGGGTTCAATCCGCCGAGCGTGATATTCTACCGTTTCACGTTTGCAGTTGTCATTCTGGCCATCATTTTGTTGGTGCAGAAGGTGCCGTTCAAAATCACGAAATACGAGTTCAAGGTGCTGCTCTCGTTGGGGGTGCTGTTCGCAGCCTCCGCGCTGTCGCTCTACACCTCATTCAAACACCTCGATTCTGGGGTCGCCTCCACCATCTTGTTCGCTTATCCGGTGATGGTGGCTGTCATCATGGCAGTCTTCTTCAAAGAGCGGGCCTCGATGGTGATGATTCTCTCTATTGTGCTGAGTATCATAGGAATATTGCTGTTGTATCAAGGAGATGGGGAAGCGAAGATGTCGCTTTGGGGCGTCATTTTGGTGCTGATTTCCTCGCTCACCTACGCTGTCTATATCGTGGTTGTGAACCGCACGCAGATTTCGATGCCGCCCTTCAAGATGACCTTCTACATCATGATGTTCGCGGCGATCATCATCGGCATTTACTCGTTCTGTGTACCGGGAAGCCGCATCATGCCCATCCCGAGCTGGACCGCCTTCGGCTGGATCTGCATGGTGGCCATCGTGCCGACCATCATCGCGATGACGATGCTCAACATCGGCATCCTGAACGCCGGCTCCACCCCCACAGCCATCTTGGGCGCACTGGAACCTGTTACTGCAGTCTGCATCTCCGTTCTCGTCTTCGACGGCCTCTTCACCCCACGCCTCGTGTGCGGTATCGTGCTCATCCTGGCGGCGGTGCTGTTGATTGTGGTGAAACGATGACAGTTAGCAGTTAGTAGTTGGGTACGGGCAACCCCAATTCCCCTTCTGTTTTAGAAGGGGTGCCCGAAGGGCGGGGTAGTAATATAAAACTGCTTCCTTGAGCAGCCCCGTAGGGGCAAGAGCTCGGTAGCCAAGGGAATATGTAAGGAACGAGCGCCGCCACCCCTGGGCATAATGCGAAATTAGAACGAAAAATGAAATTATGAAGATAATTCGAACGATATTGATAGTCGTTTTTTGCGGGAGGATGTTGTTTAACAACGTTTTCGCGCAGAAGATCACCGAATACCTCCCCGAAAAACCCACCAGCACCGCTGTGGTGGTTTGTCCCGGCGGCAGCTATTTCTGGCTGGCGAAGAAATCGGAGGGCAGAGAGGTGGCGCAATGGCTGAACAAGAACGGTTACGCCGCCTACGTGCTCGAATACCCTGTCTCCGGCTGGTGGTCGTGGTTTACGCACATCCGCAGGAGCTGCTGCACCCAATACCCAGGACAGCTCGACGCGCTGGAAGGAGCGTTAAAAACCGTTAAATCGAAGGGGTACGAGAAGGTCGGGGCGATGGGCTTCTCCGCTGGTGGACATCTGGTGCTGAGCGGTGCGGAGTTGCTGCCCGACAGCACCGCACCCGACTTCGTGGCGGCCATCTACCCGGTGGTCACCATGCGCGAACCGTACGTACACAAGCGTTCCCGTCGCGGACTGCTCGGCGAGCGCCGTCGCCGCGACCCCGTGATGCAGGACTCCCTCTCCATGGAACTTCATGCCGACAAAGTGCGCTGCCCCGTCTTCCTGCTCAACTGCCTGGATGACCCTACCGTGGACTGGCACAACGCGCAGATGATGAATGATTCGTTGACAAACCATTTTGTGATCTATCTCCAATCACCTGTCGGTGGCCATGGTTTCGGTGTGAATGAAAAGAGAATGGCAAAATATAACAGCACATTTCTTATGTTTTGGCCCGATAAATGCTTGATTTGGATGAAAGTGGTTGAAGAAGGCTACCTCAAATTTGACCGCGAAAAGTTGTATAAGCGGATTATGGAAGAGTTTAACGAGATTGAACTGCATCAAGGTAATTAATGAAACAGGTTTTCATATTTTGGATTGTTCTTGCTGTAGGGCTGTCGTCGCTATTCGCCCAGGAGCCCTCTCCATTGATGGTTGAAGACTGGGAAACGGGCGACTTCACCACGCTGCAGTGGGAGCGCGTTGGCAGCAGTTCCCTGTGGGAGGTGACCAGCGAAGGCGCCCACAACGGCAGATACTGCGCCAGAAGTGGAAACTATTACCAAGACAATGTCTCCTCTGTGCTGCAACTTGCTGTCTATTTGACCGAAGGAGGTACGATTTCCTATTTCCGCAAGATTTTCTCTGCTCCCGGCGGCGGTGTCTTCTACTTCTACCTTGACGGTCAGCAGATGGATTCTCTGTCTGGATATGCGGATTGGAGCGAATTCCACTGCACCGTGTCGGGAGGTTTTCATGTGCTGAAGTTTGCTTACCGCAAGAATACCAATGAGAAAAAAGGTTCCGACTGTGTCTGGATGGACGATTTGAGTATTCCCGCCGGCATTATGCTCAATCCGCCCAGTGCGCCTTGCGATGCCCCCGAAGGGCTCGCAGCTTCGGTGTCGGGCACCAATGTCACGCTTTCTTGGAATGGCTCTTATAGTTCCCAGCTGGTCACCCTTTTCGATGATGTCGAAAGCCACGAATATGGGGCGATAAACTCCCCCGGAACCGTTGGTTGGAGCTACATTGACGGCGACGGCGATCCGACGTCCAATTTCTCTTCGCTGAACTTCCTGAACGAGGGAGCGACCATGTCCTACATCGTGCTGGATGACGAGCTGATTTACGGCACGGGAAACAACAACGCACAGGCGCATTCGGGACACCGGTTTTTTGCTTGTCCATTCCATTATACCATCCATAACGATGACTGGATTGTGAGTCCGGAGCTGAACTTCTCCGAGGCGTTTGTCTTTTCGTTCTACGCCCGCAGCTTTTCTTCGCAATTTGCTGATGAACAGTTTGTTGCAGCGTATTCTTTGACTGATGGAAGTGCCGGAAGCTTCATCCCGCTTCATAGTGAACCGGTTACCACCACGACTGTGTGGACGGAGTATTCTTTTCAGGTTCCACCGCAGGCAAAATATGTCGCCATTCACTGCATCTCTTTCAACCAATATTTGCTGTGTCTGGATGACATTTCCATACAGGGCACTGTGACCAACGGCCATACTTGCAACGTATATCGCGACGGAGAGCTCATTGCCTCCAATATTGCCGATTCCACCTATACCGACACGACTGCAACTCCTGGAAACCATTGTTACACGGTAACTTACAATTGCAGCTCTACCGTTGAATCCGCTTTTCCGGACACGGTTTGCGTTACGGTCGGCCAGCCGGATGCGGCAATCAGAGCCGACTTGACCGCTGTTTCAGAACGAGTGAAAAATGGGCTTGTGGAGCGGGAATATATTCCCGAGGAGCTACTTCCCCTGAACAGGGATAATGTGGACAGCAGCCATATAGCCACCACGCTTGCAGCGATGTTCGACTGGGACAAATACCCCAGTTACGAGGTTTATACGCAGCTGTTGCAGCATTTTCAGGATTCGTTTCCTAATTTGTGTCGGATTGACACCATTTTGGATACTACGCCGCATCCTACGTTGCCTCATTCCATCTTTGCCATCCATATCAGCAACACGCTGGGACAGACGACCACCAAGCCCGCCTTCCTCTATTCGTCCACTATGCATGGCACAGAGGTCGTCGGCTACTATCTGATGTTGCATTTGGCGGACTATATTCTGAACAATGCCACAACGGATTCTGCTGTGATGCGGATTTTGGACAATGTCGATTTATACATCTGTCCGCTGGAGAATCCCGACGGCACCTACCACCTGTCCAACGATATGATTTGGCAAGGCGGCGGTTATTCGACCTACCACAACTACAACGATGTGCAGCTGAATCGCAACTATCCGCATCTGCCAGGATTGGGCACGACCGCCAATATTCAGCCTGAAACCCAGGCGATTATGGATTGGGTGACGCCCATCCATTTCGTCATGTCGGTCAATTTCCACTGCGGGGCGGAACTCCTTAACTATCCGTGGGATTCGTGGACCACGAGTCAGCGCCCCCATGCCGATGCCGACTGGTTTCGCTATGTCTGCCAGAACTACGCGACGTTGTGCCACGCGCAGGACACGACGTTCATGTACGGCAGCAATGGCCGGGCGGTCATTGACGGCGGCGACTGGGGTGTCGTGTATGGCAGCCGACAGGACTACATGACCTATTACCAGCGGTGTCGCGAGGTTACCATCGAGACGAGCCTCACCCATGTGGTCAGGGATCCCGTGAAGTTGCAGTTGTTTTGGACGAACACTAAGGATGCCCTGCTGAGTTATGTGATGGAGAGTGACTACGGCTTTTGGGGTGTGGTCACCGATGCGGTCACGCACGAGCCCGTGGAGGCGATGATCAAGGTCGTCAACCACGACAAGTTCCATTCTGAGGTCTTTTCCCATCTGCCGTTGGGCGCCTATCACCGGCCGATCATGGCGGGAACTTACACCGTGGAGGTCTCCGCGCCTTGTTATCAGACTGCCACGTTCACGGTGACGACCAAGCCTGGTGCCAAAGTGCGTTGCGATGTGGAGCTGCAGCCGCAAGTGGTTGCCCCGCAGGCGTTTGACCAGTACATCCTTCCGGGAATGCAGACCACCGTGGTGGCGTTGGCGCAACATGAGGTATTGTGGTACGATTCCGATACCGCGACTCTGCCCATCGCGACGGGTAGCTACTTTACGACTCCTGTGCTGGATACGACCACTACCTATTTTCTGGAAGAGAGATACCAAGATGATACGTTGTTGTGCGTGAGTCCGCGCAGTTCGGTCACCGTTTGTGTGATCGACACTGCCACGAATGCGGTGCCTGAGGTCGTGAATCCCTTCGTCTTTAACGTCTATCCGAATCCCGCCGGCGATTACCTGATTTTGGATGCCGGCGATGAAACTGTCACAGACATAGAGGTTTACGATTCGAAAGGGAAGCTTGTGCTTGCGCGACAAGGTGCTATGATACGGCGTCTGGATACTTCTGACTTGCATCCCGGTTCCTATTTCCTGCGTCTGGTTTGCCCCGACGGCCGTTCCGGGATGGTGAAGTTTGTGAAGGTGCGAGGGTGAGTTTCGAATGGTCAATGTCCAACGATATATTGCAGAATTGTGTACTTTTGCCGCCGTTTTTTCAGTAGAGTATGATTGACAGAACCCACGATATAGAATTCGCCTCCCCGGAGGAAATCAAGCAGTTTCAAGAAGAGAAATTGCGCGAGGCATTGCAGTATTTGCAACAAAATTCGCGCTTCTACCAGCGCATGTTCGACCGTTACGGCATCAAGGTGGACAAAATCCGCACCATTGAGGATTTGGTGAACATCCCGTTCACCGAAAAGAAGGATCTCCAACTATTCAATGAGGATTTCCTCTGTGTGCCGAAGGAAAAGGTCATCGACTACATCACCACGAGCGGTACCCTCAGCGACCCTGTGACTTTCTGTTGCACGGAAAAAGATTTGCAAAGACTGGCTTACAACGAGAAAAAGAGTTTCGAATGTGCTGGTTTACAGCCGGGTAACATCCTCCAGCTGATGGTCACCCTCGACAAGCGCTTCATGGCAGGACTGGCCTATTTCCTCGGTCTGCGTGAATTGGGCGCATCGGTGATTCGCGTAGGCAACGGCATTCCCGAACTGCAGTGGGACACCATCCAGCGCATCAAGCCCGACAGCATCATGTGCGTGCCGTCGTTTATCCCGCGACTGATCCAATACGCTGAGGACCACGGCATTGATTACCAGAACTCCAGTGTTCGGAAGATCATCGGGATAGGGGAGAGTCTGCGCAATCAGGACTTCTCGCTCAACCTTTTGGGCGAACAGATTAAGTCGAAATGGGATGTGGAACTCTACGCCACTTACTCTTCCACCGAAATGGGTGCGACCTTCAGCGAGTGCGAGTACGGTGTGGGCGGTCACGTGCACCCCGAACTCATCATCGTGGAGATTATCGGTGAGAACAACCTGCCGGTGGCCGACGGCGAGACCGGCGAGGTGGTGGTGACGACCCTTGGTGTGGAAGGTATGCCGCTGTTGCGCTTCCGTACGGGCGATATGTGTGCGAAAATCACCGAGCAATGTAGCTGTGGCAGAAATAGTTACCGACTCACTCCGTTAGTGGGACGCAAAAATAATATGATCAAGTTGAAGGGTACCACCCTTTATCCGCCCGCGCTCATGGACGTGCTGAACAACACGCCTTTCGTGCAGAATTACGTCATTTATGTGCAGGATTCGCAGCAGGGTACTGATGAAGTGGTCGTAAAGGTGGGTTTGAATGCTGAGGCCATCGAGGGGAACGTGCGGTTCAAGAACCATCCTGAGGAGATTGTCAACGAACTGAAGAACCGTTTCCGCGCGCACGTCCGTGTCGCCCCGACGGTCGTCATCAGCTCTGTCGAGGAGGTCCAGCTCATCAACTTCCCGCCCAGCGCCCGTAAACCGGTAAAGTTTGTAGATTTGCGCTCGTAACCATCTTGATGGGACTTCTTCTCAACATGATGCAAAAAAAAAATAATACACCAACAAAAAGTATTTCAATACACGCTATTCCATTAGCATTGCTGCTTTTGGCTTCCGCGGTGGCCATTTGGTCGGTTGTCAATGTACAAGACACCTACTTGACGTGGGTGTTTGAAGCAGCGCCGGCTATCGTTTGGATGGCAGCTTTAATACTGACTTACAAACGTTTCCGTTTTCCCAATTGGATGTATGCCGTGATGTGTTTACATATCATTGTGCTGTTGGTGGGAGCGCATTACTCGTATGCGGAAGTCCCTTTGGGAGAGTGGATGAAACGGTGGTTTGGGTTTACGCGTAACAATTACGATAAAATCGGCCATTTTATGCAGGGCTTCACCCCAACCTTGATGGCGGTAGAGATTCTTCGCCGCAAAACTGCTCTTAAATCTTTCGGGTGGATTGGATTCCTCTCATTCTGTGTGGCGATGATGATTACCGCCGTTTACGAAATCATTGAATGGCTGGCCTCGCTCTCTAATCCCACGGATACAGAGGCATTTTTAGGCACTCAAGGCTACATTTGGGACACCCAATCGGATATGTTCTGCTGCTTGATAGGCTCTGTCTGCGCTTTGCTGGTAATGCTTGTTATTGTAAAATGGGGAGAAAATAGACGCATATGGAGAAATAGATAAACAGGTTATGAATGATACTCCAATTACCACAATAATTGTCTTTTACCTCGTGATCCTCAACGTGCTCACCTTCCTTTTGTATGGCATCGACAAATGGAAGGCGAAACACTCGCGGTGGCGGATTCCCGAGAGTTTGCTGTTGGGTATGGCGGCGGTCGGCGGCAGCGTCGGCGCGTGGTTGGGGATGCGCGTGTGGCGCCACAAGACCCAGCACAAAAAGTTCCGCTACGGTGTGCCGGCCATTTTGGTGGCGCAAATTGTGTTGCTGGTGTGGGTCGTTGTAAATTATCTCTGAAAAAATTATTAGTTTTCTTTCTCGAATCAAATATTTTTTGTATCTTTGCAATCGGAAAATAATTGACGATATATGCATAATATGTGATGTGTATATCTCTAAATTTCGTTTTTATACGTATTATATTATGCATAACGAATATGTCTTTGACCCATATCCTTTGTCGCAAACCATGCAACGGTTGGCTGAGAATCTTCGTGCCCGCCGTTTGGAGAAGAAGCTCTCAACCAAGAGTTTGGCGATGATGAGCGGCGTGCCTGCCTCAACTATCCAGCGGTTTGAATTAAAGCATGCCATTTCGTTGGAATCATACGTAAGACTGGCGAAGGCACTTGGTTATTCTGAAGATATGATGCAACTCCTTTCTGAGCCGAAATACGACACAATGGAAGAACTTTTGGAAATCAATAAGAATAAAACCAGGAAACGCGGAATATGATGAAAAATGTGCAATTTGTAAGTGTGATGTACCACGACCGGAAAGTGGGTACGCTTTCTATGGGTAGCCATTCGTGCTGTCAGTTCGAGTATGACCGCGAGTGGCTTCACGATGGTTTCTCCATTTCTCCGTTGCATTTGCCACTGAAGCCTGGACTGTTTTCTGCCGATTACCAACCCTTTGATGGAAATTTTGGAGTCTTTGAAGACAGCCTTCCAGGAGGTTATGGGGATTACTTGTTGCAAAAGGTGTTGCGAAGGAACGGCGTTGATTATCAAAACCTTTCGCCTGTGCAACGGTTGAGCATAGTGGGTAGCTCAGGAATGGGTGCGCTTTGCTATGTCCCTGAAAACAAGCTTTTTGAAAAGGAGGATTCTGTTTCGCTGGATGAGATGCAAGCTATGGCGATTGATGTGTTGTCTGAAAAAAAAGAAGAAGGTGCAGAACTGCTGTTTACGAGCAGTGGCAATTCGGGCGGCGTACGTCCCAAATGCGTCTATAGTGATTCGGAAGGCCATTGGCTTGTCAAATTTCGGCATTTTTACGACCCCTTGGATATCGGACAGATGGAATATCATTACAATGAAGTGGCGAAACAGGCGGGCATTGACGTGCCCGAATTTAGGCTAATGGAAGGCAAGTATTTTGCCACACGGCGGTTCGATTTAGGCGCAAACGGCGAGCGTCTGCATGTTGCGACGGCCAGCGGACTGCTTAACGAACCTATTTCGCCGCCCAAAATGGATTACTACACACTATTACAACTGACTGGTTATCTTACTCAGTCTTCTGCAGCTGTTGAGCAGCAATTTCGAAGGATGGTTTTCAACCATTATGCCCATAACTTCGATGATCATGCCCGCAATTTCAGTTTTATTTATCGTGACGGACATTGGGAATTGTCTCCCGCATACGATTTAACATACAATCAGACTCTTGGAGAGCACGCCACATCCGTCAATTACAAGGGCTTGCCTTCAGATGAGGATATGATTTTCGTAGGAGTGAACACCAAAATGAGCCGTGAAAGGTGTTGCCAAATTATTCAAGAGGTTAAGGATGTGACTAGAGAGTTTCTGAAAAATGAATAGCGAATGTTAGTTTCTTTCAATTAATGTGAACTTATTCTATAGAAAATGAAAACCAAATCACTGATTATCATAGTTTTATGTTTCTGTCTGCTGGCCTCTTCATGCCGGCAGAAGGAACAGCCGCAGACGCTCCAAATGGCGCTCGAACACATGATGGACACCTATCCGGAGGCGCGACTGCAGGACATTTACAAGAGTTATTACCAGGACCATTTCGGGCCGGGACATCTGATTACGGACACTGCTATGGTGCGGCATTATCTCTATTCGGAACTGTCGGAAAACGATGTTTCCTATCCTATTTATTACGAACCGACGGGCAGAGAAGGCCGTTTTGTGCGGGTGTTCCTCTCCGCTGTCACTGACAGTCTGGTTTCAGCCGAAGAGTTGTTGGATGCGTTTGTCAGAAGCGCTAACGAATTCAAAGAGCCTCAGACAGAATGGGTTACGGAATGGGCGGAGATTGTGCGCACTATTCGTGATAATGAGATTTACGTGGAAGGTTTCGAAGAAGATGAGCCGGCCTTGACCGAAGCGGCAAAGAACAATAAGGCGATGCATCACAGTCGCGCGTACAACGATGCGTATTTCCCGCATTACCGTATTGTGAGGCGCGATATCTTTGAAAAAGAGATACTTCCGAAGCTGTCTGGCTCAATTCATACAAATTCTCTTGATGAAGAAACAAGGCAATAGGGAGTAGGGAATAGGGAAAAGGGAATAGTATCAATCTCAAAGTAGTGAAGCAATTCAGGATAAGAAAAAGATAATAGCAGATGTTCATAGGAGAAACCATATCGCTGTTCGTGGCGCTTTCTTGAACCGTCACCGCATTGTTTGCGGAGGTCGGTTCGAAGCGCATGGGCTCGCTGCCGTTCAATACGGTGCGGATGACTATGTCGCTGGTTTTCCTTGCGATCACGCTTTGGCTTCTGATGGGCACACCTTATCCCCGTTTCGCGGACGGTAACACATGGTTCTGGCTATTGCTTTCTGGCTTAGTGGGTTACGTGATCGGCGACTACTGTCTGATGCAGGGCTATATCCATATCGGTTCCCGTTTCGGACAGCTCTTCATGACCCTTTCGGCACCCACGGCGGCTATCACTGCACGGCTTTTCCTTGGCGAGCAGATGCGCCCGATCGCCATCTTAGGGATGATTATCACGCTTAGCGGCATCGCGATGTCCATTTTAGCCAAAGACGATGCCACCGAGTCCTCTCATAAAGTGAAGTTGAAACTACCCGCTAAGGGCATTTTCTATGCCTCGATGGCAGGCATTGGTCAGGGCGTTGGTCTGGTAATCAGCAAGGTAGGACTGTTGCATTACGAGCAGTCGGTGCTTGCGGCGGGACTATCGATTAACGATGTGCCGGTTGGAGCAATTCTGCCATTATCCCTCAATATCAGTATTCCGTTTGCTGCCACCATGATTCGTGCGTATATCGGACTGGCAGGCTTTTTC
>JAGBPE010000091.1 GCA_017633495.1 Bacteroidales bacterium | reverse complement strand
TCGATTTGGGTGATTTCAATCTCCTCCAACTTCCGCTCGTAGTCGATTTGCGCGGTGCCCGATTTCTGGATGGCGTTGTCGATAATCTGCGGATTCAACCCGATGTGGCGGGCAATTTCGTAGGTAAACGAGCTGCCCGGTTTGCCGATTTTCAAAACATACAAGGGAATCAAAGCATTGGTATCGAACAACATAGCACCGTTTTCCGCTTCGGGATGCGTGTCGGAGAACATCTTCAAGTTGCCGTAGTGCGTGGTGATGATACCGAAGGCTTTCGTGTCGTAATAGTGCTCCAGGATGGACTCCGCCAACGCACCGCCCAACGTAGGCTCGGTGCCGCTGCCGAATTCGTCAATCAGGAACAGCGACTTCGCGTTCAGCTGCTCGTCCATCACCTTAAGATTCTGCAAATGAGAACTATAGGTACTCAAATCGTTGTCTATGGACTGCTCGTCGCCAATGTCAATGAAAATACTCTCGAAGATGCCCATGTCGGAGGTGCTCAGCATGGGAACCGGCAGTCCGCACTGCATCATATATTGCAGTAAACCAACGCTTTTCAAGCAAACAGACTTACCGCCCGCGTTAGGTCCGGAGATGATAAGGATGCGCTTTTCGGGTGTCAGCTTGATGTCCAACGGCACCACCTCTTTATGGCTCTTCTTGTAGTTGAGGTAGAGCAACGGATGCTTGGCCTGATACCACTGTACCAATGTTTTAGGATGGATATGCGGCACCGCGGCATCAATGTCGATGGCGAAAAGGGCTTTGGCGCGGAGAAAGTCATACTGCCCCATCAGCTTCTGCGCATCCAAAAGGTCGTCGATGAGCGGACGGATGGTGTCGGAAATCTCCGTCAGGATGCGGATAATCTCGCGTTGCTCGGCATTTTGCAGCTCCTTGAGCTCATTGTTGGCATCGAAAACCTCGGTGGGTTCGATGAAGACGGTCTGCCCGGTGGCAGACTCGTCGTGTACGAAGCCGCGCAACCGGCGTTTGAACTGTGCGGAAACGGGGATACAGAGTCGTCCGTTGCGGACGGTCATCTCGGCATCCTCCTTCACGATGCCGTCCTGCTTGGCGGCGGAGAGAATTTTGCGGATTTGTCGGTCGGCATCGCGGGAGATGCGGTTGATAGCCCCCTTGATGTGCGCCAACTCGTCGGAGGCATTGTCGCGCATCTGCCCTTTGTCGTCCATAATGCGGTTGATGGCGGACATGAGGTCACGCTGCAGCGGCATTTCCGCACACATTGACCAAAGCCGCGGATATCGGTTCTCCTCGTGGCGCACCTTGAAGTAGACGAAAATCTGGGTCATCGACTGCACAAAACCGCGCAGACAGGCCAGTTCATCTAATTCGATGTAGGTGCCGTCAATACGGAGGCGTTTCAGCACCTCGCGCAGGTCGTAGAAATCCTGAGCGGGGAAGGGTTCGTCGAAAAGCAGCATCTGGCGGAACTCCTCCACCGACTCCAATGCCGGCATAATCTGCAGCATGTCGGTCATAAACTGCATACGATCTACCGCTTCAGCGCCCTGCGGACTCAGACAATGCTCCAGAATGAGCCGCCGCACGATGTCAAAACCTATCTTCTCTTCAAAATTCTCGGGATAGAGCATACGTGATTAGCAATACATATTCACAATCATCTCATACAACTCCTGACGACCGCTGATTTGCTGAGGTTCAGGGAGTTGCAGAGCGATATTGCGCATATCTTCCAAAGTAAGCTTGCCCTCTTCAAAGGCTTTGCCCTGACCTTCATCGAAGGAGGCGTAACGCTGAGCGCGCATCTTCACGAGGTCGGAGTTTTCGATAATGACGGCAGCGGTGAGCAGTGCGCGTGCGAAAGCGTCCATACCGCTGATGTGTGCATAGAAGAGGTCTTCCAAGTCAGTGGAATTGCGGCGGGTCTTGGCATCGAAATTGGTACCGCCCGTGGTGAAACCGCCTCCCTGCAAAATCACTAACCAAGCCATCGTCAGCTCGTAGATGTCAATCGGGAACTGGTCGGTGTCCCAACCGTTCTGGTAGTCGCCGCGGTTGATGTCGATGCTGCAGAGCATGCCTGCATCAGCGGCGCACTGCAGTTCGTGCTCGAAGGTGTGTCCAGCCAGCGTGGCGTGGTTCACCTCTATGTTCAGCGCGAAATCCTTGTCCAAACCGTAATGGCGCAGGAATCCGATAACCGTTTCCGCATCCACATCATACTGATGCTTAGTGGGTTCCATCGGTTTCGGCTCAATGAGGAACGTGCCCTTGAAACCCTGCTTGCGACCGTAATCTCGGGCCATCGTCAACATCATTGCCAAATGCTCTTTCTCGCGTTTCATGTCGGTGTTCAGCAGCGACATATAGCCCTCTCTGCCGCCCCAGAAGACGTAGTTCTGACCGCCCAACGCAATACAGGCGTCAATGGCGTTCTTGATTTGGGTGGCAGCGTAGGTGGTGACGTGGAAATCGGGGTTCGTGGCCGCGCCGTTCATGTAGCGCTTGTGCCCGAACACGTTGGCCGTTGACCACAGAAGTTGCTTACCTGTAGCCTGTTGCAAACCTTTGGCGTGGTCCACCATCAAGGCCAAACGCTTCTCGAACTCTGCCAACGAGTCGCCAGGTTCCACCACGTCCACATCGTGGAAGCAGTAGTAAGGAATCGAACATTTGGTCATGAACTCGAAAGCGGCATCCATCTTCAGTTTCGCGCGGGAAATCGGGTCGGAGGCGTTGTTCCACGGGAACGTCTTTGTGGGTCCACCGAATTGGTCCACACCGTCGGCGCAGAGCGTGTGCCAGTAGGCCATGGCGAACTTCAGATGTTCCTTCATGGTCTTGCCCATCACTACGCGGTTCTCGTCATAATAGTGGAAAGCCAACGGATTTTTCGAATCCTTGCCTTCAAATTTGATTTTTCCCACAGTGGGGAAGAAAGCGGTTGTACCTTGATAGTATTCCATTATTTTTGGGTTTAAGGTTTAAGGTTTAGGGTTTAAGGGCTTAGGAGCTTAG
>JAGBPE010000090.1 GCA_017633495.1 Bacteroidales bacterium | reverse complement strand
TGCAACAGCTGAGCGGGCGTGTTGACGAAGACCACTCCGACCAAAATCATCAGCAGCACCATGAAGCCGCGCATGAACTGTTTCACCCCATTGCCCAAGTACTTGCCGTGGGTTTCAGGCAGCGAGCAGCCGTTCTCACGCAGGGAAATCATGCCCGACATATAGTCGTGGACCGCACCTCCGAAGATACAACCGAAGACGATCCAGAGGTAGGAGGCCGTACCGAACTGCGCACCCATGATGGCGCCGCAAATCGGGCCCACACCTGCTATATTCAGAAACTGGATAAGGAAGAGCTTCCACGGCTTCATCGGAACATAATCCACACCGTCGGCCATAGTAGTGGCGGGCGTTGGGCGGCTCTCATCAATTCCGAACACGCGCTCCACCACTTTTCCGTAAAAAATATAACCTAAAACGAGTAAAACTAATGCAATACAGAAAGTGATCATTTTTCAAATTTTTAAGCGGCAAAGATAGTTTTTTTATGCTTTAGTGCCAAAAAATTATTGTGGTTTTCAATTGAGATTTTTTTGTAATTTTGTAACTTCTTACGAATGGTATGCGATATTCGGGAGCATATTCCGTATATTCCTTTCATTTAGTAGGTTATGTTATGTTTATCGTTTTGAATTATATTGATTATGGCTCATATTTTGCACTTTTCTGAAGGAAACAAGGGACGAAAAACCGTCTTGTCGGTTTTGCTGTTGGCACTTTTTTGCCTTATGCCTAATCTGATGCTCACGGCGCAGATCACCACTGCTGCCATCTCCGGCAACGTGAGCGACGGCAACGAACCCATTCCTGAAGCTGTTGTAACCGTCATACACATGCCTACCGGCCAACACTACTATGTTTTCTCCAATGAAAAGGGTAACTATGTCATCAACAATATTTTAGCCGGTGGTCCCTACATTGTCCGCGTGGAACGCCTCAACTATAAAACCGCCATCATTCACGACATTGAAGCTCCTCTGGGCGAGACAGTCATAGTGGATGCGGTGTTGGAGCGTACCACCAAAAGAATTTTGGAGGTGAACATTTTCGGCGACGGTGAGCATTCATCTATGAACATCAACCGATCCGGCATCGGCATACACCTCAACAGCACCGCCATTGAAATGACCCCTACCGTGAGCCGCAGTCTGTATGACATCTTGAAGCTCACCCCGCAGAGTGTTACCACTGAGTTCGGAGCAGCCTTCGGCGGTGCCAACTATCGCGGTTCCTACGTCACCGTGGACGGTGCTTCGTTCAACAACTCCTTCGGCATCGGGTCCAGTTTGCCGGCCGGTGGCACCCCGATTTCCCTCGAAGCCATCGACCAAGTCAGCGTGAACCTCACCCCGTACAATGTGCGTCACAGCAACTTCCAAGGCGGCGCCATCAACATGGTCACCAAACACGGTACCAACGAATGGCACGGTTCGGTATATGACTTCTTCACCAGCAGCGACTTGCGGGGCAAGCACATCGACACCAACTGGCTGACCACCTCCCCCACCCTCACCAACAGCATTGGATTCACCCTTGGCGGTCCGATTATCAAAGACAAGCTCTTCTTCTTTGTCAACGGCGAATACACCATCGACCATCAGGCGGGTTCCGACATTCTATCGCGCAACGACGAAAGTGAGCCTTATGGTGGCAGCACCGGTATCTGCCGTCCCACCACAGACCAGATGGAATCCATCCAACAATTCCTGACGGACCAATACGGTTACTATCCCGGCCGCTTCCAAAGCTACACGGTGGCGACCCCCGACTTCAAAGCATTTGCACGTCTGGACTGGCGCATCAACGATTATAACCTGTTCCAGATCCGCTTCTCCCACACGAGTTTCACCACTTCCCAAAAACCATCCGACTCCTACAGTCCATTGGGCGGCACCAACATCAGCCTCATGTCCAATGGACAATTATACTCCGTGAACCGTGACAATGCCGGCCGAAATTCTCCCTTTGCAATGCCGTTTGAGTCGGCCTATTATTTCCAGAAGCTGAATTTCTCCTCCTTGGCTGCGGAACTCAACACCCACTTCATGAACGGACGCGCCAACAACATGGTACGCTTTACATGGTCGCTGCAAAACGAGCCCCGTGTTTTTGAGGGCGGTTTGTTCCCGACAGTGGACATCATGGAGCCCTATATTGCTCCCGACGGCAGCACACAGCTCGCTATGTTCACCACCTTCGGCCCCGACCCGTTCACTTATGGCAACACGCGCCGCGTGAGCAGCTACACCATCACGGACGAGTTCAACTACAAGAAAAGCATCCACAACATCTTGGCAGGTGGCCAGTTTGAGTTCAACATCATCCGAAACGGCTTTATGCAAGGTGGTGCCGGCTGGTACATATATGACTCTTGGCAATCATTCCTGGACGACGTGAACGGCGTGGAAGGCGCAGGTCCCTCTCTCTTCATGATCACCCACGCCAACACCGAGACCCCCACCGAGCAGGTCTATCCCACCTTCTACCAATCGCAAATTTCCCTGTATGCGCAGGATGACATAGAATTCAGCAAGTTCTTCAAACTCACTGCTGGACTCCGTTTGGAGCTGCCCTTCATCCGCTTCCGCTATGACAACCGGAATGCCGATTTCGATGCCATTGCAGCCGCGAACCCGAACAGCTCCTTTGCCGGAATCAGCACCGCTGACGTCCCCGGCACCGACTTCCACGTCTCTCCGCGTATCGGTTTCAACTGGGATATCACCCACATGCGCAAGCTCTTCCTTCGCGGTGGTACCGGTTTCTTCACGGGTCGTATTCCCAACGTCTGGATAGTGAGCGCCGCTGGCAACTCCAACTGTCTGCAATATCAATATATTGCTAATCTGTCAACCGGTCAAGAGGTAGTGGGATTCGATTCCGAACTCGAAAACATCATCAACGAAGTTCATCATGGTGAGCACTACCATCAATCCAATCTGCCTGCCCCCACCAACGCCACTATCCTATCCAAAGACTTGCGTATGCCCTACACTTGGAAATCCTCACTGGCCTTGGACGTTATGATTCCTGGCAACGTGAAGTTCACCTTTGAAGGTATTTACTCTTACAACTTCAACGAAGTTTACGCTAAAGTGTTAGGATATAAGGAGGACGGCACGGTCCAATTGCCTGGTGAACCCGGCTCCCGAACTCACTATACAAGCGAGGGAATCACCAACTGCGAAGGTGCCACTATGAGCGGCTATTACCTCTATAATGAAAAGAATTTACACGGACAGTTCTTCTCCCTCACCGCACAGGTGAACAAGGATTTCCGCTTTGGCTTGAATTTGATGGCGGCCTACACCTTCAGTCAGGCCACTGCCATCTCAGACGGTATTGCCGACCAAGTCTCCAGCTTCGCCTACACTTCCAACGTGAACGATTGCAACAGCCCCGAACTGGGTCTCACCGGTTATGTAGCACCGCACCGCGTGATCCTCTCCGTCGGCTACACCATCAATGAAGGCAAATTCACCTCCACCAAACTCGGACTCTTCTACGAAGGTCTGAACTTGGGCATGTTTAACGGTAACTATCGCTCCCACCGCTCCTACCTCATCCGGAATGTCAGCGGAATGGCCAGTTCTCAGCTCATATACATCCCCACCACGGAAGAGCTGGCTGACATGCCGTTTGTGTCTGACGAGAACCGCGCTGCCTTCGAAGATTTCATCTGCAACGACAAATACCTCAGCAGACACAGAGGTGAGTATTCAATACGCAACGGCGGACAAGCTCCGTGGGTGAACCGCATTAATCTCAAAGTGGAACAGGAGTTCTACTTCGACATCAGCGGACACCGTCAGACCCTCAATGTCGGCGTGGATTTCAACAACTTGGACAACCTCTTCTGCAGCAAATGGGGCGCTTACAAAATCTTGGACAACGAAGTGGTGTTAAGATACGACAACACCACCGGAAACTACTCCTTCACTCCGTCCACGTGGTCCTACTACAACAACTTGTCCTCCACTTGGCAAATCCTACTCCATTTGAAATACGCTTTCTAGGAAAGACAACGATAAAAAAAAACTCCGCAATTGCGGAGTTTTTTTTTTATCGTTTAGGGACTAAAGCTATGCGGAAGCCGCAGTCTTCATACCGGGAGTGTTGACTGCCGCGATCGCGTTTAGCACATCTTTGATAGGGTGCCGCGTAATTCCAACTACCGCCTCGCTGTACAAAATAATCGGCTTCTTGGTTATTCAACGGATTATCCCAATCTTGATTCTCAACATAATAGTTTTCATTGTACCAATCCTGACACCATTCCCATACGTTGCCGCTCATATCGAAAACGCCCAGCTCGTTAGCAGCCTTGATTCTCACATCATGCGTGCGCTCATTGCTATTGCTATAATACCATGCAAGTTGATTCAAGTCGTTGCCACCGGCATAGCGGGTACCTGCACTCTTCATTCCGCCACGCGCAGCATATTCCCATTGAGCCTCGCTCGGCAAGGCGAAACGGTAACCCTCCGGCAACTCAGCAGCCAAATACTTGTTCAAGCGGGCGATAAAACGCTGGCACTC
The DNA here is from genome assembly GCA_017633495.1 of Bacteroidales bacterium. Taxonomy (GTDB): domain Bacteria; phylum Bacteroidota; class Bacteroidia; order Bacteroidales; family WCHB1-69; genus F23-D06. The sequence continues at coordinate 2,700 of JAGBPE010000090.1, read as the reverse complement.
AGCCCAACTCACACGTTCCACAGGAAGGGTGTTGCCTTTCCAATAACTGGGATTGTTGTCGCGACCCATCACCGCCATCCACTGGGCTTGCGTCACTTCGGTCTCACCAATGTAGAAATCCGACAACTTCACCGTATGCAAAGGGGTCTCTCCGGTCATGCAACTATCATCCCGACTGGCGGTACAACCGAGCTGCATTTCCCCGCCTTTCACAAAAACCATCTTAATGGGAATGTGGTTGACGGTAAATATCTTATTGCCAGTACCTTGCGACTGTGCCGACAACAAACCTGCACAAGACAACATTGCGGCAAAAAGCCACAATGCCACCAATTTCTGTTTCATATCTGATACCCGTTTCATTGTTTTTTCAGACATTATGATATCTACATAGCTTAATCGACCACTGGGAAAAAGAGCCTTCAAAAAAGGCTAATATACCCAATACAAATAAAATGGCAAAAATACGAAAAAAAACGATTCAACGGTTAATTTTCTTAAAAAGAAGCTCTTCCGTCTTTTCCACCCGTCACTTTTTCTCCACGAGAGGTCATCGCTTTGAGTTCTGAAATCAAGAAATCACGGAAGGTGACCGCTGTGGATTCCTTTTTTTCAAATTGAACGCCTTCGATCAGATGATCGCCGCCATCCGCAATGAAATCCACGGTAACGAGTTTATAGAGGCGGTTGTCGTCAATAGGCTTGCCGTCCACCAGAATTTGTGACGGATGATTGTTCTTGTAGGTGATGGTCGCGCCAGCGTACGGCGCATTGAACTTATCCGTAAATTTCTCCAAGACTTTACGCAACTCACTGCCTTTCATCACGATAAATGTAAGGTAGTTGTCGAATGGAGAGATGTTGAAAATGTCGCCCACAGTGACATTTCCTGCCGGCATGGAGGTGCGGATGCCGCCAAAATTCAACATGGAGAGATCCAAATTATCAAATGTAGTGTCTTTGATGTAATGGGAGGCTTCGTTCAACAGCAAATCGGTCAAGAAGTTGGAGAGAGGACTTTCGGGCGACAAGGACTCCAGCTCGACATCGGTGTGCGCAATCACCACCTGCATCTGCTTCTCCAACTGCCGACGTTTCTTATCCACATACTTGGCCAATTTCGGGTCGATTTTCGCATCGTATGTGGAATCCACCTTCACCATCTTGTACTGATAACGATACTTAGGTGCAGAAACATTTTGAGCATAACCCAAGGAGGTTATGCCCAAAATGATGCAAAACGACAATGATTTTAAGCTCATTGGTCTATTTTTTTGGTGTATTGGGAGTGTTTTGTCCCATTTTGCTGATACCGTCGCGCATGGAGGTGTCGGCCTTGATGTTCTCTAATTTATAGTAGTCCATCACACCGAGATTGCCGTTGCGGAAAGCGTCGGCAAGGGCTCTCGGAACCTCAGCTTCGGCGAGAATCACCTGAGCACGAGCCTCTTGAGCCTTGGCCTTCATCTCTTGCTCCTGTGCCACAGCCATAGCTCTGCGCTCCTCGGCTTTTGCCTGTGCAATGTTCTTGTCGGCGTTAGCTTGGTCCATCTGCAGCATAGCACCGATATTCTTACCCACATCCACGTCTGCAATATCAATGGAGAGGATTTCGAATGCCGTACCGGAGTCCAAACCCTTGGTCAAGACCAATTTGGAGATGGAATCCGGATTTTCGAGCACCATTTTATGCGTGTCGGCAGAACCGATGGCGGAGACGATACCCTCACCCACACGGGCGATGATGGTCTCTTCGCCGGCACCACCCACCAGCTGGCGGATGTTGGTGCGCACGGTGACACGAGCTTTGGCAATCAGCTGGATACCGTCCTTTGCAACTGCTGCGACAGGAGGAGTGTTGATGACCTTCGGGTTCACAGAGGTCTGGATGGCCTCCAACACGTTACGGCCAGCCAAGTCAATGGCAGTAGCCGATTTGAAATCGAGGGAGATATTGGCCTTGTCGGCGGCAATCAGCGCACTGACCACCGGTTTCACATGACCGCCTGCCAGATAGTGGGCCTCCAGCTGGTCGCGATTAATGTCAATACCCGCTTTCGAAGCCGTAATCATAGAGCTGACAATCATATCTGGCGGAACGCGACGCCAACGCATGAGGATTAGCTGTACTAAAGAGACGTGGACGCCATTCAGAAGGGCGTTGAACCACAGACGCAAGGGGACCATCCAGAAAAAAAGGATGACCAGCGCCAATACGATCACAATGGTGATAATTGTTTCAGGCATAATGTATTAATTTTGATGAATAACTTCTACAATAACTTTGCTACCTTCGATTTTGCGAATCACAATGGGCGAATTTTCATCGATAAAACCCTGCATAGAGACCACCTCCGCCTCCGTGTCACCGAAAAGTCCCGTGCCGGTCGGGGCGAGACGGGAAATGGCCACCCCTTCCATACCTTCCTTCAGTTTGTCGGTATCGACTTCGTTCATCTTGCTGTCGATTTGCGTTTTGAGCTGCAGCTTGCGCCACGTCTTCGACCGCATCATCAGCCAGAACGAGCCGAGGGTGATCACCGCAGTCAGCACGAGGGTGATGATGCCCACGGTAGTGCCGAACTGCACAAACGATGTGACCACTCCCCCGATCATGCAAAGCACGCCGAGAATGGCCACCACACCGCCCGGAATCACCAGAAAGTCGAGGATCATCAGGACGATGCCGAGGAGGATGAG
>JAGBPE010000089.1 GCA_017633495.1 Bacteroidales bacterium | reverse complement strand
TCCTTGGTGGGACAGTCGGTGGAGAGCATTTTGCAGAACCATTTAGCAGGTGAAGGGGTGTTGATTACGGGTTGCGACTGTCCGAATGTTTTCAGTGCTCCGGCCAAGTTCAACAACCAGACGGGAAATGTCACCTACCCGCAGATCGGCACCTTTAACCGGAACGGATTCACCAACTTCCCGTTTGCATCGGGTCTGGTGTTGACCACCGGCAATGTGATCGTGGCGGCAGGGCCGAACAACGGCACCTCTGTTTCTGCGCAGGTTACCCCCGGTTACACGGAAAGTGCGCTTAGCTCATATACCACCAATACGGTTTACAATTCGGCCTCTTTGGAGTTTGACTTCATCGCGATGGCGGATGAATTCGCCTTCAATTATATTTTCGCTTCCGAAGAGTATTGTGAATACGTGAATTCCTCATTTAATGACGTGTTCGCCTTTTTGCTGACGGGCATTGACCCTGTGACTTATACCACAACTACAAAAAACGTGGCCATTGTTCCCGGTACGGTCAGCACACCGGTAACCATCAACAACGTGAATCACGGTTACCACAGTGGCGGAACGGGTCCGGGTACTTCCCCTTCCAATTCGAACTATTTTGTCTGCAATGCCGGCAATTCCAATGGTGTGCAGTATGACGGTTATACCACCGCATTAGCCGCCCAGTCTGTTATCTTGGCCTGTCAGACCTACCACATGAAGTTGGCTGTCGCCAATGTGGGCGACAATGGGTATGATTCCGGGGTTTTCCTCGAAGAGGGCAGTTTCTACAGTCCGCACGTGCAAATTGATGAGTTGTGGGACAGTCCCGATTATGGGGACACGCTGATTCAGAACTGCAGGGAGATGGATTTGGTTTTCTCTATCGACCGTCCCATGCTTACCTCCAACACCTCCATCATTATCAATGCGGCAGGCAGTGCCCTTTTGGGTCAGGATTACATCATGACCATGCCCGACGGTTCACATATCTCCTCCGAAAACAACACCTTTTTCTTCCCTGAGGGAGACACTCTTCAGATGGTGCATGTGAAAATGTTGCCCACAGCGCACTTTCCTCAAGGAGTGAATACGAAATCTGTTGTTCTCTATGTGGTTACGCAGGGTTGTACGGGCAACGGTAATTTGATGCCCTATTTTCACGTGGAGGACACCATATACATGTGGCTTCGCGCCAACGACACCATTATGTTGCGCGATACTGCCATTACGGTTTGCGAGCAGTTGGATTCCATTGCCGTGGAGTTGGTGAGAGGTACGCAACCTCTTGCATATCAGTGGCTTACTGAAGATGGTGATCCTGATCCTGCCGGCATCGTCACTCCCGATTCGCTGGCTACCGCTTGTGAAATCACGCAAAGCAGAAACTATAAGGTCGTTGCACACGATCAATGGAATTGTATGAAAGATACGGCAGATGCGCAAGTCACCATCGTGCCGAAGCCTGAGTTCACGCTCACCTACACGCCTGACCACGGGTGTATGCCGTTGCCAGTCACGTTGCAGACGCAATATTCGCCCGATTACGCAAATCTTTATTGGACCATCAATAACGATTCATTGTTTGTTTACCAAGACTCTTCTGCTACGCTCCATATTTCGTTGCCCGAGCCTGGGTACTACGACATCTCCTTGGTTGTGGAGAGTGCTCCTGGTTGTGCAGATTCGATTTCCTATCCGAATGTCATCCATGTCGCCGATTTCCCACACGCCGATTTCATGTTCAGTCCTTCAGAACCGGAGAATGGCGAGGAGGTCTTCTTCTACAACCTCTCCACGGGTGAAAATCTCTCCAATTTCGTATGGAATTTCGGTGACGGACATTCTTCGTATGTGGAAGAACCGTCGCACGCTTACCATCTGACTGAGAGTGAGTTGATGACGGTGCATCTGACCGTCACCAATACGGATGGCTGTTCTGACGACACCATCCAGGTGATTCCTGTGGAGGACAATTTCGCCTTTTATGTGCCGAACAGCTTCACCCCTAACAACGATGGCAAAAACGAGATCTTTTTGCCGATGGTGAATGATGTGGCCAATTATGAATTGGTTATCTACAACCGTTGGGGCGAGTTGATTTTCTATACTAACGACACGAAAGTCGGCTGGGATGGCTTTGTGGATGGCAAACCCGCGCCGGAGGGAGTCTATCTGTGGAATATCCACTATGCGAAGATCGGTACCCCTGAAGAGATGATGGTGAGAAACGGCACGGTCACGCTGATTCGGTAATTCACCTGTAGAGACGGTGTGCACACCGTCTCTACAATGTATTCCATATAACGTCCGGACAGAGTTCTGCTCGGGCGTTTTTTATGGTTGTAGAGACGCGATTAATCGCGTCTCTACAACCATAAAAAACACTGCCTTACATATTTAAAAAAATTATACTTTTGCAGTTTGTTATTTTCGGAATAATAGGAATCAATAAAATCAACAATCAATGGATAAATTGTTACACATTTCAGGATCACCGCACGTTCACAGTGACGAGTCTGTGAAGAAAATCATGTGGTCGGTGGTTCTTTCATTAGTGCCGGCATTTTTGGTGTCCGTCTACTATTTCGGACTGCCGGTCATCATCCTGACACTCGTCTCTATTGGATGTTGTGTGCTGTTCGAGTACCTCATCCAACGTTTCATGCTGCATCAGAAGCCGTCTGTGGACGATGGTTCCGCGGTGGTCACGGGTCTGCTGTTGGCCTTCAACGTGCCTTCCAGCCTTCCGATTTGGATTATGGTGGTAGGTGCGCTCGTCGCCATCGGCATTGCGAAGATGCCCTTCGGCGGTTTGGGCCACAACCTCTTCAACCCCGCATTGGTGGCACGTGTCACCCTGCTCATCGCCTTCCCGGTGCAGATGACCACTTGGCCGGTGCCGACGCCTATTTGGGGTTTTGCCGACGCTGTGACCGGTCCCACGACCCTCGGTCTCATCAAGGAGGGTGGCGACTTGACGCAACTTCCCAGCTACGTGGATATGCTCATCGGTCAGATGGGTGGTAGCTTCGGTGAGGTGTCTGCCATCGCTCTGCTGATTGGCGCCGCTTTCCTGCTCTGGAAACGCATCATCACCTGGCACATACCCGTGTCGTTTATCGCAACGGTGTTCATCATCGCCGGCATCTTCCACTTGGCAAATCCTGCCGAGTATGTCAACCCGATGATCCACCTGCTCTCCGGCGGTCTTATCCTAGGTGCCTGCTTCATGGCTACCGATATGGTGACCTCCCCGACCTCCCCGTGGGGTATGATCGTGTTCGGCTGCGGCTGCGGTCTGCTCACTATCATCATCCGTATCTTCGGTGCTTATCCGGAAGGCGTCTCATTCTCCATCCTGCTGATGAACGCTGTGGTGCCGTTGATTAACAAAGGCTTCAAACCGAAACAATTCGCTCACTAACCCTAAAATACTATCGATATGGCAAAGAATGATTCTATCTGGAGATTAGTGATTGTGCTGACGTGCATTTCACTGTTGGCGGCGCTGGCACTGACCGGTGTTTACGCCCTCACCAAAGGACCTATCGAACAGGGTCAACGTGAGAAAAAGGAGAAAGCCCTGCAATCCGTGCTGCCTGCCTACGAGGGCACGGTGCGTGATACTGTAGTGGTGGATGCAGACAACGAGGAGATTCCCGTGCACTTGGCCATTGGCAAGAACGGAGAACTCTGCGGTGCGGGCATTGAAACCTATACCAAGAAAGCCTTCGCGGGCCGCTTCGATCTGATGGTCGGCTTCGACGCGGAAGGTACGATTGTTAATACTGAGGTCATCAAAGCGGGCGAGACTCCTGGCTTGGGTGACAAAATCAACAAAGATAAGAGCGAATTCGCTATGCAGTTCAACCAGCAGAATCCTGCTGAATTTCAGCTGGTGGTGAAGAAAGACGGCGGCGATGTGGATGCCATCACGGCAGCTACCATCTCTTCCCGCGCTTACTGCGATGCGGTGCAACGCGCTTACGACATTTATATGAAAATAAAGGAGGAATATCATGAGTAACAGCAAATTAAATATATTGACCAAGGGTTTCTTTAAGGAAAACCCCACCCTGATTTTGGTGTTGGGCTGCTGTCCGACGCTGGCCGTCACCACTTCTGTGGTTAACGCTTTGGGTATGGGCGCAGCTACCACCTTCGTGTTGCTGATGTCCAACATGCTCATCTCCGCGCTCAAGAACGTCATCCCCGACAAGGTGCGTATTCCGAGCTACATCGTCATCATCGCTACCTTTGTGAGTATGATCGACCTGCTGATTCAGGGTTTCTTGCCGTCATTGTCTGCCAGCTTGGGCGTCTTCATCCCGTTGATCGTGGTGAACTGCATCGTGCTGGGCCGTGCAGAGGCTTTCGCCAACAAGAACACCGTGTTCGATTCACTGCTTGACGGTCTTGGCATGGGTATCGGTTTCACCATCGCGTTGGTGCTCATCGGCGGCATCCGCGAGATTCTCGGTGCCGGTTCCTTCCTCGGCTTCCAGTTCATCCCTGCGGAGTACAACATGCTGATCTTCGTGCTCGCCCCCGGCGCATTCCTCGTTTTCGGCTTCGTGATGGCCGCAGTGCGGTTTATTGTGAACAAGAACGAAGAAAAGAAGAAACAAAAAGCTTTGGAAGAAGCGGAATAATCACGTTGTAGAGACGCGATTTATCGCGTCTCTACAGAGGTTTTAACAATTAAAAGAAAAAAACAATGGAATATATTATAATGATCATCGGAGCTGTACTGGTCAACAACATCATTTTGGTGCAGTTCCTCGGCATTTGCCCGTTTTTGGGCGTTTCCAGCAAGGTGAACACCGCTCTTGGTATGGGTGCGGCCGTCACCTTCGTGATGGCGCTTGCCACGCTGGTCACCTCGCTGCTGCAGAAGTATATTCTGGAGCCGCTCAGCATCACCTACCTGCAGACCATCGTCTTCATCCTGGTCATCGCCAGCTTAGTGCAGATGGTGGAGATCATGCTCAAGAAGGTCAGCCCGTCGCTCTACCGCGCTTTGGGTGTCTTCTTGCCGTTGATTACGACTAACTGCGCTGTGTTGGGTGTTGCTATCAACGTCACCCAGCAGACCATCATTCCTGGTCACGGTTTCTCTGTGATTGACAACACGTTGTATGCTGTTGCCATCGCTATCGGTTTCACCTTGGCCATCACGATTTTCGCCGGTTTGCGCGAACAACTCGAATTGGTGGATATCCCGAAGGGCATGAAGGGCGTTCCGATTGCGCTGATTACCGCCGGCATTCTCGCTATGGCGTTTATGGGATTTGCGAATCTGGTTTAAGGTTTAGGGTTTATGGGTGTAGAGACGCGATTAATCGCGTCTCTACGATAATCGAGAAAGAAACAAATGGAAGAGACAAATTCCTCTGTAGAGATGTTTCATGAAACGTCTCTACAATCGCAAAACGACGCCGTTCAGCAGAACGCGAAAAAGATTCGCAAGAAACGCAGCCTTTGGAAATCCTGGAAACGGCTGAAAGGCAGAAGCAAGTTCTACCTCATTATGGTTCACCTCTTTGCGCTGGTGGGTGCAGGCATCCTCGGCGCTTGGGCCTTCTATGAACTGGGCTTCACCAACAACAAGGGCGGTATGGACAAGAATAACCGCTATCTCTCTGAAAAACAGAAATATGTGGCGGAAGTGGATTCGGCCAACAGTCAGGAGGCGGCATTGAACGGCTATCGCTCCCTGTCGGTGTTGCGTCAGTTCTATCCGAAAAATGCTGACCTCATTTTCAATGCTGCCCGGTTCAGCGACCGTCCAACAGCCGTGCAGGAGATGATTTATGCTGCCAACATGTATATGCAGGATGACGACCATGCCATCGCTTATCAGAAGATGCTGAGCGATGTGGACAATGTTCTGAAATCCAATAAGATGAAACCTTTCGAGGGCAACGTGATTCCCTGGATGAACGACTCCGCATGGCCCGCGCTGAAGGCCGCCATCCTGAAGGACACGGCTGTGATTTACGAAGCCGCCCGCCTCACGGGTGTGGAGCCGCGCCTCATTGTGGGCTGCCTCGTGGGCGAGCAGGTTCGACTTTTCAACAGCAAGCGCGAGATGTACAAACGTTATCTCGGTCCAATGAAGGTGCTCTCCGTGCAGTCGCAGTTCTCGCTGGGCGTGAATGGCATCAAGGATTTCACCGCCATGCAGGTGGAGCGCAATCTCACCAATGACACCTCCATTTACTATATGGGCAAGCAGTACGAGCACATCCTCGACTTCCAGACGGCCGACCACCAGACCGAGCGTTTCAACCGTCTGACGAACTATCATAACCACCTGTATTCATATATTTACACCGGTTGTATCTTGCATCAGACGATGCTGCAATGGAAACGGTCTGGTTATGATATCACCAATCGTCCCGACATTCTGTTCACCCTCTTTAACCTCGGTTTCCAGGCCTCCAAACCGGGCCCTGATCCGAAATGCGGCGGCTCGCACATCACGGTGCACGATGAGGTGTATACCTTCGGGGTGATTTGCAACGACTTCTACTATTCCGGAGAGTTAGCAGAGTATTTCCCGTTGAAAGCGCAACGCTTTGCCAATGAGTAAGATCGAGCTGCTGCTGCCCGCCAAGGATTTATCTACCGGCAAAGTCGCCATCAACCACGGCGCGGATGCTGTCTATATCGGTGCGTCCGCTTTCGGGGCGCGACAGGCGGCAGGCAACTCTCTGCAGGACATTGAATCTTTAGTGCAATATGCACACTTGTACGGTTCAAAAGTACACGTGACCGTCAATACGGTGCTGTTCGACAACGAGTTGGAGGGCGCACGCAAGCTGCTTTGGGACTTATACAACATCGGCGTGGATGCGGTTCTGATTCAGGATTTGGGGCTCCTGAAGTTGGATATCCCGCCGCTCGCTTTCCACGCCAGCACGCAGTGCCACAACCATTCCCTGGAGCGCATCCAGTTTTTGGAGAAGCTCGGTTTCACGCGGGCGGTGTTAGCACGCGAGACCGATTTGGAGACCATCCAACAGATTTACAATCAGACGAATATCGAGCTGGAGGCCTTTGTGCACGGGGCATTGTGCGTCTGCTACAGTGGACAGTGCTACATCAGTCGGATGATGACGGGCAGAAGCGGAAATCGGGGTGAGTGCGCCCAAATCTGCCGTACCCGATTCGATCTGCAAGATGCTGACGGTAAGACTCTTATCCGCAATAAACACCTGCTTTCATTGAAAGATATGTGCCGTGCGGATTATCTCGAAGAGATGATGGACGCGGGCATTATCTCTTTCAAAGTGGAGGGCCGGCTGAAGAACGAGAGTTACGTCAAGAATGTCACCGCCTACTACCGTCATCGCATCGATACCATTTTGGAGGAACGTCCCGACGACCAACGCGTCGGTAGCGGTACCACGCGTTTCTTCTTCACTCCCGATGTGCAGAAGACCTTCAACCGCGCCTTCACGCCCTATTTTCTGGATGGTCAGCGCGAAAAGATGTCCTCTTTCGACACGCCGAAGGCCAAAGGGGAGTATATCGGTGTTTTACGACAAGAACGTGGTCACTATTTCCTGGAATCTTCCACATCAACGGTTTCCAATGGCGACGGCCTGTGTTTCATCAATGCAGAGGGCGAACTGGAGGGGTTTTTGGTCAATGGGGTGGAGGGAAACCGCCTCATCCCGCAAAAGCCGTTGTCGCATTTCGCGAAGGTGGAGCTTTACCGCAATATCGACAAAGCTTTTGAGAAACTATTGTCGGGCAAAACCGCCGAACGGAAAGTTGCGGTGGATATGCGCTTCAAAGAGCTGTCCGACAGCGTGCGCCTCACCGTTACCGACGAAGACGGCTGCACAGCAAGGGTGGAAGAACGTGTCGAAATGACTCCTGTTCAGCAGCCCGGGAAGATGTTGGAAACCTTGCGCACCACGCTCTCCAAACTGGGCAACACCCCCTTCGAGGCGCGCAGTATGGAGATTCCCCCATGCACCGCTTTCTTGCGTGCCGGTTTTATCAATGAACTAAAAACCAAAGCGGTGGAGAAGCTGACCGCCGCCCGCATTGCGCATTTCCGTCCGCAGGACACGCCCTTGCGTTATTCTCCCGAACAGCTGTTCCAAACTGCCGACTATCTGCGGAATATCACCAACGAAGCCCACAAGTCCGTGTATGAGAATTTCGGGGCAAAAACCATCGAATACGGGTTGGACAAAACGGAGGATTACGAAGGAAAATCGTTGATGACCTGCAAATACTGTCTGCGTCATGAGCTTGGCTGGTGCAAGAAGAATCCCGCCATTCCAAACGTTCCCAAAGACCCGCTCTACCTCATCTCCGGCAAGCACCGTTTCCGTATGGAATTCGACTGCGGAAAATGTGAGATGCGAATTTTGTGGAGACGCGATTAATCGCGTCTCTACAGAAATGCGAGCCAACAGCTAATAGCCAATAGCCAAAGTCAAAGTTTTTTTGTACTTTTGCACCCTCTTTCAACAATTGCCTTTATGATCACCAAAATCGTGCTGACCGGCGGTCCGTGTGCCGGCAAGACCACCACCAATGAGCGTATCGAGGAGTTCTTCTCCAAGGTGGGATACGCCGTCTTCACCCTCCCCGAAGCCGCCACTCTCTTCATCAAGGCTGGCGCAGAGTTCCTCACCCAAGACCCGCACCTTTACTTCGAAATCCACCGCAACATGATGACCTTCCTGCTGCAGATGGAGGATTCTTTCTACGAAATTGCGAAAGCTTCGGGTAAACCGGCGCTCATCGTCAACGACCGCGGTGCGATGGACCTCTCCGCCTACATGAAGCCCGAGGATTGGCAGGCATTGTTGAAGGCTGTCGGAAAGACCGAAGAGGAGCTGATGGCACGATACAAGGCTGTTTTCCATCTGAGTACCAGTGCGAAAGGGGCTCCGAACAGCTACACCCTGAGCAACAATTCGGCTCGCATGGAGGAGACCTTGGCCGAGGCCATCCGTGTGGACGACAACCTGATCAAGGCTTGGGAGAAGCACCCTAACCTGCACATCATCGAGTCTGAGGAGTTCGTCAAAGACAAAATCGACAAAGTGTTGCTCGGTATCGCCCACGAATTAGGCATCCTGGAATCAGTGAAGGATATGATTCTGTAGCGTTACCCCCTTCTCGCAAGCCCATCCCGAAATGCGCTTGCAAATGAAATATACGGTATACGGTTAACGGTTGGTGGCTACCACACATCCGCAAAAAAAATTGCCCTTCGTCGTAATATCGCAAATCGTAAACCTTTAAACTTGTAAACCTGTAAACTTGTAAACCTCTAAACCCACTACGGGGCTACTTTCCGGATGCAGCGCACGCCCTTCCGGTCGCCTTTCGGGTTGTGCTGGAATTTGGCGTCGGGACAGTAGTATTGGAGGAAGAAGTTGTTGACGGTCACACCGTCGGCGGTTGCGCTTTCGGGCATCCAGAAGTGGGCGCCGGTGAGCAGGTCTTCATAACGCTGCGACACGCTGTTGTAGAAGCCGTTGCCGCGGGCGTTGAAGCCGCTGTTGGGCAAGGTGCCGCCGAAACTGGGCAGCCAATAACCATCGCCGGCATCCTTCAGCGGTTCGCTGTCACCAACTGTTGCCAGGAGTGCGGTATAGTCTTGCAGACTGCCCACTGCCCAACCGTTAGGACAAATACCTTGCACGTAAGGCTGGCCATTGTCGCCGATAGAGTAGGTGAGGGCGGCGCTGTTGTCGTTCTCCGTTACGTTCATTGCAGAGTACCAAGAGTAGAGGTAGCCGAACTTCGCTATGTTGTCAGAGTTCTCCTTGTAGGCGTGGTAGTTGGCAATCGTCTCCTCTTGGCTGTTCAGCGTATTGCGCAGGTTCTCGGTCATCCAGCATTGGAAGCCGATACGTTCGGCGGTGTAGAGATGGTCGTAATATTCAACACCCACACAAGGCGTGTAGACCACTTCAACCGTCTGGTAGCAGGAGTCCATTGCCGTTTGACACGTGTCGAAGAGAATCCACGTAATGGTGTGTGTGCCGGCGGTCAGCGGATTATGTTCGTCGAGGTCGTTGGAGACTACACCAACACCAGCTTCCAGAAGGCTGCAGTTGGGTGTGCCGAGCAGCGACTGGGAAATGAGCGTGTCGTAGGTGTCTTCGGTCAGGGTGATGTGG
>JAGBPE010000010.1 GCA_017633495.1 Bacteroidales bacterium | reverse complement strand
GTAACCTACCGAATATCCCCCGATTTGTATGATACTTTCCGCCTCAAGAAGAAACTGCAACAGTATTGGAAACAATGGCGAAACAAATAACTCTTTTTGAAGGGCGCATTTTTCGCAAACCGCAAACCGCAAACCGCAAATCGCAAATCCTATCGTCTTCTTGCCGTCACAATCTTGCCAATGTATTCGTGGTGAACGCCGGCGGGGAAGTTTTCGTAGCGTTTGCGCGGAATCTCCTCGAAACCGCGGGTGTCGAACTGGTCGCGGTACATGATTTCGCATTCATAGACCTCGCGGGCCTCTAAGTAGTAGGGCGTACCGTGCTCAGTGTAAGCCACATGCAAGCCCAATGCCGCATCCTTGTCGCTATCGCGTCCGCTGTGGGTGCCCATATATTCGAGCACGTCTTTGCGGTCCTCGTCAAAGACCATCACGGTGAAATATTGATAGCGTTCCATGAACTCGTAGGTGTAGCGGGCGGGCGCCACATAGACGGTGATGGTGCTGATGTTGTGCTGCCAGATGTTGCCCAGCGCGCCCCATCCGATGGTCATCGCGTTGTGGCGACGCACATCGCCGGAGGCCAACAGCAGTCCGCCGCCCTTGAACCAGGTGAACGCATTGGCGTTGAATTCTTTAGCGGGGTCGAAGAGGACGAAATCCGACTCGGAAATCTGCTGCTTTTCCTGCTCCCGTTGCTTGACGGTGAGCTGATTGCCATAAACGTTGTAGGAGATATTTTCGGGTTTCCATTTGTCTTTGGGCTTGTTGTCTTTGTCGGGGTAGCCGATCACGATGATGTTGAGCGGGATGAGGTGTTCGGGCAATTTCAGCACCTCCGCAACGGCTTTGCAGCGCTCTTGGTTGGGGTAAGTGCCCGTCCACACCGCGCCCAAACCCATCGAATGGGCGGCCAAGAGGATGTTTTCGGTGGCGGCGGAGCAGTCTTGCACCCAAAACTCGCGCGCTTCACCACTCAGGGCCTTCTTCATGTCGCCACACACCACAATGGCCAAAGGCGCACGGGTGAGCATGTCGGAATAGGGGTTGGTTTTGGAGAGCGCCTTCAGCTGCGCTTTGTCGTTCACCACCACGAAGTGCCACGGTTGACGGTTCACTGCGGTGGGTGCCGCCATTCCCGCACGCAGCAGCTGCTCAATGGTTGTCACATCCACGGGTTTGTCGGTGTAGCTGCGCACCGAAGTCCGCGAGGCGATGTTTTCCAGCACCGCGTTCCGAGATACGCCCGATTCCTGAGCGTTTGCTTCTATTCCGGCATTCAATACAGCCGTGAAAACCAAAATTGCCATAATATGTTTTTTCATCTTTTCGAATATTTTTGAGCCGCAAAGTTACAATTATTCCCGATTGTCACATCGACAAAAGGATTTTTTCTTGTAGAGACGCGATTAATCGCGTCTCTACAATTGGAATGTACAGAACAGGGTCTTTACATTTTTGCCATTTCCGCAGTCAGTTGAGAAATGAAATATTTTACATCTTGTGGAGCAAGATCGTCTCCAAAGTGGTAGGTTTTGCCGTTAATGGTGGTAATTTCGATAGTAGATTCGTCAATTGGGTACATGTTCAATTCGTTTATTATTTCTAAAACCTCATCCAGCTTGCTTTTTCTCGGAATCCCCACTTCCTTGATTTCTGAGAGGGGTATTCGAATGTCTCGCACAAAAGGAAGACATTTTACTCTTCTTATAATCAAGTCGTTATCTTCTATTCCTATTATCTCATTTCCGAAAAATTCGTATCGAAGAAGAAAAAAGTACAGAATGATGCCAGGAATGATAAGCAATAGCCATAACCATTGATAAGGGTTGCTGAACCCTTTGATTATTAAAATGATAGCAAGTGCAATCAACACTAAGAAATATAATACGAGGCCAAAAGAATCTTTTCCGCTGGGGGTGCATACCAATAACTCTTTTTCCATAATTGTCTTCGTGAATGATTATTTCTTTTTGTCTATTATCACACTTTTTCAAGTTTTTTCAAAAATTCCGTCATCACCTTCGGCATAGGATAGTCGTGGATATTATCAAAGTTGATAACAAATTGATTTTCTGATGTTTCTGGTAGTTTTTTTGCGATTTTAACGTAAAAGGTCGCGTGGATAATCTGATGGGAAAGAACCTCACGAATGGTATATTCAGATGGTTTGGAAGACGTTTCCGAATCTTTTTCGATGAGCGGAAACTGGTACATGTTTCGCCAAATGTCATTCGCTGTTCTTTTTTCGATAATTGTTTTATTATCAGAAATATAGACGGTGTAGTGGAAATACCGATGTCGCTGTTCCACCTTTTTCTTTTTCACAGGCAATATCTCTGTGAGCTGATTTTTCAGCGCGTAACAGGTGGTGGCAAAGGGACATTCGTCGCATTTCGGATTTTTCGGAGTGCAGTGCATCGCCCCGAAATCCATCGCTGCTTGGTTGAAGACACCGGGTCGTTTGCGGTCGATTTGCGTTTCGCAGATTTTCGTAATTCGCTTCACCACAGCGGGTTGCGACACATCATCGCAAACCCCGAAAATGCGACTGATGATGCGAATCACGTTGCCATCCACAGCGGGATAGGGCTGATGAAAAGCGATGGAGGCAATAGCAGCGGCGGTGTAGGGACCGATGCCCTTGAGCGCCAGGATGTTGTGGTAATCCTGCGGGAACTTTCCTTCATGTTGGGTCATGATTTCTTGTGCAGCAGCGTGCATATTGCGAGCGCGGGAGTAGTAGCCCAATCCCTGCCACACTCGAAGCACACGTTCCTCTTCGGCCTCTGCTAACGCTTTGACATTTGGAAAGTTATCAATAAACCGCAAATAGTAATCCCAACCCTGCTGCACACGGGTTTGCTGCAGGATGATTTCGGAAACCCAAATCTTGTAAGGGTCGGTTTCGCCGCGCCAAGGGAGTTCGCGCTGGTGCTCTTCGTACCAACCGATGAGTGTGTCGGCGAAAGCCATCGTTAGTTGTTCTGTATCAATT
>JAGBPE010000088.1 GCA_017633495.1 Bacteroidales bacterium | reverse complement strand
TGAATATTGGCCGTGGTGGCTTTTACTCCCCAGTGACCTCTTTCTTGGCTGGATTACGTTGGACAGTCTTATCGCCACCAACGGTCTCCGAAAAGCCGACGCGCAGAGTCGCGAAGGTCTCCTTTCGCTGCGGGATAGTATTCAAAAGAGCACGACCTATTCGAAGCGTAAACGCATTGTCATACAGGTTGTTGGCATAATAATATCATTGTTGATATATGTTTACCTCTTTTTCTACGACAGATCAATGTTCGTTACTCTACTAATCTCCGGTCTTTTGTCCATTCCTGTCGTAATCAAAACCTCCAAGCGGGTAAAGAAACGCTTCGACGAACTCAACGAAGAAATCGACGAGTTGCTGAAAGAATAAAAACGCAATTAAAGACCACACCTCCACAAAAAGACTTCTGAAATCCCCATATTGGCCAAGTGGCCTTCTTTGAACTTTTTACGACGACAGTGCCTGCATCGTCAAAGGGGCGAAGAGGGTGATACGGAAGTTCGGGATGAAGGACAAGGTGCAACCTCTTGAAAGTTTTGCGCCTTATGTATAGAAATATGTTTTAATTTTGCAGCGTTGTTTGCTTATCTTGATGTTTAACGGACTTCGCACCAAGGTCAGCGGCAGCGCGAAAAAGTAATAAATAGAAGTTCCCTTCATTATGAGCAGGTTTTGGGAATATTGTTTTTATAGAATATGCAAATCAAAACTTCTTCAAGAAGTTGAGTTAACATCACTCGTTTATATAGATGCGTGTAGTTTGATTTCATTGTTACAGATTTTCAATTTGTTAACTGTTTTGCATATACTGAATTTATCGGGTGTTCTTGTTGACATCGTTTTTCCAATTATGATTTTATTGACAAATCACCTTTTTGTTTTTAATGAAAAAAAATATATGAACTTATGTGACAAATACGATGAAAAAGCAGATATGCATAGAAAAGATTTCGTTGTTTGGACTTACATGTCCATATCGGTTTTGCTCTTTTTCGGACAACTATTCACTAAAATAACAATATAAGGATGAATTGTCACCGACCATATTGTTTCCAATCCGCAGAAAAGCCCGATGAGATTATACGTGCAGATACGCGCGATACGTGGAGATTCTTCGACAACTTCGTGCAGGCGCCGGAGTTCACGCAGAGCTACAACCGGTATTCGTACTGTCTGAACAATCCGTTGCAATATACGGACCCGAGCGGGGAGGAGATGTTCGCGCCTTGGTACAGGGATTTTGAAAGCAGCTATCTTATTGGTCAACACGGACAAGTTTTACGTGACATTACAGTAATCCTTCGAAGAACTAATGAGACATGGCGGATGGCGGAGGCCTCGTGTTCCCAAGTGACAAAAAGTGCCTTTGCCGTGTCATATTAAGTCTCAAAAAAATAGTATCTTTGCCGCCGATAAAAAAAATTTGTAGTTTTTTGAAACTAATTGCGTCTAAGAGAAAAAACGTCATACAGAGATACTATAGTTATTAATAAAAACAAGCGTTTATGAAAAAAGTATTATTGTTTATCGCGGCCGTTTTCTGCGCGTTGGCCGTATTCGCACAGAAGGGTGATCTGAACTTGAACGATCCCATCAAGGCGGACCCGAACGTGGTCATCGGAAAATTGGACAACGGCTTGACCTATTACATTCGTAAGAACTCCTACCCGAAGGACCGCGTGGAGTTCCGTCTCGCAGTGAACGCCGGCTCCAACCAGGAGAACGACAACCAACAGGGTTTGGCGCACTTCACCGAGCACATGGCCTTCAACGGTATCGAGGGTTTCCCGAGCAACAGTGTGGTCGATCACCTGCGCAGCAAGGGCGTGGTTTTCGGCGCTGACCTCAACGCTTACACCAGCTTCGACGAGACCGTCTACATGATTCCCATGCCGCTCGACGATCCCGGCAACATCGACCTCGGTCTCAAGATCCTCCGCGGCTGGGCCGCCGGTCTGCTCTACGACAACAAGGAGATTGACGAGGAACGCGGTGTCATCATCGAGGAATACCGCCTCGGTTTGGGTGCCGACGACCGTATGCGCAAGGAGTACTGGCCCATCCTTATGGCTGGTTCCCGTTACGCCGACCGTATGCCTATCGGTAAATTGGACATCCTGCAAACATTTGACTATCAGGTGATTAAAGACTTCTACCACGATTGGTATCGTCCGGATTTGCAGGCCGTTATCGTGGTTGGCGACATCGACGTGAAAGTGGTGGAAGAGAAAATCAAAACGATGTTCGGCAATATCCCTGCCAGACAAAATCCTCGCAAGAAAGAGACTTACGGTATAGCTCCTAACAAAGAACCCCTCGTGGCTGTCTGCACCGACAAAGAGGCCACCGGTAGCCAAGTGGAACTTATCCGCAAGCACAAACACACTGCGATGAAGACCATCGGTGATTTCCGTGAACAACTCTGCATCGACCTCTACAACGCCATGTTCGACGCTCGTCTCGAAGAGATGACGCAAGATCCGAAATGTCCGTTTATCGGTGCTGGCGCCGGTTATGGCGACTTCATCGGCAACACCGACGCGTACGCTTCTATGGCTATGGCCAAGGAGAACCGCATTCCCGACGCTTTGCGCGTGCTCATTCAGGAAGACTACCGCGTGCTGAAGTATGGTTTCCTGCAAACCGAACTTGACCGCGCTAAAGAGGAACTGTTGGAACGTTACGACAAAGCTGCCAAGGAGGCTGACAAGACCGAATCCGCTCGTTTCGCTTCTCAATACATCAACAACTTCTTGCGTCAAGACCCCATCCCGGGCGCAAAACGTGAGAACACTTACGCTAAGAAGCTCATCGAAGGCATCACTTTGGATGAAGTTAATGCATTGGCTAAGGATTGGGTCACCGAAGACAATATGGTGGCTATCATCACCGCCCCCGACAAAGAGGGTGTGAGCGTTCCTACCAAGGATGAAATCCTCAACATTCTGAAAGACAAATCATTATCTAACGTACAACCCTATGTAGACACCTACAAAGATCAGGAAATCTTGGAGAAATCCACTCTGAAACCCGGCAAAATCACCTCTGTGGAGAAGATTGACGCTGTAGGTGCTGAAAAGTGGACCCTTTCCAACGGCATTACTGTTTATTTGAAGAAAACCGACTATAAGAACGACGAAATCCTCTTCAGCGCAAGCAGTAAGGGTGGTAAGACCCTCTATCCCGTGAAAGACCTTGCTTCTGCAGATTTCGCTGCTGACATCATCGACCGTGGCGGTATCGCCGGTTTGGACTACAACTCCTTGATGAAGAAGATGAAAGGTAAAAACGCAGGTGTTTCTCCTGAAATCGGTCTGCTGAGCGAGAGCTTCTCCGGCTCTTCCTCCCCGAAAGACCTGGAGTTCTTCTTCCAATACCTCAACGCCTTCTTCACCAACCCGCGCATTGATCCGAACGCTTACGAATTGGTGATGCAAGAGACTAAAGAGCAACTCAAGATGATCACCGCACAACCGATGTACCAATTCTTGGGCAAGCTCATTGATGCCGCTTACAACTACGATCCTTACATGAAGCAAATGTTCTCATACGATGAAGAGTACCTCAATCAGGTGAACTTCGACCGCGCCGTGCAGATTTACAAGGAGCGTTTCGCTAATCCCGCCGACTTCAATTTCTTCTTCGTGGGCAACTACGACGAGAAGGAGATGAAAGAGCTTGTGGAGCAGTATCTCGGTTCTATGAAGACTGACCCAGCCAAGAAAGAGAGCCGCAACCTCAGCGTTCTGAAACCGCGTCCCGACAAGGCCACCACGCAAACTGTCTATGCAGGTACCGAAGAGCAAGGTTGGATGGGCATGTTCATCACCAACCCGATTGACTGGAGCTATCGCAACTCCATCATCGCCGACATGATCGGTGAAGCTCTGGACATCCAATTCGTGCGTATCGTGCGTGAAAAGATGGGCGATGTCTATTCCCCGATGGTGAATATGAGCGCCAGCAAGCTTCCTTATCCTGAAATGACCTTGATGATTCTCTTAGGTTGTGATCCTGTGAAGACCGACAAACTGGCCGACGCCAGCTTGAAGATCCTCAACGACTTCAAAGCCAAAGGTCCCGATAAGAAAACGATGGAGTTGGTGAAGAAACAGATGATCAGCACTCGTGCCAAGAACATCCAAACCAACCGCTTCTGGCTCAGCTACATCAGCGGTAAGGTCAATCAGGATGAACCCATCATCGCTCCTTCCGAATACGACAACATCGTCAATTCCATCACCAAGAAGGATATGGTCGAGTTCATGAAGAAATACTTCAAACCTGAAATCTACACCCGCGCCGACATGCACCCGACAACGATGCAGAAATAGTCAGGGTTACGATTATAAGACAAAGGGACGGAGCCATGCGCTTCGTCCCTTTTTTGTTTCTTGCTGCGGTACAATAATATTATGTAAGGCTTATCGCGGTCTTCAAACCATCGATGGCGGCGCTCATGATGCCACCGGCGTAACCTGCACCTTCTCCGATGGGATAAATGCCTGATACTGAAGATATTCTCTCCTCGTTGCGAATGATGCGCACAGGGGAAGAGGAGCGCGTCTCCACGCCAGTCAGTACGGTGTCCACGTTGGCGATGCCAGGCAATTTGCGGTCGAGCAGCGGCAACGCTTCGCGCAACGCGTAGACGGCGTAATCAGGCAGACAGCGGCTGAAGTCGCCGTAGTAGAGTCCGTGCGGGTAAGAGGGCACAACCTTGCGGTGGCGTGTGGCAATCTGTCCCTTCAAGAATTCGCCCACGAGATTGCCCGGGGCACGTCCGTCGCCCGCCATCCGGAAGGCCAACTGTTCGTATTTCTCCTGATAGTCAATGCCATCCAACACCGAACCTTGCAGGAAATCCTCGGGGCCAACACTCACCAACAGGGCACTATTGGCGTTGGCCTTGTCGCGCTTGTGTTCGCTCATGCCGTTGGTGACAATCGTGCCCTCCTCACTCGCGGAAGCCATCACAGTGCCGCCAGGACACATGCAGAAGGTGTAGACCCCACGGTCTTTGAGATGCACCACCCCTTTGTACGAGGCGGGCGGCAGCAAATTGGCGGCCTGACCGTATTGCATCCGGTTGATGTCACGCTGCAGATGCTCCATCCGCACCCCGATGGAGAACCCCTTAGGTTCCATCAACACCCCGTGGGCGTGCAACATGCGAATGGTGTCGCGGGCAGAATGGCCCAATCCTAATAGCAAATGATTGGTTACAAATGTTTTATCGTTATTGCAATGAATCCTTAACTCCTCGCCATCTTTCTCAAAAGCATCGAAAATGGTGTTGAAATGAAACTCGCCGCCCAAGCTTTCAATCTCGGTACGGATGTTTTTGACCACCTTCGAGAGATAGTCAGTGCCCACATGCGGATTCTGTTGGTAGGTCACCTCTTCGGGTGCGCCGTGTTGATAGAATTCGTTGAGTATAAACTGGTTAAATTCGCTATTGACGTTCGTATTCAGCTTGCCGTCGGAGAAAGTACCGGCACCGCCTTCACCAAATTGGACGTTGG
Source organism: Bacteroidales bacterium (assembly GCA_017633495.1). Lineage (GTDB taxonomy): Bacteria > Bacteroidota > Bacteroidia > Bacteroidales > WCHB1-69 > F23-D06. Next base: position 17,858 of record JAGBPE010000088.1, on the reverse strand, counting down.
AGTTGGGATTCAACACTTTCGTCTGCAAGAAACGCTGCACCGACTGTTGACGCTCCTCGATGCGCTCGCCCCGCTCGATGATGATGGGGTGCGCACCGCAGCGGGCGAGATAGAGCGCGGCAAACATCCCCGCAGGTCCGAAACCGACCACTACAGGCTGCCTGTCGTGTTGCCATTTCGGATAGGCAATCTCCTTAGCTGCAACGCATTCCGTAGCATCAGGACTATTTAACAGCGAACGGTAATTGTCGGGGATCGTGACCTCCACTTGATAGTTGTAGAGCACGTTGTTTTTCTTTCGGGCATCCACCGACTGCCGCACGATGCGGAAACCGTCTAAATCCTCCGTCCGGATGCGGAACTGCTTGCATACCAAATTCTTGATATTTTTGGCCTCCGCCACCGGAATCTTTATATTTGAAAGTTTGAGATGTATCATTTTCTCGATTTTGCGGCAAAAATATACTTTTTATCCGACATTCCATAAATTTACTATCTTTGCAGGTTTTAATTTTGGATAAAAATGTTTACTGGAATTATAGAAAAAACAGGCAAAATTGTTAAGATTGAACAGGACAGAACCAACTTCAATTTCACGTTGGAGGTGGATTTTGCCGATGAGTTGAGCATCGACCAGAGTATGGCGCACGACGGCTGCTGTCTTACTGTGGTTCAATTAGATAAAGAGAAAAAACAGTACGTGGTGACGGCTATGGAAGAGACCATGCTGAAGACCAACCTCGGTACTTGGAAGGTGGGTGACGAAGTGAATCTGGAGCGCAGCATGCGCATGGATGGCCGTTTTGACGGACACATCGTGCAAGGGCATGTGGATCAAACGGCTGTGTGTGAGAAGGTTGTGGACGAAAACGGCAGCTGGCGTTTCTACTTCACCTACGATCCTGAAAAGAACAATTTCACCGTGCCAAAGGGTTCCATCTCCGTCAACGGCGTCAGCCTCACCGTGGTGGATTCCGAAAAGGGCCGTTTCTCCGTGGCCATTATCCCCTACACCTACAAAGTGACCAACTTCCACAATTTCCAACCCGGTTCCGTGGTCAATATCGAATTCGACGTCTTCGGGAAATATGTGCAACGGCTTTTGGACGAATATTTCAAAAATCAGACAAAATAAAATCTCATTTTTCACGTTAATCACGCTTCACTAAAACTACAGATCGTTGAGAAAGAAAACAAAAATATTCACCAAGATCGGTATCAGTCTGCTGACGATAGCAGTACTGTTTGGGTGTTCTACCTCCAAAAACACCTTCCCAAATCGTGCTTATCACAACGTAACTTGCAGATACAATGTGTTTTGGAACGGCAATCAGGCGATGAAAGATGCCGAAAGGGAGCTGGCGAAGCTTTCCAAAGACAACTACACCGCTACGTTGCCGATTTACAACTACCCCGACAAAACTGAGCTCGGTCCGTGCCTTTCGCACCTCGACCGCACCATCGAGAAGTCCTCGAAGGCCATCCACAAGCACTCCATGATGATCAAGGGCAAGGAGTATGTGAAAACCATTGACGACGCCTACTTCCTGATGGCCAAATCCTACTTCTACAAGCAAGACTACATCCAGGCGCAGCGCGTGCTGAACTACATCGTACACACTTACCCGAAATCGAACATCCTTAACGAAGCGGAAGTGCTTTTGGCCCGCACGCAGATGCGCCAGGGCTACTATTCGAGCGCGGATGAGCTTTTGGAGACCATACGTTATCAAAACGAGAAGAAACAGAAGAACTTTGCTGTGCTGTTCAATGCTGCAAAGGCGGAATACCATCTCACTGCTCCCGACGGCGATGTGCAGGAGGCCATCGACTACATCGGTCATGCCCTCGAGAACAAGCCGAAACGCGAGTTCCGCACCCGTCTGCAACTGATTTTGGGTGAGCTGTACGAGAATCTTGGTCAGCAAGCCGAAGCACAGAAAAACTTCCGGGAAGTAATCAAGAAATCCAACAACTACGAAATGACGTTCTGTGCGCAGATGCACCTGGCTGCCAACTACGATGGCACGGAGGCGAATCGAAACACTATCACCAAGCAGCTCAACAAGATGCTGAACGATAAGAAGAACGAGGATTATCGTGATCAAATTTATTACGCCTTCTCGGAAATCGCCCGCATTGACGAAGATGACGACCTTCGCATTGACTATTTGGCCAAATCCGTGGCTGCCTCCACCGAAAATAATTACCAGAAAACCTTCTCCTGCATCACGTTGGCTGATTTGTACTTCGACAAAAACGAGTATCGCGAAGCGCAAAACTACTACGACACCGCCATGATGTCCATTCCCAAAAACTACCCCAACTATGAATACATTCAGACTAAATCCAATGTGCTGAAAGATTTGGTGGACAAATTGGATGAGATCGATTTGCAAGATAGCCTTCTGCGGATTGCGAATCTGCCTGAGGGCCAGCGAAAAGCGTGGGTACAGAAGATGATTGCCGACTATACTGAAGCAGAACGAAAAGCCGCTGCTGAAGAGGCTGAACGTATGCTGGCCATGCAGAACGCCGCCTCCTATACCAACATCAACACCACCTCTTCGAACGGTAAATGGTACTTCTACAACCAATCTCTGGTGACGGCCGGTCAACAGGACTTCTACCGCCGTTTCGGTAACCGAAAGTTGGAAGATAACTGGTTCATCAGCAATAAGACGCAGATTTCGTTCGACGATATGGCGTTAATGAACGACCCTTCGTTAGCGAAAGACACGGTTGACTATGACGAAGACGGCAATCCTATTCCAAAACGTGAAACCGACCCGAAGAAGGAGGCCTACTACTTGCAAGACCTGCCTTTGACCCAAAATGCAAAAGACAGCGCTAACGCTATCATTGCCAAAGACTTATACGAGACTGGATTCATGTATCAAGATCTGCTGGGCGATACCAAGCGGGCTTGTGCATCGTTCGAATCCTTGCTGCAACGTTATCCTAAGAGCGAATATGCCCTGCCTGCCATTTTCATGCTCTATACGCTTTACCGCAATGCGGGAGATCCCAAAGCGGAAACCTACAAGAACATTCTGCTGACCCAATATCCGGAAACCGACTACGCCAAGCTCATTCAGGATCCAGACTACTACAACAAGTTGGCTGCCAGAGAGAAAATATTGGAGAACCAATATGCTCAGGTGTATGAGGATTTCACCCAGAAACGTTGGAGAAACGTGATTACCGCCGCCAATGCCGCCATCCCAAACTGCACCGACGTGACGCTCCAGTCCCAGTACGCATATCTGCGCGCCATTGCGGCAGGACAAGTCTATAACCAAGATACACTCATTGTCGGACTGACCAAATTGGTCTCCGATTACAAAGATCAACCCGTGGCGGAACTGGCTCGCTACTACTTGTCCAATTTCACGACGTCACAAATCCAGAAAAGTCTGGGTATTGAAGACACAAGTACCACTCAACAAGCTGCGTTACAAGAAGTTCTGCAATCAGGCGAACCTGAAAAGCAGAATGCTTTTACGTTCAAGCCGGACGAACAACACTATGTGGTGCTGCTCGTGAAAACTGCCGAATTACCTTTGCAAACTGTCAAGCAGAACCTCAACAATTTCAACAAGACATATTTTAGCCTTAAAAAACTGGTAGTCAGCAGTTTCTTTATTGACAACCAACGTCAGATGATTACCATCTCCAAATTCGCAAACAGTTCCGACGCTCTGGATTACTACAATATCTTAGTCAAAAATGAGACTTTCCAGCCGGATATTGACAATAAAGTAATGGAGGTTTACGCTATGAGCGCCAACAATTACACCACCTTCTATAACAAGCGGGACGAGCGTGTGAACTATCCCGCATTTTTCAAGGATAATTATCTTAACAACAAATAAATACAGATGCTTATGAAAGATACAGATACACGAGATTTCGGTGCTTCTACCGTTAACGTAATCGCACAAGGCACCCAACTGCAGGGCAATATGCTCACCGCTTCTGACTGTCGTATTGACGGTGCATTGCGTGGTAACATCGAATCCAAAGCTAAAATAATCGTTGGTCGCAGCGGAATTGTGGAAGGCAACATCAAATGCGCCAACATCGAGGTTGAAGGTACCGTAAAAGCGGAATCACTGCTGGTTTCTGAACTCATTTCCCTGAAAGCCACCGCCAACGTGATTGGCAACATCGAGACTGGCAAGATTGCCATCGAGCCCGGTGCAGAGTTCTCCGGCAACTGCAAGATGCGCAACAACCGTCCTGCCGCACCTCAAGCTCCCCAACCCGAACGGAAATAGTGTATGAGCGCTCCGGAGACCCGAAGGAAAGGTTCCCCCATCCACCAATACGCCGTCTATTCCAACCTGGCGTTTGAAATGGGAGCCCTGATTGCTTTGGGCGTTTTTGGAGGGATACAATTAGACAAACTACTGAATACCAGTCCGTTATTTACTATCGTATGTTCGTTGGCCAGTATTGCCATTTCCCTCTATCTGATTATCCGAACCTCACTCAAGTCGCAAAAACAATCGAAAAATGAACAAAAAGATTCCCATTAGGAAGTTTTCGTTCCGAATTATCGTTTTTTCCGTCATCGTAGCTGGATTGTCGCTGCTTTTCCAATGGATATGGCCTGAGCTCGCAACTCCTGCCCTGCCGTTCATCGTGCTCTTCTTCTTCGCGATGACTCTCTTCACTATGTACATCGTCCTTCGCAGCGAAGACGGACAAGACGGCAAGAAGTTCGTCTCTTCCTATATGATTTCGCGCACAGTGAAAATACTCTCCTGCTTGATTTTCCTGTTCTTGTACATGTTTTTGAATCGGGAGGATGCCATCCGGTTTGCCATCGCGTTTATGGTCATCTACTTCTTATATGCTATTTTCGAAATTGTCATATTGAAAAAGGAGAATGAATCAAAAAGCACTGCTGTATAACGGCAAATCCAAGCAGATTTTCGCCACAGAAGGGCAAAATTTCGTCATCATGTCCTACAAAGATGACGAAACGGCCTATTATGGGGTAAAAAAATCCACCATTCCCAACAAAGGTGCGCTTAACAACAAGATTTCATCCCTGATTTTCGAATATTTAGAGAAAAACGGCATCTATACACACTTTGTGGAACAGTTGGACGAGAACAAGCAACTCTGTCGTCGTGCCACCTCACTGCCGTTGGAGTTCATCGTGCGCAACGTCATTGCCGGCACGCTCTCCAGACGATTGGACATCGAAGAGGGCACCGTTCCAGAGAGCACTATCTACGAGATCTGCCTCAAAAGCGACATTCTTCGCGACCCGCTGATCAACCATTACCATGTAGTGGCGTTAGGCTATGCAAAAGAAGAGACTTTGGTTGAGATTCGCGATACTATGCAGAAAATCAACGAATTGCTTTCCAAACTGCTGAAGTCCATCAACATTGACCTCATTGACTTCAAAGTGGAATTCGGTTATGACACGGAAGGCAAGCTGATGCTGATTGACGAAATTTCGCCCGACACCGCCCGTTTTTGGGATTCTGAAAGCCATGAGCATCTGGACCGCGACCTTTTCCGTCGCGATCTTGGCGACATCGAATCCGCTTATAAAGAGGTACTTACACGTTTAGAATCCGCATTGAAAAATGGATAAGAAAACCTTACGGCAGGAGATTCGCGCCGCCAAAAAAGCACATACCTCGGAAGAATTGCAAGCGCAATCGAAGCTTATTCTGCAACAATTGGCGGAACATCCCCGTTTTCAAGCAGCACAAAAGGTCATGTTATACGCTTCCCTGCCCGACGAGGTGCAAACTTTGGACTTTTTGGAAGAGTGGCGTCACCAGAAGACCATCATTCTTCCCACTGTGGTGGGAGACGACATTATCCCAGTAGAATTAGCTGATAATGTGGAATTTGCGGAAGGAGACTTCCATATTCCGGAGCCACAAAACCATCCCTATACGGGAGAATTCGACTTAATCGTGGTTCCTGGCATGGCCTTCGACAAGGAAGGTCACCGTTTGGGACGCGGTCGCGGCTACTACGACCGTTTCCTCGCCCAACACCCGCACGTACACACCATCGGACTCTGCTTCGATTTCCAGCTGTTGCCGGAAATTCCCTGCGAGCCGCATGACCACATCATAAACGAAATTATTTATTGTTAACGGTTTTTCCGTTTCATCCAGAAATACATGCCCCAATAGGCCAGCGTCACGCCGAGCGTGATGCCCACCACCATCGGAAAACGGTCTTTCAGACTGGAGAAGATGATGGGTATCAGTAAGGCTGCCAATAAGATAAAGTAGCGTAATACCGCTTTCATACTATTTCAGTTTCGCCAATTGCTCTTTGATGATGCGGATTTTCTCTTCCGCATCGGCTTTCTTCTTGCGCTCAATGTCGACCACATTTTGCGGGGCATTGTTCACAAAGCGCTCGTTGGAGAGCTTCTTCATCACATTCTGCAGGAAACCTTCAGCATATTGCAGGTCAGCCTCCAGCTTTTTAATCTCTTCCGAAGCATCCACCAAACCGGTCAACGGAATGGAGTATTGAACGTTGTTCTCAATGAAGGAAGCTCCTTCAATGTCCTTAGTCTCCAGATACTCAATCTTTTCCAAGTTACAGAGTTTCGCAATCACTGCATCTGTAGCGGCGTTGGCGTGAGCAGGAGAGGTGTACACTTTGAGAGTCAAAGCGTGCTTTTGCGCAATGTTCTTCTCTGTGCGGATGCGGCGCACCTGCTCGATTACCTTGCGGGCAGCAGCGAAATCGTCCAACACTTTCTGATCCATTTCATCATCCAACACCGGCATGGCAGTCATCATAATGGACTCTTTTTCACCTCTTTGACGCATTGTTTGCCACAACTCTTCAGTGATGAACGGCATGAACGGATGCAGGAATTGCATCAACATTTCGAAAATGTCGATGATGTCGTGGTAGGTCTTACCATCGATAGGCTGTTGGAAACCCGGTTTCACCACTTCGAGGAAGCAGGAGCAGAAGTCGTCCCATACGAGTTTGTAAATGATCATCAACGCCTCGGAAATGCGGTAACGTTGCACGTGCCACTGCATTCCGTGGAACACTTCAGTCAAACGTTCGTGCATCCACTTGATGGCGGTTTCCGTGTGCAGCGGCTGCGGCAGGTTGTCGTCCACTTCCCAACCACGTACCAGACGGAAGGCGTTCCACAGTTTGTTGCTGAAGTTACGGCCCTGCTCGCACAATGATTCGTCGAACAGCAGGTCGTTGCCAGCAGGAGAGCTGAGCAACATACCGAAACGGACGCCGTCGGCACCATATTTCTCCATCAACATGATGGGGTCGGGTGAGTTGCCGAGCTGCTTCGACATCTTACGGTGCAGCTTATCACGCACAGTACCAGTGAAATAGACGTTTCTGAACGGAATCTGGCCACGCCATTCAAAACCAGCCATAATCATACGCGCCACCCAGAAGAAGATGATGTCGGGAGCGGTGATCAGGTCGGCGGTCGGATAGTAGTAGTTGATCTCCGGGTTGTCAGGATTACGGATGCCATCGAAGACGGAAATCGGCCACAACCATGAGGAGAACCAAGTGTCCATCACGTCCTCGTCTTGTTTTAAGTCGTTGATGGTCAAGTTCAATTCGGGGAATTTCTGGCGAGCGATATCCAATGCTTCGTCGATATTGTGTGCCACCACAAACTCGTGGTTCGGCAGGTAATAAGCCGGAATACGGTGACCCCACCACAACTGGCGGCTGATGCACCAATCCTTGATGTTCTCCATCCAGTGAGCATACGTGTTTTTGAACTTCTCAGGATGGAATTTGATATCGCCGTTCATGACGGCATCGAGAGCGGGTTTCGCGAGATCTCCCATCTTACAGAACCACTGCATGGAGAGTTTCGGCTCAATCACCTCGTTGGTACGCTCCGAATAACCCACTTTGTTGGTGTAATCCTCGATTTTCACCAGGCTGCCAGCCTCTTCCAACAACGGAATAATGGCCTTACGCGCTTCGAAACGATCCATACCCACGAGGAACTGTGCGTTCTCGTTCAATGTACCGTTGTCGTTGAAGATGTTGATGGTCTCCAAATGGTGTTTGATACCAAGGTTATAGTCGTTGATATCGTGTGCGGGCGTGATTTTCAACGCGCCAGTACCGAACTCACGTTCCACATATTCGTCGTAAATCAAAGGAATAGAACGATTTACGATAGGAACGATGGCGCGTTTGCCTTTGTATTTGGCATAACGCTCATCCTCAGGATGCATACAGATGGCCGTATCACCAAGGATAGTCTCCGGACGGGTGGTGGCAATGGTGATGTACTCATTCTCTTCGCCTTCGATTTGATAGCGGACATAGTAGAGTTTTGATTGCAACTCTTTGTAAATCACCTCTTCATCAGACACTGCGGTCAGCGCTTTCGGGTCCCAATTGACCATGCGCACACCGCGGTAAATCAACCCTTTGTTATACAGATCCACAAAAACTTTCACCACCGATTCAGACATTTCGGGATCCATGGTGAATTTGGTGCGGTCCCAGTCGCAGGAAGCACCCAATTTGCGAAGCTGTTTCAGGATGATACCACCGTATTTTTCTTTCCATTCCCAAGCGTGCTTCAGAAATTCTTCACGCGTAAGATCCTTTTTATCAATGCCTTGCTCTTTGAGGTAAGCCACCACTTTGGCTTCCGTGGCGATAGAGGCGTGGTCGGTGCCCGGCACCCATACGGCGTTGAAGCCCTTCATGCGGGCGCGACGAATCATCACATCCTGAAGCGTATTGTTGAGCATGTGGCCCATGTGGAGCACGCCAGTCACATTTGGCGGCGGAATCACGATGGCGTATGCCGGTCTGCTGTCGGGTTCAGAATGGAAGAAATGATTGTCCATCCAAAATTTATACCATTTATCCTCCACCGCAATCGGGTCGTACTTGGTGTTGATTTCTGTAGCCATATTCAATATAATCTATTATATACTAAGCATTTAGGCGATTACTCTGCCTTTTAAAACAAAGCGCAAAGATAGCATTTTTTCGCTTTGCCTAAGGGGTCTACATGGTTACAAAAATAGAAATTTCATTTTTATGCCCACTTTTCAAAAAAATTGTATCTTTGCCATGCTTTATTGCAGAAATTTTATTAAAAAATTCTAATTAAATAATTGAATATGAAAATATTAGTCCTCAACTGCGGTAGTTCCTCCATCAAATATCAATTGCTGGAGATGGAACCGCAACCCGAATTGTTAGCTAAAGGTCTTGTAGAGCGCGTCGGCCTCGAAATGGGTGAATTCACCCACAAACCCGTCGGCAAGGAGAAATGCTACGTGCAGACCCCCATCCCGACCCACGAGGAAGGTATCAAACTGGTTCTCAATATGTTGACTGACCCTGAACACGGTGTCATCAAAACTCTGGACGAAATTGGCGCAGTAGGTCATCGTGTGGCTCACGGCGGCGAATACTTCAAGAAGAGTGTGGTCATCGGCGACAAAGAGCGCGAGGAAATTGCAAAACTCTGCGCTTTGGCTCCTCTGCACAACCCCGCCAGCCTTACCGGTATCGATGCGATGAAGAAATTGCTCCCCAACGTGAAGCACGTCGGTGTGTTCGACACCTCTTTCCATCAAACGATGCCCTCCGAAGCGTTCCTCTACGCTTTGCCTTACGAATATTACACCGAGAAAAAGATCCGTCGTTACGGTTTCCACGGCACCAGCCACAAATATGTGGGTCCGAAAGCCGCTGAACTGGTCGGCATTCCTTACGAGAACGCCAAGATCGTGAGCTGCCACCTCGGCAACGGCGCCTCCATCTGTGCTATCAAGAACGGCAAATCTATCGACACCTCCATGGGCTTCACCCCGGTCGAAGGTTTGGTGATGGGTACCCGCGTAGGCGACATCGATGCAGGTGCTCTGCTCTACATCATGGACACGGAAGGTCTGAATACCAAGGAGATGAACACCCTTATCAACAAGAAGAGCGGTTTGTTAGGCATCTCTGGTAAGAGCGTTGACATGCGCGATATCCGCGCAGGACGCGATGCCGGCGACGAACGCAGCACCGACGCCTTCAACATGTTTGCCTATCGTGTGCGCAAATACATCGGCGCTTATGCGGCAGCCATGGGCGGTGTGGATGTCATCCTCTTCACCGGTGGTATCGGCGAGAACGCCTGGTTCCAACGCGAGAAGATTTGTGAAAACCTCGAATGGATCGGCGCAAAACTCGACCCCGAAGCCAACCAGAAATACTGTGGCGAAGACGGCATCATCTCCACTCCCGACTCCACCACGAAGTTGGTGGTCGTGACAACCAACGAGGAGTTGGTGATTGCTACAGATACTTACAATCTACTGTAATAGAATCTTTTACAGACAAAAAAAAACGGGTTGACCGAATGATCAACCCGTTTTTTTTGTAACAATCTCTCAAAAAGGATTACTTTTTCCGGAGATATTCGTCGATGGCTTTGGCGGCCTGCTTACCTGCACCCATGGCGAGAATGACCGTAGCCGCGCCGGAAACGATGTCACCGCCGGCAAAGACACCCTCACGCGAAGTAGCCCCTACCTCATCCGCCACAATGCAGCCGTGACTGTTGACATCCAAACCTTGTGTTGTGGTATATATCAGCGGGTTAGGCGAGGTACCGATGGACATGATGACCATATCGGTGTCCAAAACAAACTCGGAGCCCGGGATCTTCACGGGACGACGACGACCAGAAGCATCGGGTTCGGTCAGCTCCATGCGCACGCACTCCATGCCGCACACCCAGCCTTTGTCGTCGCCAATAATTCTCACAGGATTGGTAAGCAATTGGAAATCAATGCCTTCTTCTTTGGCATGGTGAACCTCTTCGCGACGAGCGGGCAGCTCCTCTTCGGAACGGCGATAGACAATATGCACCTCCGCACCCAGACGGATGGCAGTGCGAGCTGCATCCATAGCCACGTTGCCGCCGCCTACTACCGTCACCTTCTTGCCGACAAAGTTCGGGGTTTCGTAATTGTCTTTGTAGGAGAACAACAGGTTGTTTCGGGTCAAAAATTCATTGGCAGAGACCACACCGCACAAATTTTCGCCCTCAATGTTCATGAAATTGGGGAAACCGGCGCCCGAAGCGATGAAAACGGCATCATAACACCATTTGTTCATCAGATCGTCCACCGACATGGTGCGACCAATCACCACATCGCTCTCGAAACGCACGCCGAGATTCTTGATGGTCTCGATCTCGGGTTTCACGATGTCCTTTTTCGGCAGACGGAACTCCGGAATACCATAGACGAGCACGCCGCCGAACTCGTGAAGTGCCTCATACACAGTCACATCGTAACCCATGCAGCGAAGCTCCTTGGCACAGGTCAAACCGGCAGGACCGCTGCCCACTACAGCCACTTTCTGACCTTTCCGTACCGTGGGTTTCTGCGCCACGATGTTGTTCTTCATCGACCAGTCGCCGATGAAACGCTCCAATTTGCCGATCGCCACGGGCTCGCCCTTGCGACCGAGGACGCACTTACCCTCGCACTGGCTCTCCTGCGGACAGACGCGACCGCACACGGACGGAAGGGCAGTGTCTTCACGAATCAGCGTGGCAGCCTTGTCGAACTGTCCGTCCTTGATGAGCGAGATAAAGTCAGGGATGCGAATGTGCACCGGGCAGCCGTTCACGCACTGCGGGTTCTTGCAAGTCAGACATCGGCGAGCCTCTTCCACCGCCTCTTCGGCATTGTAACCGAAACAAACCTCCCTAAAGTTTGAACGGCGCACCTCCGGCGCTTGCTCGCGCACCGGTACGCGTGATTTCGGTGGAAGGGCCTCATGTGCGATACCGCCGATGTGACATTGGTGATTCTCTTTTAACTCCTCTTCTTCCAACAACTTACGACCTTCAACATGGTCGTACATAGCCTGACGGTGCATACACTCATCGAAATTGATAAGGGAAGCGTCAAATTCGGGACCATCCACGCAAGTGAACTTGGTCTGACCGCCGATTTGCACACGACAAGCACCGCACATGCCCGTGCCGTCCACCATCAACGAGTTGAGACTCACCACGCAGGGAATTCCTAACTCTTTGGCTTTCAACGACACAAATTTCATCATGATCATCGGGCCGATGGCCGTGATCTCGTCGTAGCGGCGACCTTCCTCATGTACAAGGTAATCCAGCATATCGTTCACGTTCCCCTTGAACCCCATGGAACCATCGTCGGTGGCAATATATAAATTGTTGGTAATTTTGCGGAACTGCTCAATGTAGAAGAGCAGCGAAGCGTTGCGGGCTCCGATGATGACATCGCATTCCAATCCGTGTTGTGACATCCATTTTACCAATGGAAAGACCGGGGCGATGCCAACACCTCCCGCTATGAAACAGTAGCGCGACCGGCGCAACATGCCGATCGGGCGGTGGATAAAGGCCGAAGGGTTGCCCAACGGTCCCACCACATCATGGAAAAAACCGCCAACCGGATAGGAGACAATCTTCCGTGTTGAAACACCTATCGCTTTGATAACCAAAGTGATTGTTCCGTCTGGGAGAAACGTGTCGCTGACGGTTAACGGAATGCGCTCGGCGGTTTCGTTCGCCTTCACGATGACGAACTGTCCGGGCAGAACGGATTGTGCTATTTTCGGGGCTTCCACCTCCATCAGGAAGGTGTCCTGGCCTAATTCTTCCTTTTTGACGATTTTATACATGATTTATCTTTTTTTATCCCAGGGGGTGGCGGCGCTCGTACCTCGCGCCTTACCCCTGGCTACCAAGCTCTTGTCCCTTCGGGACTGCTCAAGGAATATGTTTATTACTACCCCGCCCTTCGGGCACCCCTTCTAAAAGAAGGGGAATTGGGGTTGCTCGTTTCTATTGACTACTTGAGAGAGCCAACAATCGCATCTGCTAATGCCTCTAATTCAACGCGTTGCTCCTCTTTCATCGCGGACTTAAAGGTGATGGCAGGTTCGAGGACCGTCGTATTCTTCATTTCGCCGAGGATGGTCTTGATGGCGTTGCCGGAGACAGGTGCCCAAGTACCGTTCTCAATCACGGTGAAAGTACGGTTTTGAAGCAGATGTGCCTTGATGTCAAGCAGATAGTTCTCCATAGGCGGATAGAGACCGCCGTTGTAGGTCGGGGCGACAAGCACGATGTGGCTGCAGCGGAAAGATTCCGACACCAAATATGATACATGCGTGGCGGAAACATCGTACAGTTGGACGTTACGACAGCCCTTGTCGGCGAGCATCCCACCCAAAACGGTTGCCACAGATTCGGTGTGACCGTACATCGAGCCATAAATCACCAAAACTTCCTTGTCTTCGGGTTCGTAGCGGCTCCATTTGTCGTATTTTTCAATGAACTTGCCGAAATCCTTGCGCCAGATAGGACCGTGCAACGGACAAATCATGGCAATGTCCAAAGTGGCGGCCTTTTTGAGAAGGTTCTGCACCTGCATTCCATATTTTCCGACAATATTGGTATAATAGCGGCGGGCTTCGTACATCCATTCGCTGTCGAAATTGAGTTCGTCGGCATAGAGACTGCCACCCAATGCGCCAAAAGTACCGAAAGCATCAGCGGAGAAGAGGACTTTGTCGGTGGAATCGTAGGAGACCAGCACTTCAGGCCAGTGCACCATCTGCGCACCCACAAAATTCAACGTATGCTTTCCTGTATTTAACGTTTCTCCTTCTTTAACAACCTGAATTTGAATATTTTCCGGAATATCCATAAATTGCTTGATCATTCGGGAGGCCTGCAGACTACAGACGACAATGGCATTTGGCCAGCGAACCAACACCTCTTGCAAAGAGGCCAAATGGTCAGGCTCCACGTGATGGATGACAATGTAATCGAGTGTACGTCCAGCCAAGACTGCTGTCAAATTCTCAATAAATTGCATGCTCACGGCCTGGTCAATAGTATCCAACAGCACCGTTTTCTCATCCAACAGCACGTATGAATTGTATGATGTGCCGCGCGGAATGGGCATCATATTCTCAAAAAGGGCTAACCGACGGTCGGAAGCTCCGATATACCATAAATCTTCTGAAATTTTTCTCGATGTATTCATATTTATTGTAACTAATTGTCTTAAAAAGATTTGCTCTATTTGCAAAACCGAACGGCAAAAATACAAAAATCTCCTAAAACAGCATAAAATTTAAAATGTTCACGAATACAAATTTTGGAATTATTTTTTTTGTATTTTTGCGGCAATATTATTAAAAGGAATAATTATAAATAAAATTCAATAAAATATGAAAAAAATTACCCTTTTAGCATCATTACTGATGTTCATCACATTGAGCTATGCAGTGAATGTGATTCCCGTTGAAGATGCTATGCGAGCATCCAAAAACTTCCTCACAGAGCGTGTTGGCGCCACCAGAGCCAATCAAATGGACTTGGTTTTGGTTCAAACAGAGTATTCCACCGACGGTACTCCTGTCACTTACCGTTTCAGCGTGGGTGACAAAGGATTCATTGTCGTTTCAGCTACAGATTTGGCCAATCCTGTGTTGGCTTTCTCTTTGGAAAGCAACTATAAGGAAGGCATCGGCGCTGACCTCTATATGGAGCGTTACGCCAATGATATGGCTTACTTGATGTCCAATCCTTCCGCTGCTTTGCAAAAACGCAACTCTTGGGACCACTATTTGGCTGCTCAATTCACTCCTTACAGCGCAACCAAAGGCAATCCCTGCATGGAGCCTCTGATCACCACCCGCTGGACACAGGAACAGTTCTACAACCAATTCTGTCCCTACAACCCTCTGAACACTTACTCTGAGGATCACCGCACCCCTGTAGGTTGTGTCGCCCTCACCATGGCCAATATTCTCTATTACTATCGTTATCCTGAGCATGGTTACGGTTCTGTGTATTATATTCCTCGCGAATATGATGATGATGGCAATTTGCTCTACACGTATCCTGCTCAATATGTCAACTATGGTCTCTCTACCTACGATTATGATGCTATGACCAACTCTTTGGGCGCATACGATGGTGAATTGGCTAAATTGATTTACCACAGCGGTGTTTCTGTACGTATGAGCTATGGTTACGACGGTTCCGGCTCCCAATCCGCTTACGCTATGGAAGCTCTCCAAGATCACTTTTTCTACAATGATAAAGCTCAATTTAAAGAAATTTCAGACGTCACTGGTGGCACTGACTCATTGATTTATCTTTGGGAAAATTTAGCTAAATCTGAACTGGATCAACACCGCCCGTTGTTCTTCTCCGGACAAAGCCAAGCTGCTGGCGGTCACGCTTGGATTGTGGATGGTTATATCACCATCAACAATGCCACTTATTTCCATGTAAACTGGGGTTGGGCAGGTTCTGGCAACGGTTATTTCTTGATTAACAACCAAGTTTCCAATAGCTATGGCAACTTCAACTACAACAACTCCAACACTATGATGGTGAATTTGATGCCCGACAGCGCTGCTATTGAGAAACCCGCTGAGAGCTCTAAACGCGTTACCGCAAGCTTCGGTACAATCAGCGATGGTGCCGGCAACATGAAATATGCCCAAAACTCCAACCGCAGATGGGTGATGGCATGCCCTGACGCTACCGCTTACAAATTCGAGTTTTCTAAACTGAAACTGCAAAACGGTGACTACGTTAAGATTTATAATGGCGCTACTGAAGCCAGTGGTGTTAAACAACAATTTACGGGCAACTACCTGATGGCCGCTTGCAACGACTATTCAAGCCAAGGTGATGCTATCCATGCTGACTATGAAGGACAAGCTCTTCCGGGTGCTGTTACCGTCAATGCTGACAGCGTGCTCGTGGTCTTCACCTCCACCGCAAACTCTGCAACCGACTATGGTTTTGTGTTGAACTATGAAGTGACCAGCTTCGATAAATCTATCTGCTCCAACAAGACTTACACCGACCAAACGGCTGTTATCACTGACAAGCCCAACAATGCAACTGGTAATGACACCTATCGTGCCTCTACGATTTGCGAACACACTCTGAATCTGCAATACTGCGACAAGATTGTCTATGCTTTCCAGAAATTCGATTTGAAAGAAGGTGATTTTGTTGATATTTACAACCAAACGGCTGTTAACGCGAACACCAGAGACCTCATCGCTCACTTCGATATCGATAACGCACCGGCAATCGGAGAAGTTTTCAGTTACAATACCACGCTTTTCAATGTTGGTGGTAACCCCATCTCCAGATTCCTTATCCGCTTCGGTACTGATAACAAGAATCAAGGCACTGGCTTTGAGTTGACTTATTATGGTGTTCAAACGGGTATTGAAGCTTTTGAAAATGTTCAAATCAACCTCTATCCTAACCCCGCTTCCTCTTATGTGAACGTTCAAGTGGAAGCTGTTGACGCACAAGAATTCAGTGCTAAGGTTGTGGATATGACAGGCAAGACCGTTTATGTTGACCAATTCAACCACAATGGTGGTACCGAATTGTATCAAATCCCGGTAAGCAATCTTTCCAAAGGCGTTTACTTCCTGCACCTGAACAATAGCAACGGAAGCACCGTCAAAAAATTCATTGTGGAATAATTCATACAATATTATATATAAGGCGGTCTTTTCAGGCCGCCTTTTTTTATTATATTGGTGCGTATTCGTAATTTATGTACATTTGCAAACTTATTTTGAGCGAATCAAATATATTAATAATCAATACTTTATAAAATGAAACAGTTAATCGAATGTGTGCCTAATTTCAGTGAGGGCAGAAACAGCGACATTATCAAACAAGTTACCGATGTTATCCGTCAAGCGGAAGGCGTGACCCTTCTGGATGTGGATCCCGGTGCCACGACAAACCGTACAGTCGTCACCTTCGTGGGCGAGCCCAACTATGTAGTGGATGCTGCCGTGCAACTCATCGCCAAATGCCAAGAACTGATTGATATGCGCAACCATCATGGCGACCACCCACGCTTCGGTGCAACAGACGTTTGCCCGTTGGTGCCCATCGCCAATATCACCATGGAAGAGACTGTGGAATATGCCCGCAAACTGGCCGAAAGAGTTGGCAAAGAGCTGAACATTCCCGTCTATTGCTACGAAAACGCCGCTTTCAAACCCGAACGCCGCAATTTGGCTAACTGCCGCGCAGGTGAATACGAAGCTTTGAAAGAACGCATCACCTCCAAGGAGTGGAAACCCGATTTCGGTCCCAACAAGTTCACGGAAAGCGTTGCCAAGAGCGGTGCCACGGCTGTGGGTGCCCGCGACTTCCTCATCGCTGTGAACTACAACCTCAATACCACCTCCACGCGCCGCGCCAACGCTATCGCTTTCGACGTGCGCGAAAAGGGTCGTCCGAAACGTGAGGGCAACAAAATCACCGGCAAGAAAGTGCTGGATGAAAACGGTAACGTGGTGATGCTGCCCGGTACGCTGAAGGGCACCAAGGCCATCGGCTGGTACATTGAAGAATACGGTATCGCACAAGTCTCCATGAACATCACCGACATCAACGCCACCCCGCTGCATGTCGCTTTCGACGAAGTGACTGCCAAGGCTGCCAAACGCGGCATCCGCGTCACCGGCGCTGAAATCGTGGGCCTAATTCCCAAGAAAGTGCTCATCCAAGCTGGTAAATACTATCTCGCCAAACAGAAACGCTCCCTCGGTATCGATGAGAAAGAGATGGTGAAGATTGCCGTGAAATCTATGGGCCTGGATGACCTCAAACCGTTCAATCCTGAAGAAAAGGTCATCGAATATCTCCTTGAGAAAGAGGATACTACCCCGAAATTGGTCAATATGACCTGCACCGGTTTCGCCAACGAGACCGCTTCCGAAAGTCCGGCTCCTGGCGGCGGTTCTATCTCCGCTTACATGGGCTCCCTCGG
>JAGBPE010000087.1 GCA_017633495.1 Bacteroidales bacterium | reverse complement strand
GCATCTGCATCCAAACAGCTCGGGTTCAGACAGTAACGACACTTCAGCGGACAGCCGTGGAAGGCTGCCAACGTGGTCACGCCCTCGCCGTCCACCCCGATGCGGTGGCGGTTGATGCCGATAAAGGGAGCTTCGTTAGCGTTCATCGCTTTTTACTCCCATCTCTTGTCCCACAATGCGGCTCACCGTCTTGCCGTCGATGATGAAATCAAGGCGATAGAGTTGATAAGGATGCTTATTGGAGAGTTTCGGAAGAATAATATCGTGCTCAACGACTCCGTATTGTGTTAAATATGGTTCACTTACGGTTTTTACCTTTGCGGTTTTGCCGCACTCTGCCATTTGCCCATCAACAAAAGTGATTGGAGTGATGGTGATAGCGGATGGAACACTATTTTGCTCTCTGAAGACGCGAATGGTGCGATTGCTCTTGGGATCGTCAATGGTGTAGAAAGGTATGCATACATCCGTTTCGCCATACTTTAATATATTGTAAGCCCGCAGAAAATCCGTGATGCCGTAGCCGTAACCGTTTTCTACGTCGGGTTCATTGATGGTTTGACCGTTCAGTTTGAGATAGCGATCGCCGGCATGACGAACGGCTTCCATGATTTCATAGTTGCTCTTTTCGGGGAAAGCTTGCCACAGACAAGCGACCATGCCGGAGAGCATCGGAGAGGAGAAGGAGGTGCCGTCGGCCATGGTGATGATGCCCAGAGGCGAGCTCAGGTAGGTGTTGCGGCCCACTGCGCAGGCGTCGGGTTTGATGCGGCCGTCCGCGGTGGGACCGAATGAGCTGAAATAGGCGCGGTTACGCTTGATGTTCACTGCGCCAACGGTGAGGATATCCTTTGCATCGGCAGGCGCACCGATATATTTCCACTTTTTGCCGCCTTCGTTGCCTGCACTGTTGCAGATCAACAAGCCTTTGGAAGCGGCGATGGTGGCGGCAATGCTGGCACGACTCACTTGTCCCGTTAGGTCGGCGTAGGTGCGTTGGTTTACTGTATCATCGAAGGTGGTGTAGCCCAAAGAGGAGTTAAGTACCTGACAACCCAAACTGTCGGCGTACTCCAGACCAGCCACCCAGTTGTCCTCTTCGATGCGGTTCTCGCTGCGGCCGTCTTCGGTCTGTGCCACATATACCTGCACCATCGGGGCGGTGCCGACCAATTTGCCGGGGATGTAGGAGGCGATGCAGGAGAGCACCATCGTACCGTGGGTGTGTTTGCGCATCGGATCCTTCTCGGGCTGCACGAAGTTGCGTGCGCCTAACAGACGGTGGTCGTTGCGCATGATTTCGAAACAGGAGATGGTGTCGATGTTCATGAAACCGCCGTCGAGGATCATCATCTGCATGTTTTCGCCCCGGAATCCCATACGGTGCAGCCAGTGCACGTTGTTCACGCGGACTTGAAATTTCGCTTTGCCGTAGTCGAAATCGTTGTTTTTCTGAATGTCAGACTGGTACGAAAACGAAGGTTGACCGCCGCTGCCAGGGAACACGTATGCGGGTTCGATGGGCGGTTCAGGTTCTTTCATGGCGACGGTGCACTGTACGGAATCCACGAAGGGCAGCTTTTCGATAGCCTCCTTCATGTCGTCGCGAAGGGCGTATACGGTCATGCCGTTCAGCCACTTGGAGGTGGTGAAGCAGCGGGCTGCGGTGTCAAGGGCGAGCACCTGCCGCACGTAGTCGGGATTCACGGGCAGGTCGCGCTCGTCGATGGCGATGCCGTGGGCTTTGCGCAGCTCGAGGGCTCGCGGCGAGAGGAACGCCTCGGGTTTGTCAATGGAGTAGGGGGTTCCCTTCTTGTCGGTGAACGCTACCCAGTACTTTGCGGGCGATTGGGCGAATGCGGCGGCCACGAACGCGGTGGCCAGCGCTAAGAGGAAGAGTTTTTTCATATGTTATACATTATTCGTTAATGTGACATTCGAAAAGTGATGGGTAACCGGTAGTTGCTGCGGACCGGCAGACCGCGGTATAACCCGGGAATCCATTTGGGCATGGCCTTGACGGCACGGAGAGCCTCCTCGTCGCATGGTGCAAACAGAGGGGTGGTCACTTTCGGATCAGTGATGCTGCCGTCGTGCTCGATGGTGAATTCTACCCAAACGACCCCTTGTATGTTGTGGACACGGGCCACTTCAGGGTAATGAATCTCTTTTGCCAAGAAATTGTTCATAGCTTCTGCGCCGCCAGGAAAAGATGGCTCTTTCTCTGGATCGAAGTCCCCTTCGGCAATCTTCTCTGGATACTTTTCCGAATCATTCGGGTTGATAATAAAAACGGTGAAGTCTGTGGAGGTACGCATTGTACCAGCCTCCGAATGCGCAATGATGTTGCTGAAGGTGACGGAAGAATTGCTTGGGGCTTTGCGAATGATCTGTTGGATGGACAAGGGAATGGAATCCCCGTAGCAGATCTCGTCAGCGACTACTTTGCCCTGACTGATTACGGTGGCCCGGAACGAAATCACATACCATTTCACATCATATGGGAAATTTGCCCATTCTGTAGCTCTAAGTTTTGGGAAACGCAGAATTTCATCCGCCGTATAATACCCTTCTCTGAACAATGCTCCGAGGCTTGGATTGGGATAAGGCACTTTATAAACAAAAAATTTGGATGATCCGATTTCTTTTCCCGTCTTCTTTTTCAGAACGGAGACCGTTACGCGCTTACCTTGCATGGAATCGGGTACTTGCAGGTAATATTTGCTTTCCTCTTGCTTGACAATACCCTCCGAAATGGTGAGGGTGACATCTTCCGGACGACCGTCTGTCTGCACTGTTACAGGAATAGGAATGCCGGAATAGATCACTGCCGACCGCACCGGCTCGACATAACCGTAAGTCTGTGCGTAAATCCAGTTACATAACAAAAGGAATAATATTCCAAATAACGATGCCAATTTATAATTCATAATTCTTAATTCTTCATTCGTCATTCATCATTCCTCCTCAAATACTCCTCTGCATATCTGTAAAATTTCTTCGCCATCTCCTTGTTGCCGCGTTTCTCGGCCTCGCGGGCGATGGTGAGGTACGACTCATAGACGCCCTCGCGGGAACGCAGGATGCCCTTGTAGTAATCATCGTTGCAATAGCCGCTGGGCATGTTGTTGCAGAAGTGTTCCAAGGCGAGGAAAACTTCCAAGGCTTCCGCCGCGCGTCCGCTTTTCACTAACTCGTCGCCATGCGTGTAGAGCCGGTCGTAGAGCACCAGCGTGAAGTCGGAGACGGCCATCTCCTGTTTTTCGCTGAGTTCCGTCTGCGTGTAAACCTGATGGATGAGGTCCACGCAAGGCTGGAACTTATTCTGTGCCAGCAAGATCGTACACTTCAACAGCATCGCATCTGGGTTGTGCGGGTTGTATTGCAGCGCCCGTTCAAGGTTGTACATCGCTCGGTTGGTGTCGCGGAAATGCATCTCCTCCACCGCCCGAAGGTAGAACTCGTGATCGACCAACGCTTTGCGCTCTGCAAAGATTTCCTGCATCTGTTCCGCTTTGCTTTGCACGTGTCGGAAAGCCTGTTTTGTGGCGTAGAAGTCTGACTTCCTGCTCCGCGCTAACGTGGTGTTCAGTTGCACCTCAACTTTCCCCATCTCCTTGCGAATGTCCTGCAAGAAAAGGTAGTGCAGCGACACAATCTCCGGATCCTCGTAGTCGAGTTCGCTTAGCCGCGCATCCCATCGTTCGAACAGTCCCAATAGTGAATCCGCCGGCACCAGCTTTTGGGCATTTGCGCCCGCCAATGTCAGCAGCATCACGAAAAGGAGTCCGAGTTTCCGCATTTAGAGGTTAATGGTTAGAGGCTTATTGTTAGTTAGCAGTTAGCAGTTAATGGGGTAAAGTCATAGTTAAAGCTAACAGCCAATGAACAGGGAACCATGTACTGGCCCAAAATTCTCAATTTTCAATTATTTCAAAAAGTCCTGAATCACCTTCTCCAACTCTGATTCCGTTGGGGCACCGACCATTTTGCCGGGCTGTTCGTTGGGCTTGAAGAAGAAAAGGGTGGGGATGCTGCTGATACTCAGTGCCTGACAGATGTCCTGAGCCTTGTCGACGTTCACTTTGTAGATGATCAGCTGACCTTTGTATTTGGCGGCGAGCTTCTCTGTAATGGGTTTCAGCTGCATGCAGGGTTTGCACCAGTCGGCGTAGAAGTCCACCATGCAAGGGGTGTTGCCTTTGTAACGGAGACCCAAAGCGGGATCAATTTCTGTGACGCGATCCAGAAACTCGCTGGCGGTCAGCGCAATGACTTTTCCAGAGAGATCTTCAGAATTCTTGGCAGCGCCGTCGTCTTGTCCCGGATTCAGATGACTGTAGCTGTTTTCGGTAGTCTCTGTTTGGGGTTGTTCCGTGGTGTTTTGGTTGTTTTTTTGTCCGCAGGCGGTCAAAAACAACGCCAAACTAATGATTAATAATACGTTCTTTTTCATTATCTTTTGGGTTTGGTTATCATCTTATCATCTCCTCATCTTTCCTCCAGGGGCTTCGCTTCGCTTACCCCTGTCTACCGAGCTCTTGCCCCTACGGGACTGCTCAAGGAAGCAGTTTCTTTTTATATTGAGGTTGCCCGTAACTGCTAACTGCTAACTACTAACTGTTTAAAGTAGTTGCCGCGTTCTTCGAAGTTCTTGAATTGGTTGTAGCTGGCGGCGGCAGGCGAAAGGAGGACAACGCCGTTTTGCGGGGTTTTATTGTAGGCGAAGCGCACAATTTCTGGATAGTCATCCGTTTCGATGTAGTTCTTGGGCAGGGCGTTTTGCTCGCGGCACATCTCCAACATGCGGTGGCCGGCAGGACCCGTAAAAGCGATGTTCTGAATCGGGTTCTCCTTGAGGAAGTCAATGAGCACTTGATAGTCAATGCCGCGGTCGAAACCTCCGAGGATGAGGGTCTCCACACCGCGCAAGGCTTTCACTGCAGCGATGGCCGATTCGGGAATGGTGGAGATGCTGTCGTTGTAGAACTCGATGCCCTTGAATTCGCCTACGTACTCGATACGGTGAGGCAATCCCTTGAAGGTTTGGAGCGCATCCATAATGTCGGCATGCCTCACCCCTAATCTGCGACTGATGGCGATGGCAGCCATGATGTTGAAGTAGTTGTGCGTGCCGGGCAGGTTCTTGTAGTCGATAAGGTCGTACTCGTCCACAATCTCGCCGTCGTTCATGAAGCGGATGAGGTGGTTGTGACAGCGCACGTGCAACCCCGGATGTATCTGCGTACCGAAAATGCAGATGTCGCTTTCGGGCTTGTTGCCCTTCACCCAGCCGGGAATGTGTTCGTCGTCACCGTTGTAAACTAAGAAGTTACCCTGATGCTGGAACTTGAAGATGTTGGTCTTCGCGTTTTGGTAGTTGTTGAACGAGTTGAAGTGGTCGAGGTGCTCTTGGTATATATTGAGCAGCACAGCGTAGTCGGGCGAGTGGTGTACGAACTCTAATTGATGCGCGGAAAGCTCCGCCACCACAAGCGATTCTGGAGTGAGTTGTTCCACAATGTCAAAAAACGGCGTACCGATGTTGCCTGCCAAGAAGACGTTGTCGCGCGAGTGGCTCAATAGGTGGTAGATCAGCGAGGCTGTAGTACTTTTGCCCTTGGTGCCGGTCACGCCTATGATTTGCTGATGGAAGTATTCTAAGAAGAGATTGGTTTGTGAAGTAATCCTTTCATTCTCAATGTAATAGTCCAGCATGTTGAAACTGATGCCCGGACTCTTGAAGATCAGGTCGTAGTTGTTGAGGTTGCGGATGTAATCCTTCCCTTTGATGAATTTGACGTGCTTGTCGTCAAAGTCGTCAGTCTTCAGGTTCTCGTTCCCGTCGGCGATGACGAGGTTCATTTTCGGGAAATGTCGCCGGATAAAACGGTAGGTGGAAATGCCCTCCTTGCCGAATCCTAATATGATAACTTTCTGATTTTTAACTCTTTCCAGAAGTTGTTCTAAGGCCATAATGTGGTTTTGGTTTTGAAGGTGCGAAAATACGATTTTTATTGTTTGTACTTTTCAGCGCTGGCTTTATCACCTTTATCCGTATACATGTAGTAAAGGTTAAGTTTGATATTGTCGTTGTCGGGGGAGAGTTCGAGGGCGTGCAGGAGGCAGCGTTCGGCGTTGGTGAAATCCTTCTTGATGGCGTAGCAGATGCCCATGTTTTCCCAAGAGCTGGAGAATTCCGGATTTTCGGCCACGATCTCTTCGAAAATCTTGATGGCATCGTCCAAACGGCCGTAGCCGCGACCTAACACGTTGCCTTTCACGTTCTTGGCCACGATGTTGTCGGGCTCTTTCTCTAAAATTTTGTTGACCTCCCGCCAAGCTTCGTCCACCTTTCCTTCATTGAGCAGCTCGTTAACGGGATCGAGTTCGTGCGCCTTCATAGAGTTGCTGGCCATCTCCATCAGGTTTTGCGCCTGTGGATTTTCAGGGTCAATGAGATTGGCGTTCCGGGCTGCTTGCAGTGCCAGGTCTGGGTTTTCGTCCAAATAGGCTAACTCGCTGAGCAACAGATAGGCATTCAGCGCGTGATCGTCCAACTTCAACGCTTTGTCCAGATATCTGTAGGCATCGCGTTTGTCTCGGTCTTTGTGACTCTTCTTCCAAATTTGCAAACAGCTTCCGCCAGCGGAGATGTTGCATTTGATGCTGTTGTCGGAGGTCTTAACATCGGTGAGGAAAAGGGTGAAGTCGTCCATCCAGGT
>JAGBPE010000086.1 GCA_017633495.1 Bacteroidales bacterium | reverse complement strand
CAAACCGACAGAAGCGAGGATGAAAGAGCTGAGAATCAGCGTCATCATCGTCATGCCGGAGACCGGGTTGGTACCAACCGTGGCGATAGCCGTAGCTGCGACCGTGGTAAACAGGAAAGCAAAGAGGAAGACCACCAACAGGGCCACCAGCACCTGTTTGAGGTTCATCTGCATACCACCGAAAAGGAAGAAGAGCACCATCATGACGATGACGGCTAAGAAACCGAAGAGGATGATCTTCATGGAGAGGTCGCGCTGCGTGCGCAACACCTCGTTCTTTTCGCCCGCAGATTTGCCGGCTTTCACTGCCACACCGATGGATTTCTTAATCACGCCTGCGGATTTGATCACACCGAGAATACCGGCCATAGCGATACCGCCGATGCCGATGTAACGCACATATCCTGAGAAGATTAAGTCGGGATCGAGGGTACTCATGGCCGTAGCTACGCCATCGACCTCCACCATGCCGTAGTGGCCCAACAGCGGGGTCAGCACCCACCAAGAGAGGGCGGAACCGGCACAGATGATGGCCGCGTATTTGAGTCCGATCAGGTAACCGGTACCTAACAGGATGGACTCGGCGCTCATCTTGAAGACGTACTTATGATTCATGGCCAGCTGTTCGCCCCAGCCCGTCATGCGGGTGGAGATAGTGTCGGCCCAGAAGTGGAAGGTGGTCATCAGGAAGTCGTAGAGACCGCCCACCAAACCGCTGATCAACAGCAACTTGGCTTGGTTGCCGCCCTTTGCGCCCGACACGATGATTTCCGTGGTTGCGGTCGCTTCGGGGAAGGGGTACTTGCCGTGCATGTCGGAGACGAAGTACTTGCGGAACGGAATCAGGAAGAGGATGCCGAGGAAACCGCCAAGCAGCGACGACATGAAGATTTGGAAGAAATTGACCTGGATTTCCGCACCTGCCACGGGGTTGGTCTCCTTGATGATGTAGATGGCGGGCAGGGTGAAGATGGCACCTGCCACAATCACACCAGAACTGGCACCAATGGATTGGATAATCACGTTTTCCGACAGCGGACTCTTCCGTTTGGCGATGGTGGAGATACCCACGGCGATGATGGCAATCGGGATGGCCGCCTCAAACACCTGACCGAAGCGCAGACCGGAATAGGCCGTGGCTGCGGAGAAGATGACCGCCATCAGAATGCCCCAAAAGATGGTCCAGCCGTTGAGTTCGGGATAATTTCTGTCGCTCAGCAGGATAGGCTTGTACTCTTCGCCCTCCTTGAGCTCCCGATACGCGTTTTCGGGAAGTTTGATTTCGTTTTCGGGTTCTTCAATCGTAGTTTTTTCTTCTTCCATATAGCTAATTTTCAATTATTTATCATTTTCCACAAAACATTTTCCGACGGAATCGTTCGTCCAAAATCCCCTACCCTGCATTCCATCAAAAAACAATCTGCAAAAATAAAAAAATTACGATGAACGCATAAAACGAAATATCAACATTTATTCCATGCCCCGTCTGCCCGCAGGCCTAACGGCCTGCGAAAAACATCACGGAACTCCCTCTTTTCTACCGAGCCCTTCAGCCCTAACGGGCTGGTTCGAGAACGGAACGGTTCCCTGTATTCGTAACGGATACCGTTGCAGATACGCCCGAACATTACCCAATTCGATACGATTTCCCTCAATTCGCAACTATTGCGAAAACAGGCAGGCCGTTAGGTCTGCCGGGCTCGGTAGAACATACGGACACGGTGAGGGGTTCGCACGCCGTTAGGTGTGCGGGCGAAAACGATTCCCACCATTCGCAACAAACGCAATTATCGGCAGGCCGTTAGGTCTGCCGGGCTCGGTAGAACATACGGGCACGGTAAGGGGTTCGCACGCCGTTAGGTGTGCGGGCAAAAACGATTCCTAACATTCGCAACGAACGCGGGTATCAGCAGGCCGTTAGGTCTGCTGGGCTCGGTAGCGCAAACGGACATGGTGTGTAAATCTCAGGCCGTTAGGCCTGAGGGCCAAAACATTACCTCTCAAACAACCTCAGCAGCTTCATCTTCCATTCCCCGGCCTTCCCCGTGTAGGGGTGCTCGCGCAAGGGGAGGTTGAAGCGGGTGCGGCCTTTGAGGACGGTTTGCGGGTGGGTGAATTCACGGAAGCCCCATTCGCCGTGATAGGCGCCCATGCCGGAGTGGCCCGTACCATTGAAAGGTACGCCCTTGACCATCAGATGGATACACACCTCATTGATGCAGCCGCCGCCATATTGCTGGGTCTGCATGGTACGTTTTGCCCAGCGCATATCCTTGGTAAACAGATACATGGCCAACGGATGCTCGCGCTCGGCGATGGTCTCCATCATCGCATCGATCTCCGCATCGGGGAAGGGCACCACAGGCAGCAGCGGACAGAAGAGCTCGTGCATCACGATGTGCTCGTCTTTGTTAACGGGATAGATAATGGTAGGCGCATATTTGCAGCTTTCCCTATCGCCAACTCCGCCATAGAGGATGCGGTCGCGGTACTCGTCCGCCAATTTCGCGCATTTGTCGTACGCGGCCTCCGTGATGAGCTTGGGATATTCGTCGTTGGCCATCGGATTCTTACCGATTTGCGTCGTGAAGGCCTTTTTCAGTTCTTCCAAGAAGAGCTCCGCGACCTCTTTGGCTACGGCTATCTGGTTGATATTGATACAAATCTGTCCAGCGTTAAGCAACTTGAAAAAGGCGATTTTGCGGGCCGCGTCCTTCAAATCGGCATCCTTGCGCACCACGCACCAGTTGCCGGTTTCGCCACCCAACTCCAACGCCACGGGCGTGAGGTTCTTGGCCGCCTCCGCCATCACATGCTTGCCCACGGAGGGCGAGCCGGTGTAGAAGATCTTGTCGAAACGTTGTGCGAGACACATATCCGCCACGTCGTGACCGCCATCGATGAGGGTGACATACTCGGGCGGGAAGACCTCCGCGAAGAACCGTTTCATCACATTGGTGCAGACCTCCGACTTGCTGCTGGTCTTGATGACCACGGTGTTGCCGCCGCACATCGCCGCGGCTACTACCCCAAGGGTGAGCAGAATCGGGAAGTTGAACGGACTGATCACCAGCGACACGCCGTAGGGCATCTTATAGACTTTGGTGATGATGCTCGGGAAGCACATCAGTCCGCTGAAATGGGTCTCGGGACGCGCCCAACGCCGCAGTCCTCGCAGCATCTCATTGATTTCTACGATGATAGGACCAACGTCACAAAGGAAAGCCTCTGCACGGCTCCGTCCTAGATCCGCTACCAAAGCATCTTCAAATTCAGAGGCATGTTCTATCACTGCCGCCTTCAGCTTCTTAAGCTGCTCAATTCTCCATTTCACTGGAAGTGTCGCGCCTGTGCGGAAGAATTTGCGCTGCGCGGCGACGATTTGTTCTATTTCTTTTTCGTTATATGGCATGATGTGGGGTTAATTGCTCTACCGAGCTCTTGTCCCTTCGGGGTTCTTCACGACCCCACATTGCGCT
>JAGBPE010000085.1 GCA_017633495.1 Bacteroidales bacterium | reverse complement strand
ATCGTAGCGCCACGCTCCAGCCTTTACCTTGGAAAAAGCATCCTTCGACTGACCGTGGAGGGAAAGCGTGTTCATCTCTTTCTTAATCATCTCAGAATCAAAAGATTCCGGAAGATTAATACAAATAGCGCCACCTTCTGCCGTGGTGAGGTTTTTGACGGCATGGAACGAAAAGACGGAGATGTCGGCCAACGCCCCGGTATGTTTGCCTTTGTAATATGCGCCTAAAGAATGTGCGGCATCGGCAAGCAGTAGGATGCGGCCCAGCTGTTGTTGTTTTTCGTTGTTGGGTGTGAAGATTCCTTGAATGTCGCTATCGCACACTAAATCAAATAGTTGCTGATAATCGCAAGGCAGACCCACGATATCCACCGGCATGATGGCTTTGGTGCGCGGGGTGATGGCGTTGCGCACCTTTTGCACATCGATGAGCAGGTCGTTGTCCACATCGACCATCACTAACTTGGCACCGCAATGGAGCACCACTTCGGCGGTGGCAGTGTAGGTGTAAGCGGGAACAATCACTTCGTCGCCCGGTCCGATTCCGAACCAGCGCAGCGCCAATTCCAGTCCGGCAGAGGCGGAATTGACACACACAACGTGCTGAATAGCACAATATTCTGCCAGCATTTGTTCAAAAGCCTTCGTGCGTGGACCAGTGGTGATCCACCCTGAACGGAGGGCGGCCACAACTTCGTTGATAATGGCGTCGTCAATATGCGGCGGTGAGAAAGATATATTCATTTTGATTGGGATGATGCTTGTTTATGGGTTTATTTTTTCCAGTTTTCGAGTTTTTCGTTCTTTGCTGTTTTGAGCCAGTTGTCCGAAATCGAAGGCGAGGTCGAAACAGTTGGGAGTAGCCCCGACGGCATAGTGCAGACGGGAGAATCCGACGTGTATTCCCTTGATATTCAGTTGCAGACCGTAGGAGAAACCGGCCATCGTTTTGCGGGAAACCACTTTCATTTCCTGATGGATGTTGTGGTTGTAGGCAAATTGGATGGAGAAGTATTTCGAGGGTTCGATTTCGATGCCGAAGACGAAATGGCGGAAGAAATTGTCGGCGAATTGCGCTACTTTTGACGGGTATTGCGGCTCTCCGGTGATGGCGTCGGTTTCGATGAAGGGGTTATCGAGGCCGTAGTAGCTCATGTCCCAGCGGTAGAGGGAGTGGAGGGAGATGTGGTAGCGGATGGGCACGTGTTTAAGACGTTGCGAAAGGGCGAACTGCAGATCAAAGGGGAGGGTTTCGCGATTGCCGGGCGCGTAGGCCTTCACCTGGGTGCCGATGTTTTTCGCCAACAGCGTGAGCGACAGTTTCTTGTCTTCGTTATAGTAGCTCCCTGCAACGTCCACGGCTATGCCGGTGGAGAAGTAGGCCTCATAATGGCTGAAGATGGTTTTGAGGTTGGCGCCGATGGAGAAGTTGGGGGAGAGTTGGCGGCCCCAGCCGACAATCAGGGCATAGTCGCCGGCATTGAATTTGCCGGTCTCGATGCCGGAAGCGTCCGCCCCGCGAAAAGTACCGTAGGTGAGACCGTAAACGCCCAATGCAAAGCTGCCCGCTTTGGGGAAGGTGTAGGAATAGACGGCCGACATGGCGTTGGTGGTGGTGAAATAGTCGGTGAAGTTGAGCGCCAGGTTGTTGTGTTGCCGTTCGCTGATGTAGGAGGGGTTGGTGAAGAGTAGGGTAGGGTCGTTGTCGTGAACAGAGATGAGGTTGCCGCCCAGTCCCATCAATCTTGATGAATAGCTGATATTGAGGAAGTTATAGACATACTTCCCGCCTATTTGCGCGTTAGCCGGCCATAAACCGGTCAGCAGCAACAGCATCCATAATAAACTTCGCCGATTCATACAAAATGAAGCGGCAAAGATATAATTTCTTCCATTTACCTTATGGGCATTTTGCAATTTTAAGAAATTTTAGGAGTTTTCACCGCCTCATATCCTCCGTTTTTCTTCGATCCCACATATTCGATGCGGCCTTGTTTGCGGAGTTCGGCGAGGCAGCGCTCCACCGTGCTCTGCGAGATGGAGGTGCCGGCGGTGATTTCGGCGGAGCGGGTGCCGGGGTGCGACTGGACGAAGGCGAAAACGGCTTCGGCCTTCTCTTTCGATACGGTGGGCGTTCTCTGTCTCTTCCTGCCCGATGTAGAGACGCGATTAATCGCGTCTCTACAACCGTGCTGTGCCAAATGAACGGCAATCCGTTCGGAAATCTCGTTGTTGTTTTTTGTGTCGATGGTGAACGTGAGAGGCTTCCGCGTCCAGGGCATCTTTTTCATCACGACCTCGGTGCCCTCGCACGATGCAATGTATTTGTAGGGAACCAACAGCGTGGGGGAGATTCTCACAAACTCCTCTTCCCCGAACAGTTGCTCAAGATGAACCATGGAGCCGAGACGGCTGTACCAGATGTTGTCCACCGTGTAGATGCGGGTGTAGTTGCCGTCCTGCCGGCAATAGTAGATGTCGTCGATGGGGAGGAGGATGAGTTTGTTTTTGTTATTGTGGTCAACCACGTCGAGCTTGCGGACTTCCTGATACACAATCCTCACCTCGTTATCCAAAGCCTCCTGCAGCTGTTTCCGTTCCCCGAACATGAACGGGAAGAAGTGGAAGGCCACGTTACGGGAGGCAACCATGAAAGTATGTTTGCTATAATAATGCCAGAAACCATATTTTTCAATGATGAGTACATTACATTTCGAAATAAAGGGGTAGGCAATCGCCATTTCCAGTATGCCGATAGCAATGGACAAAAAAACGACGACCAACCAATAAAGGATGTTCATGTGTCTCTTTTTTATTAGCAGGGGATAGAGCAGGAAGTAGTTGAAATACAATGTCGCTAACAGAATCACGCCCGAGAGAGCCTCCTTCCATTGGCTGCCGGCATACGGCCGGAGGAAGCAGTTACGGGAGAAGACCCAGAGCAACGCGGCGCAAAACAGGACGTTCAGCAGAATGGTAACAATCTTGTTGGTGTTTTTCATAATGTTGAAAACTAAAATTCGGCAGCAAAGATACGCATAAATCCCGTTCAAAAAACCGGATAATCCCTCATTTTTTCGTGAAATCTCCGGTTTAATCCCTCACACTTTTTGTCAAACCCGATTTTTTCAAACCACTGAAATACAACAACATAACAAGCCTCTCCGACCTTCTGTCCAGCCGCCTCGTCATATTTTGCCCTGTGAGGGAACATATTCCTGCTGTGAGGGATTAAATATTTCGGAAAACAGTAGTACTTTTGCCGACGAATTTCAAAACCCAACAATATGAAAAAGACACAAATCACCCTGGCTCTCTTCGCCACCCTTTTCACTCTCCTCACCGCCTCCGCCCAGGGCGAGTGGAAGTGGGCCAACTACTGGACGGGCAACGAGGAGCTTGGCAGCCACGAGACGAATCGTGTTGTGCGAACTGCATTTGACGATGACGGAAACATATACGTTTTCGGTAGTTTCGGCGGAAGTGCGACTCTTTATGCCCAAAATGGCACCTCACATTTTTCAGATAATGCGATGATTGTGGCAAACAATCATTCGGGAAATGTTTTGGCGAAGTTTGACTCCCTCGGGAATCTACTTTGGCACAGAAGCATAAAAAGTTTGTCTGATGATGGGTTCCCTTACGACATGTTTTTGCAAGATAACAAAATCACGATAGCAGGAGAATACAGTCTTCATCTAAGCAACATGACCTATTTGTGGTTTGTTGACACCTTGATAGACCAACAGTGCATGCTTTCCTATCCTTCGGGAATGGTTCATCCACCATACACCTCTGGCAACTACAGCTATTTTGTCACCTTTGATTTGGATGGTAACAAACTGGAAAATCATTTTGTACACACAATAGCTCGTGAACGTATAGGAGGAGAATATTTGTTGGATATGCCACTAAGCAGACGAATATTAGGAGCACATCCTGTATGCGTGGATAGCCAAGGCAATACATTTATTGCATTAAGCACTTATTACGCGGGACCCGATACCCTTCCTTACACTATCGTAATTGATGGGGATTCAACAAAAACCTATCAGATTTTTTTACCAGGGAATTGCACTGATGAT
>JAGBPE010000084.1 GCA_017633495.1 Bacteroidales bacterium | reverse complement strand
CGTATCACAACTGCCGAATATCACCATCACTGGCGAAACGGACATCTGCGCAGGTGAGAGCACAACCCTCACGGCTAACGGCGGCGAAACCTATCTGTGGAGCGACGGTACTACGGACAACACCCTCACCGTCAGCACAGCAGGTACCTATCAGGTGATCGGTTACAATGCCGCTGGTTGTAATGCAATGGCCAGTGCAACCGTCACCGTTTGGCAACCCGCCGCATCCGAGTTTTCAGTCGAATGTCCTGACTCATGCTACACCTGGAACGCCCAAACCTACTGCACCTCCGGCGACTACACCCAGACTTTCCAGACCGTCCACGGCTGCGACTCCGTGGTAACCCTTCATCTAACTATCACCGTCGGCATTGACGACCACCACCTCGGTGCATCCATGACGGTGTATCCGAACCCCACCACCGGCATGGTCAATGTACAATGTACAATGAACAATACACAGGCGGAAAAGGTGGAATTCCAATTGTTCGACGCATTCGGGCGGTTGTTACGGACAACCGACGGTGTAGGGGCGAATAATGATTCGCCCCTACGGACGGACGGACACGGTTCATCCGCACAAACGCAAATCGACCTCTCCCATTATGCCTCCGGCATCTATTTCATCAAAGCAGTGGCGGACGGAAATGCGGTGGCTGTGCGGAAGGTGGTGAAACGGTAATCTCCACGTATCACGCGGAACTGCACGTATAATGAAAACGGGTGCCGGTCAAACACCGACACCCGTTTTTTCATCGACACTGCATCTCCTTGGATTTCTGCAAACGATTTTTGCCATTCGCCAAGAAACCAACATGCGGCATTATACCCAACCCTACTTCAGAAGCATTCTCTTGTCCAAACCGAATAAATCAAACCAGCCAAACCATACTCAAACCACATACTTTTGGCTAAACAACAACAACAAAACCAGCCAAATTATATACATCGAATACACTTTTGGCTGAACAAAGAAAATCAAATCAGCCAAATCGAATATTTTTTATATATTTGCCGCTGATTAAAACAATTAGGCTATGAGTCAGATAATCATCGGAAGGAAGAAGGAAAAAGCTGAATTACAACATCTTAAAGAAAGCAAATCCCCGGAATTGGTGGCTGTATATGGTCGCCGCCGCGTGGGAAAGACCTTCCTTATCCGGGAATTTTTTCAAAATCATTTCACTTTTTATCATACGGGGGTGTCGCCTCTCGAAATAAAGGGAAAGCAATTGACTAAGCGTCAGCTGGAGGAGTTTTACATTTCACTGCGGGAATATGGACTCGAAGATGCAACCTGTCCGGCTTCATGGCCGGAAGCGTTTAGATTATTGCGACAGCTTATTGAAAAACAAGACGGCGAGAACAAAAAAGTGGTCTTTTTGGATGAACTGCCCTGGATGGACACTCCACGGTCGGGCTTTGTCACCGCTTTTGAACATTTTTGGAATGGATGGGCGTCTTCTCGTTCCGACCTTCTTCTAATCGTCTGCGGCTCAGCCACTTCGTGGATGGAGGACACCCTGATGAACAACAAAGGCGGGTTATACGGGCGGGTGACGTACCGTTTGAAACTCGCACCCTTTTCGTTGCGCGAATGTGAAGAATTCTTGAAATACAAAAAAATCGAACTGGATCGTTACGACATTGTGCAAAGCTATATGGCCGTGGGAGGGATTCCCTACTACCTGAACTATTTCCGCCCGGGCCTTTCCCTTGCACAGAATATCGACCGCCTGTTTTTTGAGCAAAACGCTCCGCTGCGGGACGAATTCGATCGTTTGTTCGCCTCTCTTTTCGGGAACCCGGATGACTCCAAGGCGATCGTAAAGCTGCTGGCCTCCCGCAGGTACGGTTTCAGCAGAAGCGAAATCGCTAAAAAGACAAACATTACATCCGGCGGAACACTGACCAAAACACTGACAGCCCTCGCCGTGAGCGATTTCATCACTCCTTTCGTGCCTTTGGACAAAAAAAAGGAAAAATACTACAAACTAACGGATAATTTCTGCCTGTTCTACCTGAATTTCATCGAAAAAAAAGGAACTAATGACGAGGCCTTCTGGCAACATTCCGTATTATCCCCCACCATTACCTCATGGCAGGGTTTCGCTTTCGAGGAAGTCTGTTTCGCCCACTCTCAACAAATCAAAGCCGCACTTGGAATCGCCGGTATTCAGACGAACATCTCGTCACTCGTCATCGCCAAAGAGGAAGACCAACCCGGAATGCAGATCGACATGCTCATCGAGCGAGCCGACAGAGTCATCAATCTTTGCGAAATCAAATATTGCCATCAGGAATTTGTCATTGACAAGAATTACGAAGAAAAACTTCGCCACCGTGTCGAAAGGCTCCGTGAACTAACCAAAAACAAACGGAACATCCACCTCACCCTTATTACCACATTCGGACTCCACTACAACGAATACAGCGGCCGCATCCAGAAAACCGTCACATTGGAGGATTTGTTCGCATAAGAATCTACAACAATGATAGCACCAGTACATCGGACGTAGCCCAGGTCGGCCAACAGCTTCATCCCATCATCCCATCATCCTATCATCCCTACAACCTCCGCGAGATCTTCGGCAAAACCTCGTCCTTCCACGTGGCGAACGTGCCTTCGAGGATCTTTTTGCGGGCGGTGGTGACGAGGTCGAGGTAGAAGTGCAGGTTGTGGATACTGCCGATCATCGGGCCGAGGATTTCATCCGAGACGTACAGGTGGCGCAGGTAGGCGCGGGTGTACTCGCGATCGGCGAAGAGGTCGCTGTTAGCATCCAGCGGGGTGAAATCGTTTTTCCACTTCTCGTTGCGCATGTTCATCATGCCTTCCCACGTGAAAATCATGCCGTTGCGACCGTTGCGGGTCGGCATCACGCAGTCGAACATATCGACACCGAGGGAGATGCACTCGATGATGTTGGCAGGCGTGCCCACCCCCATCAGATAGCGTGGTTTGTCCTTCGGCAGCACTTGACAACAAACATCCGTGATCTCGTACATCAGCTCCGTAGGTTCGCCCACAGAGACACCGCCAATGGCGTTGCCGTCGCAATTCGTGGAAGCCACATATTCGGCAGACTTCAACCGCAAATCCTTATACGTACTGCCCTGCACAATCGGGAACAGGGTCTGCTCGTAACCGTAATAGGGTTCGGTCTCGTCCAACCGTGCGATACAGCGTTTCAGCCACTTGTAGGTCGTCTCCATAGAGTTCTTAGCGTACTTGTAATCAGCAGGATACGGTGTGCATTCATCAAACGCCATGATGATGTCGGCGCCGATGGTGCGTTCGAGATCCATCACCTTTTCGGGACTGAACAGATGTCGGGATCCGTCGATGTGCGACTGAAACCATACGCCCTCCTGCGGGTCGATTTTGCGACGATGGCTCAGCGAGAAGACCTGGAAACCGCCGCTGTCGGTGAGGATCGGACGATCCCAACCGTTGAACTTGTGCAGTCCGCCGACCTCGCGCAGAATCTCCATTCCGGGACGCATATACAAATGGTAGGTATTGCCCAAGATAATCTGGGCTTTCACATCTTGTTTCAAATCTCTGATATGCAACGACTTGACCGCACCCAAAGTACCCACAGGCATAAAAATCGGGGTCTCAATCTTTCCATGAGCGGTCTCAATCAGTCCCGCGCGTGCGTGACTTTTGCCGTCTTCTTGCTGGAGTGTAAACTTCATATTGTTCGTAAGTTTGTTTATAATTTTGTGGGCAAAAATACATCTTTTATTGAAATAAAACATACTTTTGCAGCCAAACTATTAACCTAAACCTATTCATAAATGCAAATTACGGAAGTAGCGCTGGCTATTTTAATCATATTTGGCGTCATAACTCTCATTCAGTTAGTCTATTACTACGTCATCTACGGTCGTTTTGCCTTCCACCGCAAGAAGGCCGCACTCGGTTTCCGTGACATTCCCGTTTCTGTGGTCATCGTGGTTCGCGACGACGCCGCTCAAGTGCTGCAAACCCTCCCCTCTCTCCTTGAGCAACAGTATTCCTTCTTCGAGATCGTCATTGTCAACGACCGTTCCCGCGACGAATACTCCCTGCAAGCCATCAAGGAGTACAAGGAGCGCTATCCGAACATCAAGATTGTGGACCTGAGCACGGCGGTCTCCACCAGTCGCGGCAAGAAGATGGCCATCTCCATGGGCATCAAATGCGCCACCTACGAACACATCCTGCTCACCTCCCCGAACAGCATCCCCGCCTCGAAGCAATGGCTCTCGATGATGGCGCAAAACTTCCAGTTCCAGAAAAAAATCGTGCTGGGTTACAGCACTTTCACCAAGAAAAGAGGTCCTTACAGCCACTTCCTCCACTTCGACAACCTGGTCGGT
The DNA here is from genome assembly GCA_017633495.1 of Bacteroidales bacterium. Lineage (GTDB taxonomy): Bacteria > Bacteroidota > Bacteroidia > Bacteroidales > WCHB1-69 > F23-D06. The sequence continues at coordinate 12,380 of JAGBPE010000084.1, read as the reverse complement.
GCCATGCAGTATTTTTCGCACGCACTGTTCCGCAGCACCTACCGCGGCGATTTGAACAACCTGGCTTTCGTGCGACCGCTCTTTTACCAGCAGAAAGGATTTATTTCCTACAACCATCTGCTCTACGGTGAGGAGGACATCTTCGTCTACCGCGCCGCCAACCAAAACAACACCGCCATCGAGTTCGCGCCCGAAGCCACCATGGTGAGACAACATGTGCCGGAGTACCGTTACTGGCGACTCCACAAGATCAGTCTCTGCTTCACCCGAAAATACAACTCCTTCAAAAACAGATGTTTGCTGGGACTTTACGAACTCACCAACCTGCTTTTCTACGTAATGTTGGCCTTCGCCATCGTCGTCTCCCTGCATCAGCCCCTCGCCCTCTACATCACCCTCGGCATCGCGTTGGTGCGCATCATCAGCATGTATGTGGTCATGGGCATCTCTGCGAAAAAGCTGCAGGAGACGCAAATTATTCCGCAAATTTTATTCTACGACATACTATTTGCCCTGCTTAATCCGTTGTATTGGCTTTCGGCTAAAATTCATCATAAAAAAATCGCGCAATGATAAACACATGTCAAACCGAAAAAGCGAAACGCGACTACGTTCTGCTGCGTAAAGCGCTGGACAACAACGACCAGCAGGCGTATGCTGAACTGATGAGCCTTTATCGCGACAGCATCTACTATATGCTCATCCGCATGGTGAAAAACAAGGACGATGCCGAAGACCTCACCTTGATGACTTTCGGCAAGGCGTTCCGCTATCTCGACAAATACACACCGAAATACGCCTTCTCCACGTGGCTCTATCGCATTGCACTCAACAACAGCATCGACTTCATGCGCGTGAAAAACAACATGCCGCAATACTTCGAGGAGGACCTCTACACCTCCAACACCACCTCCATGGTCGACCAAAGCGAAGACAACATGCAGCGCACCCCCGAAGAGGAGGTCATCGACAAACAACGTCTGCAGCTGCTCCGTGCCGCCGTGGCCGAACTGCCCGACAAATACCGGAAAGTCATTGAGTTGCGTTACTACGAGGACCTCGCCTACGAAGACATCGCCGAACGTTTAGGATTGTCTCTCTCCAACGTGAAAATCCAGATCATGCGCGCCAAACAGATGCTCACCCAGCTGATGCAGCCGATGCGGAACGCGATGTGATTATTGTCCTGATATCCTATTGACTTTCCTGACGGCAAATCGCCACACAAAGAAGAAAAAGACCAGGAATCCCGCATAGAGGATGCCGGAAAGAGCGTCCACCTCCTGCATAGTATCGCTGGCACCATTCAGGTTATTCATAAACATCAGCACCCCGTCGTAAACGCCGTGCAGGATCACGGGGACAATGTAGGCCAGGATCAAAAAGCGCCAACGCTTTTCGTAGCGGAAACGGGCCATAGAGAAGAAATAACCCATAAAGATGGCGAAGAAGAAGTGAGCTGGCACAGCGAAGATGGCGCGGCCAAGTGCAAGTCCCAGACCGCCCGTCAGGATGTAGAGCACATTCTCGAAACCGGCAAAGCCTAATCCCACGAAGGCCGCATACTCCAAACCATCGTAATATTCATCGAAATAGGGGTTTTTCCAGATGCAGAGGTAGAGCATCAGCAGCTTGCAAAACTCCTCGGGAGCCGCAGCGCAGACGAACGCCTCATAGAGCGCATCGTTCAGCGGTGTGCTCACCGGATGAGGTATGACGCGTTGGAGAAAACCTGCCACGAAGAAATCGAGCAGTGCGGACAAAATACCAAAACCGAAGGCCTTCATCAACAACGGCCAAGGTTCTTTTTGAAAGGTGTCCCGCTTGTAGATATAGGACATCAGCAGGACGACTGGAAGAAGGGATGCGGTTAGGATTATGATCATTGGGTTTACAGGTTTACAGGTTTACAGGTTTACGGGTTTATTCTTCTTCGAAATAATTCTCTTTGATAAAGTCCAACTGGCGGCGGTCGCGTTTGGTGGGACGGCCGAGGCCGTGCGGACGGAACTCTTGGGTTTTGAGGGTCTTCATGCGGTCGTATTCTGCCTGGGGAGTGAGGTCGGTGCAGTAGTCCGGAACTAACGGTGCCCCTACCCTGCTCTTCGGTGCGCCCACCACCTGCACGGTCTTGTGCAGCGAGCCGATATGCACCTCGTACACCTCGCCCACACGCACGTCACGGGAAGGCTTGACGTTCTCGCCGTTGAGTTTCACCTTGCCGGCATTGCAGGCTTCCGTGGCAATGGAGCGGGTCTTGAAGAGCCGCACCATCCAGAGCCATTTGTCAATTCGCACGTCTAATTTGTCCATTTTGGGGTTTACAGGTTTACAGGTTTACGGGTTTAGGAAAGCTTTTTCCAAGTCATCGTTCTTCCCAAGGCGGAGACGCCAATGTAGCCTCGGACGCGCAGCACCTTGTCGCTCTCGAACCACATCTTGCATTTGTACATCTTTCCGTGAATCGGGTCGTAAATCTCACCGTCCACCCACTGGTTTTTCTTCGCGTCGTAACGGAAGTGGAAGACCAACGGAATCTGATCCCCAGGGGTATTGCGCTTCGCCGGGTCCGGGTTCTTGATGTCCCGCTTCGGTGTACCATCCTTGAAGGTCGGATTCTTCACCCAAATGATACGACCGCTGTATGTCCCTGATTTGTCCTTGGTTATCTTGACTTTGCAGTCTTCGTCCGAAGTGTCGTCAGAGACATAATATGTACCAATAATTTTATCTGCGGCCTCCGTTTGGGCGACCGCAGATAGAATAGGGAGTATTAAGAATGTACAAATGATCAGAAATGACTTTGACATTTTCTTATGCTTCAGCAGGAGTTTCCGTCTCAGCTGCGGGCTCTGCATCAGCGGCAGGAGCTTCAGCTTGCTCGGCAGCCTTCGGGTTGTTCATCATCTTGATCTTGTACTCCAGATCGGCGACTTCCTTCTTCGCAGATTCGATTTTCTTGCGGAACTCTGCGGTGAGGATTTCAGCGTTCTTGGAGTTGGAAAAGAATCCCAAGTTATTCTCCCACAGCACGATATCGTCTCTCAAACGAGCCAGCTTGGTGGTGAGGAAGTTCTTCTCTTTGTCGATGAGCTTGTCGGCATTCGGATTGCGCATGATGTCATCCAAACGGGACTGATAGCGGTTGTGACGGATATCTTCAGCACCGACTTTGAGTTCTGCGAAACGCTTGTTGATGGCGTTGCGGTACTCAGTGTAAATGCGGTCCTTCTCGCTACGCGGCACGAAACCGATCTCCAGCCACTCCTTCTGGTAAGCCTTCATCGCATCGAGGTTGGCGTTGCGGTCCTCGCCGAACTCGTAACCCAGAATCTTCTGGATGAGTTCTTCCTTCTTCTGCAGGTTCTCAGTCTCTTCGCCTTGAACATTGCTGAAGAACTTGGCCTTTGCCTCGAAGAATTTGTCGCAAGCGGCGCGGAAACGTTTCCACACTTGGTCGGAGTATTTGCGCGGAGTGGCGCCGATGCTCTTCCACTCGGTTTGCAGGGCGAGAATCTCGTCGGTAGCCTGCTTCCAATCGGTGCGGTCAGCGATGCCCTCAGCCTGGATAGCCAGATTGAGCTTCTGGTTGTAGTTCTGCATCTGCGTGTCCTTGATCTGCTGGAAGTACTCCTTCTTCTGCTGGAAGAATTTGTCGAGAGTGGATTTGAAGCGCATCCAGATTTCGTCGTTCAACTTGGCAGGAGCGGGTCCTAAGGTCTTCCAAAGGGTGAACAGCTCGGTCAACTTGTCGCTAACGGCATTGTACTCAGAGACTTGCTCAACGGGCTTAGCCACCAACTCTTCAGCTTGCTCGCACAAAACAACCTTGGCGTTGTAGTTGTTCTGCTCTTCAGCGAACATCTTGTCGTAATGCTCTCTGCGACGTTGGTTGATTTGGTCGGAAGCGGTTTTGAAGCGTTCCCAAATCTCCTCTTTCTTGTCATCTGGAACAGGTCCGATCTCTTTCCACTGACGGTGCAGCTCTTGTAACTCATTGAATGATTGATTAATAGAATCATTCAGCAAGAGAGATTCAGCCTTTTCGCAAATCTGCAGTTTGCTTTCGAGGTTCTTCTTGTAATCCAGCATACGCATCTCGCGGTTCATGCGGATGATGTCGAAGAACTTCTCAATATAGAAATGATAGTTCTGCCAGAGATTGGTGGATTCGGTTTGCGGCACGGGACCAACGGCCTTCCACTGTTCCTGGAATTCTTTCACCTGGTCGTTGAGGACCTTGAGGTTGGTTTCGGTTTCCAGCAGTCTCTTCAGACCTTCAATGATATTGTTTTTTAGATCTAAGTTCTTGATTTTCTGTTGCTCAAGCTCTTCAATGAAAGCAGCCTTGTTGTCCTTGAAAGTTTGGAAGGCGGCATTGAAGCGTTTTTCGAGTTCGTCGGGTTCGTTGTTGAACTCGGGTGCGGCGGGAGCTTCCTGACCTTCGGGAAGTTCAGCAGCAGCAGCCTCAGCGGCAGCTTTGGCAGCCTCGAACTCGGCCTGACGAGCACGTCTGCGCTCACGCAGGAATTCCAGGGCTTTGGCGCGGATCACGCCCACACGTTGTTTCACAACATTGAAGTTGGTGACCACCACCAGCTTCTCCAGTTCAGCCACGAGCTGTTCAAGGTCGAAATTGGCATACTCGGCCTCCACCTGCTCCAAGGTCTCCTCGGGTTGTGCAGTTTCTTCAACCTTGGGCTCATCTGCGGGAGTCTCAGTTGCGGCAACAGGCTCTTGAGCGGGTTCTTCCGCCACTTCGGGCTGCGGTTCAGGCATCTCCTGAGGCTCTTCAGCGGAAGTTTCGGGTTGCGGTTCCGTCACGGGTTCCGCGATTTCAGGTTCCACTGCGGATGCGGGAGTTGCATTCTCATTAACGGTTTGAGCTTCCTGAGAAGCTGCGGGGTTCACCTCATTGTTCTGAATTTCAGAATTTTCCGGGTGAAGAAGTTCTTGTGATTCCATACTTTTTTTGTAAGTTTTTGTGATTAATAAAAACGGCCGCGAAGATACACATTTTTTCGGTTTCCCGGCCACTTGTTTATGGTATGAAGCTTATTGGTTTATCGTTTGTTTTAATAAGTTAGCAATTAGCAGTTAGTAGTTAGCAGTTGTTGGCCTCGCTGTAACACTCCTAACTCCTAACTACCAGCACCGAATGTCCAAGTCCCAAGAAATCGTGAATCGTCTCCACATGGAGGCCGGCGGTTTCGACTAAGCGGACCAGGTCATCGGAATGGTACATTTTACTGTTGCCGTTGGCGATGGCAGTGAAGTAGAGGCTGATCTGCGTGAGACAGAGCGCGGCGGTGTCGAAACGTTGGCGATCCCAAAGCGTCTCCATGATGTAGAGGCGAGTGTCGGGGTTCATCACTTCGGCAGCACGACGCAGGATGCTTACGATCTCCTCCTCCCCGAAACAGTCGAGGAACTGGCTCATCCAGATGGCATCCCATTGGCGGTCGGAGGGCAGTTTGTTGCTGTCGTCCAGCATGTTGGTGGCATGACCACGGATGCGGTCGGCACCAGGATGTCCGGCGGTCTGTTCCCGCATCATCCCCAACTGTTGCGGCAGGTCCACAATGGTGACCTCCACATCGGGGTTGTGTTGCACGCACTGCATCGCCCAGCGTCCCGTATTACCGCCCACGTCCATGAGCGTGCGTGTGGGGCGCGAGAAGACCAGCCCCAATGCCTGCTCGAACGAACCGTCGCTGTAGAAGTGGTCGAAGGCGAACCAGCTCTTCTGCACTTGCGGAGGCAACGTCGAAAGACCCTCATAGACCGTCGGCCAGTCGCCCAGGCACTTCAGTCCTGCAGGGCGGCCTTCCTTCAGCGCCTCCTCCAAGTAGAAGAGTCCCTGATAGTTCACGTCGTGGTTAAATCCCATATTCACGCGGGTGGATTCGTCGTTCACCAGGAACCAGCCAGCCTTGGCGAGCGAGTACTTGCCCGTTTCGGTATCAACGGTCACGGTGCGCATCGTCAGCGAGGCCTCCAGCAGACACTTGGCAGCATAGACGGAGATGCCGAGCTTGTCGGCCACCTCCTCGGGTGTGGAGGGCGTGTCGTTGAGCATCTCAAAGACGCCCCATTTCACCATGAGACGTGCCACCTGGAACATCACCGGTCCAAAGGCGTAGATTTGTGCGAGCCGCTGCGCTTCAATGGCGCTCAGGCGGTCGGTTGTGTATTGTTTTTTGAGGGTTTCGTTTAGGTACATTGTTTAGGGGTTTAGGGGTTCAGGGGTTTACAGGTTTACACGTTTACAGGTTTACAGGTTTATATGCTTAACGGCTAACTTCTTTTCAGGACGACTGCGGAGTTCGTGCCACCGAAACCGAAGCTGTTGCTCAGGACATTTCGTAACGGTTTCTCCACTGTCGTTTTGGCGAGGTTCAGCAATGCGGTGTCTTCGTCGGGGTTCTCGAAATTAAAGTTCGGGGCGACGAAGCCGTGCTGCATCATTAGGGTGCAGTAGACCAGCTCGCTCGCACCGGCCATCCAGCATTCGTGACCCGTCATGCCCTTGGTAGAGCTGATGAGCGCGGGCTGTCCGTTGAAAATGCGGTTCAGAGCCAACGCCTCGAAGCGGTCGCCTTGGGGCGTGCCGGTGGCGTGGGCGTTCACGTAGTCGATGTCAGCCGGGGTGAGTCCCGCTGCCTCAATCGCGCGCATCATGGCGGTCACACTGCCGTCGTCGGAGGGTTGGGAAATGCCACCTCCATTGGAGGAGAATCCGTAACCAGCCACCTCTGCAAGGATGGTGGCGCCACGCTGCACTGCGCTGTCGTAGTCTTCGAGCACCAGTGCTGCTGCTCCGCCGCTGGGCACCAGACCGTCGCGGTCGCGATCGAACGGACGGGAGGCCTTAGAGGGGTCGTCCATCCGTTTAGAGAAGGCTCCCAACGCATCGAAGGAGGACATCGCGTAGGTATTGACCTCCTGGGCACCACCGCAGAGCACGCAATCCTGCAGTCCCTGCTTGATGAGCAGGTAGCCAAGTCCCACCGCGTGACTACCGCTGGCGCACGCCGCGCTCACGGTGAGGTTGATGCCACGAAGATGGAAGATGCTGCTCATGTTCATGTTCACGGTGGAGTTCATCGACTGGAAAATCAGTCCAGAGCCGAGCAACGCGGTATCGGGCCGCTGCTGCAAGGTTCTGTCCGTTTCGATGATGGCCTTTGCGGAGGAGTCGTTGCCGAACAGCACACCGATTTCGTGACTATCCCGATACTCCTCGTCCATGCCCGCCTGCTCAAACGCCTGCTGGGAGGCCATGAAGGCGTAGGCCGCCTCTTCCGAGAGTCCCGAACGCAAACGTCTGTGCAACAACGGTTTCAACTCGGGGTAAGGCACCACGCCCGACAAATCCGACTGGTATCCGTAGGTGATGCGTGAGGGGTCGTGTCCGATGCCGCACCGACCCGTGCGCAACGACTCCGCCACTTCATCTAACGAAGTGCCGATGCACGACCAAATGCCCATTCCGGTGATTACTACGCGTCTATTGTTCATATTATCATCATTGATTATTCATCATTCATCCAATTGAACAACATTCATCCAATTGAACAACATTCATTCCCAGGGGTTGCGCTTCGCTTACCCCAGGCTACCGAGCTCTTGCCCCTACGGGGCTGCTTAAGGAAGCTGTTTAATATTATTGGGGTTGCTCGTATCTCCCGACTCTTAACTATACATTCCTCCGTTCACCTGCAGCACCTGTCCGGTGATGTAGGAGGCTTCGGGTGAGGCGAGGAAAGCCACGGCGGCGGCCACCTCTTCGGGGGTGCCGAAACGTTCCGCCGGAATCAGCTTGCTCAGGGTTTCCGCATCCAAGCCTGCAGTCATATCGGTGGCGATGAAGCCGGGAGCCACAGCGTTGACCGTGATCTTCCGTTTGGCCACTTCTTGCGCCAGCGCCTTGGTCGCACCGATGATGGCGGCCTTGGCGGCACTGTAGTTGGTCTGTCCGGGAACACCCTTCAAGCCGGAAAGCGACGCCATATTGACGATTCGGCCCTCGCGCTTGCGCAACATCGTCTTCACCACACGACGGGTGATGTAGAAGAAGCCGTTCAGCGGGGCATCAATCACGCTATGCCAGTCCTCGTCGCTCATCATGATCATCAAGTTGTCGCGACGCGTGCCGGCGTTGTTCACCAACACAGAGATAAAATCCTCAGGATGGGCCTTTTCCCAGCCTTCCAGAGCGGCATCCACAGCCTGCTCGTCGGCAATATCGAATTTCAGCAGTTCGCACACACCGCCCTGTGCCTCAATCATTTGCTTGGTCTCTTCGGCAGCGGCATCGTTGCTGACATAATTTACAATCACGGGCATCCCGTCGCGTGAGAGGCGAAGCGCCACTGCACGTCCGATTCCACGGGAACCTCCGGTTACTAATGCGTATTTCATGTTGGTTTAAGGTTTAAGGTTTAGGGTTTAATCTAACGATAACGGGTTTCCCATCAAAAACGCCTGTACGTTGCGAATATCTTCGTAGAATGGCGTGTCCTCGATGAAAACGGGGCAGATTTCGCGAACTAGCTTGTAAATCTGTCGGGAGATGGGGGCGAGTTTGTCGGCAATTTTCAGTATGTCAACAGCTTGGACGAGGGCGATGTACTGGATAGCCATCACCTGCCAAGCGTTCTCAATCACGCGCTTGGTGAGGAGAGCCGTATTGGTGCCCATACTCACAATATCCTGATTATCATTGTTGTTCGGTATACTGTGTACGTAGTTGGGCATCGCCAACGTCTGACACTCGGCGGTAGTGGAGGTAGCGGTGAACTGGCACGCCTGCATTCCGTAGTTGAGTCCTAATTTGCCCATGTTGAGGAACGGCGGCAGAATACCGTTGATGCGGTCGTGGAAAAGGTAGTTGAGCTGTCGCTCGGCGGTCATCACGAGGCGTACCATCGCGATTTTCACCTTATCTTGCTCCAAGGAGACGTAGTCGCCATGGAAGTTGCCGCCGTGATAGACGTTGCGGGTCTCAGGATCCACAATGGGGTTGTCACAAGCGGAGTTGATCTCCTCTTCGAGTACGCGGCGACAGTTCGCCAACGTTTCATAAATCGGTCCCAGAATCTGAGGTGTGCAACGTAACGAATAGTAAGCCTGCACTTTATGTTCGAAGGTCTCCTCCGTATGATGACCATCATAGAGCATGTGCTCGCGTTTTTGCAGGCACTTGCTATCTCGGGCAAGCACACGCATCCGCGCGGCTGTCACCTGCTGACCTTCGTGACGGCGCACCTCATTCAGAGGTTCCGCCATCCAATCGTCGTAAGAGCCGGCGATCTCGTTCATCATCACCGCAGCCAAAGTAGCCCAATCGAGGAGCTGCTCGGCATGGAATTGGTTCACCATAGCGATGCCGGTCATCACGCCGGTGCCGTTGGTAATGGAAAGTCCTTCACGAATATGGATTTTGAACGGCTCTAACCCGTTCTCTTTCAGCACTTCAGCAGCCGGTCTCCATTCGCCGTGGTAGTGAACGCACCCCTCGCCTATCATCGTCAGGGCGAGGTGTGCCAGTTGCACAAGATCGCCGCTGGCCCCTACACTACCGTGCTGGGGAATCATGGGGAGAATGTCACGGTTGATCATCTCCACGAGGAGCTTTACCAAGTCGGGATGCACACCGGAACGAGCCTGCAGGAACGTACCGAGGCGGGCCACCATAGCGGCCTTCACACACTCGTCGGGCAGCGGTTCGCCCGCGCCTGTGGAGTGACTACGAATAATATTGTATTGAAGAGCGGTGAGATGGTCGTCATCGACGCGCCATTGCGCCATAGGACCAAAACCCGTGTTGATGCCGTATATGATCTTATCCGCACTAAACTCCTTCAAAAAGTCGTAACAAGCGGCCACTTTGTCCATCGGCAGCGCGGAAAGGTCTATTTTTTTGTCTCCGTAAACGATTTTTTCAACGTCAAAGAGGGTAAATACAGTGCTCATTTATTTTTCAGAATTTGCGGCCGCGAAGATACTATTTTTTTTGTATCGTGTAGGGTTAGGGGTTCAGGTTTCAAGTTTCAGGTTTCAGGTTTCAAGTTTCAGGTTTCAAGTTTCAGGTTTCAAGTTTAATAGTCAATGTCAAAGTCAACGTCAATAGTCAAAAGCCAACAGCTCATTCCTCCCCGAGCGGTTCCACATGCACGGCGACGTGGGTTTCTTCGCCGTAGCGTTCTTTCAAGCGTTTTTCGATTTCCGTGGCTTTATCGTGGGTGGACTTCAGGGAGAGGTTGCCGTCCATGAGGATGTGCAACTCAATGGCGTAGTGGTTTCCGATGCGACGGGTGCGAAGGTCGTGAGGCTCAGAGACTTCCGGCACAGAGCGCACGATGTCCAATATCTCGTTCTCTACCTCGTCGGGCAAAGATTTCTCCATTAATTCTCCCAAAGCGTTCCGCATCAGATCAACAGCAACCTTGAGAATGAATGCCGCCACGATAATAGATGCGATGGGATCGAACACCACCCATTTTTCGCCGCAGAAGATGGCGCAGCCGATGCCGATCGCCGCCGCAACCGAAGTGAGCGCGTCGCTACGATGATGCCAGGCATTGGCTCTCATCGCCTCAGAATCAAGTTGTTTCGCCTTATGGTTCGTGTATTGGTAGATAATCTCTTTCAACACAATAGAGATCAGCGCGGCCCACAGCGCGATCAGGCTGGGCTGTGCCAATTGACCGCCGTTGGCCCAGATAGCAATCTGTTTTGCACCGCTCACGAAGATGCCGATAGCCGCAATAACCAATGCCAGCCCAATCATCGCGGTGGCCAACGTTTCGAACTTTCCATGTCCGTAATCGTGCGATTTGTCTTTGGGTTTGCTGCTAATTCGCACAAAGGCAATCACCACCATGTCGGTGACAAAATCGGACACCGAATGGACGGCATCGGCCATCATGGCGGCACTGTTGCCCAGCACGCCGGCCACGAACTTCAGCACCATCAACAGCGCGTTGACCAGACTTCCCCAAAGGGTCACTTTGTAAATCTCTTTCTCTCGGCTCATATTTCAGAAATTCGAGCGGCAAAAATAAAAAAAATCGTAGAGACGCGATTAATTGCGTCTCTACAAGGGTTATTCACTCCGCAACGACTTCACCGGGTTCACTGTGGCGGCGCGCAAACTCCGCAACGTGACCACCGCGACTGTGACGGCGAGGACCGCCAGCAAGGCCAAAGCGAAGACCCACCAGTGCAGCGGCGCACGATAGGCGAATCCTTCCAGATAGCGGTGCATGATGACGATGCTGAGGGGCACGGCGACCGCGAAGCAGACCAGCACGATTTTCACGAAACGGGCGTTGAACATCGCCAGCACCTCCCCTTCCGTGGCGCCGTTGACCCGACGGATGCCGATCTCCTTGCGGCGGTGCTCCGTCTCGAACATCACCAGACCGAACACCCCCATCAGCGAGATGACAATGGCCAAAACGGTGAACAACGTGACCAATTTCGAGAGATTCTGCTCTTTTTTGTATTGGTTCTCAATGGATTGGGAGAAAGGCCACACCTCGTATGACATCTCCTCGCCCATGGTGGGATCAAGGTCGTTGAGCGTTTTGGTGATGCGCTCCGTCAAAGCTGGGACATCCACACCTGCCTCAGTGCGGATGAACAGCCTCATGCAAATGTGCCACGGATCTTTACCATAAACATAGAATGCAAAAGGCTCAATCCCTTGTCGCAGCGAGGCGAAGTTGAAGTCCTCGCAAAAGCCTGCTATTTCGGCGATTTGGTCACCATGACCGCCAATCTGGTCTTCAAGAGTGATTTGGTACTTGTCTTTTGCGGTTTTGTTGAAGATATACACGCCATCAGACTGCTCATCGGCTTCGGTGAAATCACGACCTTCGATAATGTCAATACCCATAAAGCGCAGGAAGTTCCACGAAACAGGATAAACCTGCCAACCGGCATCTTCACCCCGCACTTTGCGTCCCCAACTCATACGAGAATCCTGTATGAAAGGCCCATCGCCCCAGGCGACATCTTTGATGGCAGCATCGGCTTTCAACTTACTTTCCACTGCCTCGCGGTTCTTGGCAAGATTCCATGAAACCTGCGACTGCAACAGACATTCTTGGTCGAAGCCCATTTCATGGTTCATCATGAAACGGCGTTGCTCGTGAACGAATATCGCACAGATTATCAACACTATAGAAATAGTGAACTGCAAGCCAATCAGACCGATGCGGAAAGCTTTTCCTTTTTGCGTGGTGCCGAAAGTGCCTTTCAAGGCGAAGACCAGATTAAACGAGGTGGCGAACAAGGCGGGATAAATACTGGCAGCTACGGAGATGAGCAATGCCAAACCGATAGTCAACACAACAACGCCCCCATTCTGT
>JAGBPE010000083.1 GCA_017633495.1 Bacteroidales bacterium | reverse complement strand
TTCTGACGGTGCCGTTGGTCATCGAGAAGATCTTCAAAGGGAAGATTTTCCCCGCATTGGAGAAGCCGGGTGTGAAGATGCTTTGGAACACGCCGGGATTGTGCAAGATTGTGGAGAAGAAGATTTACCAACAGCTGATGACCGCTTTCGGCGGCAACCTGATTTGGCTGATTACGGGCGGTGCCGCGCTGAACCAAGAAGTGGAGCGTGTGCTGCGTCGCATCAAGTTCCCCTTGGTGGTCGGCTACGGCATGACGGAAGCTGGTCCGCTGGTGAGCTACGAGCATTGGTACAAGCAGACGCTCGGCTCTTGTGGCAAGGTGGTTACGCGCAACGAGATTATGATCAACTCGCCTGATCCGCAGCAAGAGGTCGGCGAGATCCTTTTCCGCGGCGAGCACGTGATGATGGGCTACTACAAGAACGAGGAGGCCACGAAAGCCGCCATCGACAGCGAAGGTTGGCTGCACACCGGCGACCTCGGACTCATGGACAAGCAGGGCAACATCTATATCAAGGGGCGCAGCAAGGCGATGATCCTCACCGCCGGCGGTCAGAACATCTACCCCGAGGAGTTGGAGGCCAAGCTCAGCAATTTGCCGGGCGTCTCCGAAGCTTTGGTGGTGGGTCGAAAAGGCAAATTGGTAGCTTTGGTCTATCCCGATCCCGCCTTCGACTGGAATGCCATCTCTGTTGAGGAACAGATGAGCCAGAATCTGCAGAAGATCAACACCTTGGTGGCGAAATACGAACAGATTTCCGCTATTGAGACGGTTGATCAGGAGTTCGCGAAGACTCCGAAGAGGTCGATTCGCCGGTTCCTGTATAAGTAGGTTTAGAAGCTTACAGGCTTAGAAGCTTATATGTCGATAAATTGTAGAGACGATGTGCACATCGTCTCTACTGTTTTATGGGGCGTACGCATCTAACGGAGAAACCGTAATCCTTCGTGTTATATGTTCTGAAAACCACGGGGCTGCCGCCGTTGATGTAGCGGTACCAAACGTAACAGTCGTAACTAATGGTGGATGTCCAGAAGTTCGCCTCTTCCCCGAATCCGCTAACGCCGCCGACGAAGAGGCCGGCGGGCAGTGCTGAGAATCCGGTAGCATTGTTCTTGTCCGGGTCGGAATCTGGGAAGAATGCATCGCTGAACTTCTCCCGTTCTTCTTCCTTCTTTTTGCGTTTCCAGTCCAGCAGATATGATTGTTCGTCTGGTGACTCTTTGTGGTTTTCCCTTGATTTCCAGCCGGTTTTGGCCGCAAGAGCTTTGGCGATGTAGGTCGAATCGCCTCCGCAGTAGAACCCTTTGTGGCGGCTCACGTAACGTTCCATGGCGGTCCATTCCTCATCGCTGGGTACGTGCCAGCCGTCCGGACATGCTCCTTGGATATCTTCGTTGTAAGCTATCCTTCTCAGGCCTCGAACCGCCGCGGTCCAGTTGTAAAGCAGTCCATAGTTGGAGGTGTCGGCATCGGGGTTCGCGTAGTAATATGCGGTGGAATCGCTGTTATGCACCAATTCGTGGTTTTCGTACCAAGCCCAGTTCGCATTCTCGGGCACCATTTCCATACCGTTGGGAATCGGGGTGCCGTCGGCGTAGTGGGTGACTCGCAGATTCTGTTTCATCCAGATGAGTTCACCGATCTGCACGCCGTCGTAAACGTTTCCATCATAGTCGGTTACGATTTTCGGTATGATGATCGGCGCTTGTGCGGGAAGCGAGTCGGCGGACTCTTCCGGAGCAGGATAAACGCGAAACGGAAACCGCAATGGCTTGTCGCAACCGAACAAAACGATGCCGGCGAACAATATAATCAGAGCGATACTTTGATGTCTTAATATTTTGATTATCAGTGGATTCATGCTAAAAGCTAATGGCGTTTACTGCAATTCGGTCTTGGGAGACACGAAGTATTGAATGTGGATGTCGGAGCCATCTATGGTCATAAGTCCGGCGGCGTCGACAGTGCAGAAGGATAAGAGCAATCGGTTGTCGTCAGAATCTATAGTCCACCATCTATCACGCAAGTAAAAGCCGGAAGTGTTGAAGTTCCATCCCTGACCTAAATCCAGGATTTTGGTTATCTCATCGCCTTTTCGTTGGGCAATGAAAGTCTCTTTGTCGCAGGTGATGACATAAAACAATTGGTTGTCAGCATTGAAAACACCGAGAAATGTAGTGTCTACGGGGTTCGTATAATGAGGGGATCTTCCTAAGCGACAACCGTGATGACAGATAGTCCCATGGTAAAACCCTCTGTTTCCATAGCCACTTTGGGGGTCGCACCATTTGGAGTTGTTTTGACATGACATTGAATTGTAGTCCCAAATATCAGGCAAGGTGTTCTTCACCAACAGATTGCCAGGACTTTGGTCGATGCGCATACTGTCCACTCCTTCGGGATTTACAAAGTAGTAATAGTCCCCATAGCGCAGCATCTGGCGGAATTTTCCAGTAAAATAGTATTGCCGGTTCACATATTCGTATTGCAACCAGCCGTTATGGGCATTGATGTACCAACTTGGCTCTTTTTCGGTGAAAATGACATCACCGTATCGTTCCCTTCTGACGGAATAAAGGTCATCCTCGAACAACACCTGCTGATACGGGATTTTATTGTAACAATGCCAATTGTTGCGAGAATCGAGATAGAATTCATGGCCTTCGCAAATCACCTCTTTGCCGTCTAAGGTGAGGGTGTCGATCCGCAAAAAGAGAGCCGGTTGCGCGAGTCCAGCGCATGTCGGCAGGAACAACATTGCGAATGCAAACAATACGGTAAACAACGAATTTCGTGCGTTCATCGGTGGTCGATTTTGAAAATGCAAAGATAAAAAAATATCCTCGAAATTTTGTAACTTTGCAGCGAAATATAATACTATGGTAAAGAAGATACTGCTTCTGGTTAATATTCTGACAGTGAGTTTGTTGTGGACGGCTTTCGGTCAGGCCCAACCGCTGGTGATCATGCATACCAACGACACGCACAGCCAGATCGACCCATATTCGTACAAGCAGGACGTCAATGTGGGGGGCGCGTTGCGGCGCGAGGCGGCCATCCGCGAGGTGCGAGCCGAGAACCCATACACGCTGTTGCTCGACGCCGGCGACTTCTCGCAGGGAACGCCCTATTTCAACTTCTTCAAGGGCTATGTGGAGGTGCGGCTGATGAACGCCATGGGCTATGACGCCGCCACGTTGGGCAACCATGAGTTCGACAACGGGAGCGCGGCACTTGCCGCCCGACTCAAGACGGCAAAATTCCCCGTGGTGTGCGCCAACTACCAGTTTGCCAACAAGAAACTGGCCAAGGTCATCAAACCCTACGTCATCATTGAACGCGGCGGCCACAAAATCGGCATCTTCGGACTTGGGGTGAACCTTGACGGTTACACGGCACCGCAAACCGCCCGCGAGGTGACCTATCTGGATCCCGTGGAGACGGCCCGCAAGATGGTTTCCGAACTGAAAGCCCAAAACTGCGACATGATCATCTGCCTTTCGCATGTGGGCGTGGACACCACCGAAAAGGACAACGACTTCGAAATCGCCCGTCAAGTGCCTGAAATAGACGTGATTGTCGGTGGTCACTCCCATGAGGAACTGAACCCGCCCGTCGTGGTCGGCAACACCCGCGTCTGCCAGATGACAAATCGCGGTAAATGCTTCGGCGTGTTAACAATTGATAATCAATGAAAACAGGTTCTGCTACTCCATAAACCTTAAACTATAAACCTTAAACCATAAACTATATATGTCTGAAAATTTACGTTTAGTCGCGGATTTGGCGCTGATATTGACTTCGGCAGGTGTCGTTACCGTGATCTTTAAACTGCTGAAACAACCGCTGGTGCTGGGATACCTTGTGGCCGGTTTCCTCGTGGGACCTCACATGCATATTTTCCCCACTGTGGCCGACATGGCCGATGTGGAGGCTTGGTCCGAGATCGGTATCATCTTCATGATGTTCGGAGTTGGTCTGGAGTTCAGTTTCAAGAAGCTGATGTCGGTGGGCAGCAAGGCTTTCATTACCGCTTTTGTGGGCATCATCGGCATGATGGGCGTGGGCACGCTGCTCGGCGTCATCATGGGGTGGGGCATCATGGAGAGCATCTTCCTCGGTGGTATGCTGTCGATGTCCTCCACCGCCATCATTGTCAAAGCCTTCGAAGATCTGAACCTCAAAGGGCAGTCGTTCGCCAACCTCACCATGGTGGTGCTGATTATCCAGGATATCGTGGCGGTCGTCATGATGGTGTTGATTTCAACCGTGGCAGCCAGTAAAAACGCCATGCCGGGCAAGGAAATGCTGATGAGCATCGTGAAGCTCGTCTTCTTCCTGATTCTCTGGTTTGTGATTGGTATCTATGTGATTCCTACGCTGTTACGAAAATTCAAAAACTATATCAATGATGAGAATCTGCTCATCATCTCCATCGGTCTCTGCTTTGGTATGGTGATTTTGGCCAACAAGGTGGGCTTCTCCTCTGCATTGGGTGCCTTCGTCATCGGTTCCATTCTGGCTGAGACGGACGAAAGCGAGCGCATCGAGCATCTCACG
Organism: Bacteroidales bacterium; assembly: GCA_017633495.1. Taxonomy (GTDB): domain Bacteria; phylum Bacteroidota; class Bacteroidia; order Bacteroidales; family WCHB1-69; genus F23-D06. Next base: position 9,791 of record JAGBPE010000083.1, on the reverse strand, counting down.
GAGAGCATCAAGAATCTCTTCTCGGCCATCTTCTTCGTCTCTGTGGGTATGATGATAGATCCACCCGTCTTGCTGAAGTATTGGAAATTGGTTCTTGCGTTGGTGCTCATTACCTTGATAATCAAAGCCTTTGTGTCAACGGTTGCGGCTCTTGTGGCCGGTGCCAACTTGGAGGATTCCGTCAAATCGGGTTTTACGTTGTCGCAGATCGGTGAGTTCGCCTTCATCATCGCATCCGTCGCAGTGGCGCAGCGCGTGATGCCGTCGTACATCTACCCCGTGATTATCGCCTCATCGGTAATCACCACGTTCACAACGCCTTACTGGATCAAACTTGCCACACCGGTCTATAATGCATTGGATAGCCGCCTGTCGCCGAAGACCAAACGCGCCCTCGATGAGTATGCGTTGTTCGGCGCCAGCAAGGAGGGCAAAAAGAATTGGAGAAGCATTATTAAGAGTACCATTACGAACGTGGTGGTTTACTCGGTGTTGTCATTTGCCACGTTGTGGATTCTGTTTGAGAAAGTGATTCCGTTTGTCCGGAAGCTGCCTTATGTGGAGATGATTCCGAAGTGGGGCTTCAACACGATGTGTGCGGTAGGCTCGTTGTTGCTCATTTCGCCGTTCCTGTTCGGCATTGTGCGCAACAGTCCGAAAACGCACGAACTCTACCGCAATTTGGTGAAGGAGAACCGCGCCAACATGCTGGCCGTCATCGTATGGACGCTCTTCCGCTTCACGATTGTCTTCTATTTCGTCTTCTCCATCTTGGTCAAATTCTTCAAATTCACCAAATGGGTGATTGTCCTGATTGCTATTGCGGTGATCTTCCTGGTGGTGCTTTCCCGCCACAACCTGAACCGCTTCGCCACACTGGAACGCAAATTCAAATCGAATCTTGGAGACAATGTTAATTAAAAATATATTCCTTGAGCAGCCCCGAAGGGGCAAGACGCACGAAGTGCTAATAACCCCACATAAGCGACGCAGGAGCGCAGTGTGGGGTTGAAAGGAGGAAAACAGAAGTGCTAATAACCCCACACGAGCGACGAAGGAGCGCAGTGTGGGGCGATAAAACGATATAAGAATGAAAAACACCCTATTCCTAGACCGTGACGGCGTCATCAACGTGCAAATCATAGGCGGGTACGTGCGCAAGCCTGAGGAGTTTGTCCTCATCAACGGCGTGCTTACCGCCATGCAGTGGTTGCGCCCGAAGTTCAAGCACATCATCATTGTGACCAACCAGCAGTGCGTGGAGAAGCGCATCTGCAAGATGGAGGACATCGACGAGATTCACCGCCGGATGCGCGTCACCTTTGAGGAGAACATGACCCCGCTGGATGCCGTCTATTGCTGTTCGCACCGCGCCGACAAGCACTGCAGTTGCCGCAAACCCGAAATCGGGATGGCGCTACAGGCCAAGGCCGACTTCCCCGACATCGACTTCTCCGACTCCGTGATGGTGGGCGACAGCCTCACGGACATGCAATTCGCCGTGAACGCGGGCATCACCCCCGTACACGTAGGAGCAAAACATCCCGGAGAATATGAACTCATCCGCGAAATCACCCCGTTACATTATCGGAATTTACTGGATTTTGCGAAGAATTACCCGTTCGATGTTGCGAATCAATTATAACAATTAATTTGCTCTACCAAGCTCTTGCCCCTGCGGGGCCGTTTAAGGAAATAATTATTATACAACCCATTAACCTTCTAACCTTTAACATTTTAATATGACTTTCTTCTTCATCTTCTTCATCTGTTACCCTCTCGCGGCGCTGCCGTTGTGCGTGCTGTACCTCTTTCTTCCGATTGTCTATTTCGTGACGAATCATGTGGTGAGATACAGACGGAAAGTGGTGGACGACAATCTGTTACGGTCGTTTCCTGAACTAACGGTTCAAGAGTGTAGAAGTATCCGGAATTGCTACTATTGGCACCTGTCGCAGATTGCCGTGGAGATGATCAAGATGCTGCTGATTCCGCGGTGTGCGCTGCGTTATCGTTACCATTGCGACGACAAATTGCTGCCGGAAAGGTTCTACAAAGAGGGTAGGAGTGTGATTTTGATGTCGAGCCACTACAACAATTGGGAGTGGATGATTGTGGCGTTGGACGAGATGTTCCCGCAGCACGGCATCGGGGTGGGGAAGGCCAACAGCGACAAGGTGTTCGAGAAGTGGGTGAACCGCGCGCGCACCCGCAACGGCACGCAGGTCTGCTTTGCAGACACCGCCCGCGAGGTCTTCGAATACCACGAGACGAACCATATTCCCGCCTCCTACATGATGCTCGCCGACCAGTCGCCCAGCAACAAGAAAAAGTGCTACGTCACGCAGTTCCTGAACCAGACCACGGGCGTGATTTACGGTCCGGAATACTTCGCCAGAAAATACAATATCCCCGTGCTCTATTACGAAGTGATAAAAGAGCGCATGGGCAGATATCGTGTGGATGTACACCTGATTACGGAGCATCCGCAAGAGGAGCCTCCGTACGCTATCACGCAGAAATACACGGAGTTACTGGAGCAGACCATCCGTCGCAAACCGGAATTCTGGATTTGGAGTCACCGGAGATGGAAACTGAAGTTCGATGAAAACGAAAGCGCATCTGTCAGTCCTCAATCGTAAATTTTGTTTGCAAGACGTTTTGTAGGTTTGTCGCGGTGCGGCAGCCCTACGTGTTCGCCAAACGCAATATCTCTTCCGCTGATAATGGTGGCGATCACCTTCTACCGAGATTTCCTCGGAAGTTGCCTTGGATTCGATTTCGCCTTCGGCATAAAGGTTTTTCAGATGCAAACTAATGTTGTCTGTTGAGCAGTCAAAGAGCTGTCCCATCTGTGCTTGAGTGAGCCACACTGTTTCTTCTTGCATTCTAACTTCCAATCGGATGTTGTTGTCGGGTTGATAGAGGATGATTTCACCGCTGTTTTCATTCATGCTTTTTTTTGTTTAAGTTTTTTATAAAGTTTTCGCCTGCAAATATAACACATAAATCCCTTCCCGTCAAGGGTCTCGTTCATTTTCCATATATTCCTGACCGCCAATGAAATGTGTGTCTTAAATTTACAATTCGTTTTTGAATTGTTAAATTTCTAGGGCGATTTTTCGCAGAAAATGGAGGTGTAAGGTGCCGCAATATAGGCGTGGGCGCAATGTAGGGCTGCCGCACTGCGACAGCCCTACTGATGTGAATGTGAACCGTGAATTGCGTTTTGCAAGGCGATTTTCGCCTCCTCGTGCCGGCGGCACGAAATCCCAATAACCCCGCACAAGCGACGAAGGAGCGTAGTGTGGGGTTGGCGGCATGGTCTGTGTGTCAGCGTCTTGAAAAGACGCAACAATGATATGTGTGAAATTGCAATAATAATGTGTGTTGCTGTAGAATTTTGTATATTTGCGGATTGAATTGAGTAAGATACTTTATGATTAAATACAAACTGCAGCAGGAAAACGACAGGTCTTTCACAGAGCCTATTCTCTCAGAAGAGGAATGGTTAACTGTATTGCATAAGTCAGATAATGACAAACATCAACATCAGTTGAATGTATTACTAATGTTCTTCTACCAATCAGATCATAAATCAACATGTACAGCTATTGAAAAAGAGTACTCTATGGGTACAAGGACAGTGAACATGCATGTTGTGAACTACGGAAAGTATGTGAAGAAGGTTTGTGGGAAGGAGTTCTTTATTGAGCAATATGAATCTTCGGAAGAGGTTTTTTGGCCAATTGTAATGCTCGGTAGGAGTCTAAAACACCATTACGAGTGGCAATTGCGTCCAGAGTTGGTTAGTGCAATTCGGCGTTTTCTATTGGAAAAAATTCTTACCGAATATCGAGGCCCCATTTTGTCAGAAGGACTTGACAATTCCCGCAGCGAAGAACTGTACAAATGGAAGTTGTTGTCCGCGACTAAAGGTAAAAGTGTCTTGGAGATTCTCAAGGTGATGGGTTCGTCTAATGATAATAATATCCTCACATGGAGAACTAAAGAGTCCATTAGAAAGGTTTTGAAGGATGACCCAACCCAATTAGAGGGATGTTTTGGTGAACTGTTATCGTCGAATGGCAGCTTCTATGACAAGTATCAGCGGTTTGTGGATAGAGGTATAGCATTTATGTCTAAGGACGATTCAGAGAGAATCTTAAAAGAGAAAGAGGCTTGTCTTTTCTTAGCATGCCATAATCCAGAAGAAAATGTCCTTTACAAATGGTCATTGTATAAAGATGCCTGTGGATATTTGGGAATTGATATCAAGGCGTCGAAGCCAGTAGATGGGTATACAGCGATTCTGAATGACATCATCAACTTGGAGAATCTGGATTCTGAGCTAATAGAAAAACTAAAATCCGAAACCTCTGGTTACTTTTGGAGCGAACTCCTCAATGCACAGGATGTGCTTTATCAGATGCAAGACTTCATGCGAAACAGTCGTCCTAAAAAATGGGTGCAGCAAAAAGATGATTTCAATATCAACGAAAACAATATCGAAATGGACAAATATATAAACCTATTAAAATCCAACCGTAATCTAATCCTTACAGGTGCGCCTGGTACGGGAAAAACATTCTTAGCCAAAGAGATAGCCAAAGCGATGGGATGTGCCGAAGATGAAATAGATTTTGTGCAGTTTCATCCATCGTATGATTATACTGATTTTGTTGAAGGTTTACGGCCGATAGAAGACGATAATGGGGATGTCAATTTTGAGCGTAAAGATGGTGTGTTCAAGGAATTTTGTGCAAAAGCACTTGAGAATTTGCTGAATTCTCAAAAGAGTTTACAGACCTTGCAGCAAGAAACTTCAGTTCGTGACCTTCTTGAGGATTTTATCCAAGATGCTGTTGAAACTGATGCTCAATTTGAAACCCAAGGCACGAAGAATGTATTTCATATTATCGACAATAAGGCCAAGTCGATTATAATTGAAATTCCAAAAAACGAGAAGGCGAGAGTGATTTCCTTACCAAAATCTGATTTGATTACTTTGCTTGAAAATAAAGTTGCAATATCAGGCAGTAAAGAAATACAGGTTTATTTCAATCGAAAGTATCGCACCCAACAAGACTCATATACATATGTGCTATATGATAAGCTAAGAAACAAAAAGATGGATATTAAGACGGAAAAAGTTGCATTAATACCTAAGAAGAATTTTGTTTTCATCATCGATGAAATCAATCGTGGTGAACTCTCCAAAATCTTTGGCGAATTGTTCTTTGCAATTGATCCTGGATACCGTGGAGAAAAAGGTCGTGTGAAAACTCAGTACCAGAACCTTGTAGAACCCGGTGATCCTTTCGACAAGGGATTTTATGTTCCTGAGAATGTCTATATTATCGGCACAATGAACGACATTGATCGCGGTGTTGAGAGTATGGATTTTGCTATCCGTAGGCGTTTTGCATGGATGGAAGTGAAAGTTGAGGATCGAGTGTCGATGCTTGATGAAATAATTCCTGAATGGAGCGAAGCCGCCGAACGCTGCATGACATCTCTTAATGCGGCCTTGAAAGGGAGAGCAATCGGCCTGACCAGCGCATACGACATCGGACCGGCATATTTCCTGAAACTGGAACAGTATGACGGCGATTTTGAGCAGTTGTGGAATTACCATATCAAGGGCGTTGTGACGGAATATCTTCGCGGAACTCGTGGAATTGAGGAGAAGGTGACGACACTGAAAGAAGCCTTTGACGCATACAAAGCATAAAGTTTTTCAATGACTGGACTGGTTTCCATACCGGATAATGCACATGAAAAAAATCTTTCATTAAGCGAAAAGCAGTGGAAGGATTTGTCGTTGATTGCTGGTCGCACAGTTAAGAATTTATGCGATCGGGATGAAACCGGCATTTCCCTACTCGTCTTCCCTGATAGTCTCGATGTATATGGAGACAAAATAGGTGATAGCACCATCATTAACATTCAAGACAATGCAATCTCTTCGGGAAATCTGATGGGCTTTGTGGGCTGCAACGAAACGAAACTCCGCATCCATTCCAGATTTGACCCAAAAGAGAACGACTATTTCATGCATTACCTGTTGGGGAAAGTGTTCTCTGTCAACATGTTCGACCTGAAGTATAGCACAGATTCAGAATCCGTTTTTGATTTTATATTGTTCCTCTTTCCTTTCTTTTTAAAAAGAGCTTTGTCGCAAGGTTTGTACAAGGAATATGTGACCAATCGTTACAATGATAACAGAGTAAGGGGTGCCATAGAGGTCGCCAGACATATACGTCAGAACATTCCATTTACAGGAAAGGTAGCCTATACAACACGAGAGCATACGTCTGATAACAACTTGATGGAGCTGGTTCGTCATACCATTGAGCACATACGCTCAAAAGAATTTGGTGCTGGAATTTTGTCGCGTGACGAAGACACAAAAGCTAACATTTCGCTTGTTGTGGATGCAACCCCTACATACGAGAAAAACGAAAGAGCGAGAATCGTTAGCAAGAACCTTCGTACGAAGATTCATCCATATTATTCTGAATATGAGCCTCTTCGGAAAATTTGCATCCAAATTCTAAGACAAGAAGAGATTAAGTACGGTAAAGATGATGACACTGTTTACGGTGTGCTTTTTGACGGTGCTTGGCTTTGGGAAGAGTATTTGAATACTATTTTGGTGAACTTGAATTTCAAACACCCCGAGAACAAGTTAGGTTTGGGTGCTATTCACTTGTTCCTACCTAAACGTAGTCCAAGATATCCTGATTTCTATAACGACACAATGGTCTTGGATGCCAAATACAAACGTTACAGCGAGGGGGGCGTGTCCGAAATTGGTCGTGAAGACTTAGCGCAGGTTATTTCCTATATGTTTATTAAAGAATTGCCCTGCGGGGGATTCTTGGTGCCTGGTGGAGAAAAGGTTCACGTCGAAAGTGAAACGCTCAACGGATATGGAGGAAAAATGTATTTGTTGAATCTGCCAATCCCTCAAGAAGCGGAAACGTATGGGGAATTTTGTCAACAAATGTCAGACATGGAGAAAGAGTTTTCAATAAGTGTTCTTGAAATAGAAAATTCGATCAATCAAAAGTATGGACGATTATAACAATATGCCAGATGCCTTAAAAGAATTGTTTAGCTCCGAAAGACCATCGCAACGGGTGAGAGTTTCTGATAAAGACATACGTTACGAAGCTATAACCGAAAGCCTTGCGGAATATCCCTCAAATGCTTTCAAATGGAATTGGTCAGAATGGCGGTATGAATTCGTTTATGAAGGTGTTAAAACCTATGTCACATGGTCGGAATATCGCGGCAGTAGGCGTGTGAGAGCGAGGAGGGGGTATCGGTAACCGGTGATTTTGTTTTTGAGATGCGTTAATCCGTCATCGAATTTCCGCCTCCTATCCACGGGGCTTTACCTGCTAATTTGTATGCAAGGTAAACTAACACTATGATTCCTATGAGTTCTAACATTTTGGATTCTTCCTTTCGGGTGCAAAGGTAGGATTTTTTTCGATTAAACTTTGTAACGTCGGAGGAGGTTGTGAAGTCCTGTTAGCCGCAGGCTAAAAATCTGTGAGATCTGTGCAATCTGTGTGACAAAAAAATTGAGCCGGTCAACGGTCATTGGTCATTTTTGTTTGCAATGCGTTTGATGTTGCGTGCATTCTGCACGCTGACCCCACATCGCTTCGTCCAACCCCACACTGCGCTCCTTCGTCGCTTGTATGGGGTTATTTGGATTTTGTGCCGCTGGCACAAGGGGGCGGAGGTGGCTCTACGCAGATATAGACAGAATGGTAATGTTGTGCTGGTGTTCGTTACTTTTTTTACACAGCATCACCGTCATCATTTTCTTATCTTTCATCAAATAGCTGCACCAAACGGTAGTGCTGCGGAGTGGATAATCCTGTGAAGCACCTCCCTGTTTCCACACAGGTTCCTCTTCCCAATTACGAGGAAACCCCATCGCGGCAGGATCCACGTTGGGGAAGTCAGAAAGAAGGGTTTTGAGCTTTCGGGTCGTATCGTTGTTCGGTGAAATGATGTTGATGAAGTATTTGATGATGCAAAGGTCAAAATAAATCCGCAATGGGTCTGTTTGAGTTTGAATCCATGGATAATTTGTGCGGTTTGGACGCATAGGATGTAGAGTGTTTTGTTTGTTCCACACGCGTGCATGGTGGCAGCAAGCATTGCGGGTTAACGTCACTATGGTAAGCCACGATTCGAACGGAGATGCTTGCAAACCAAATCGTTGCGCCACTCTCTTTTTCAATCGCATGTCTTTGATGTTGCTGTATATGCTGGTGATGACCCCAAAAGGCAATATTTCGGCCAAAATCCAGGCTGGAGGATATTTGTCGGAATACTTTTGCTTGAAATGTAGGATGAAATCTTCCCTGGAATGGTTGAATTCAGACTCAATCAGTTTCAAAGTGTGGTTGAATTTGTTCACATTTCTGAAATTCTCCTGTTTCGTCATCCAAAATGGATCTCCGGTTATTTCGCATCCCATATTCACGACGGCACTTCTGACAGCGACTTCGATTTTTTCAATCTCATTGAAGATAAAGGTTCGCAATTTTTTGTCGAAACGATACAACATCATCACTTGATCAAAAGAAGCCCCCTTCTTGTAGAGGTGCTTGATTTTAGGCTTACTTAACAAAGGATACATGTAAGCCGAAAGTCGATAATAACCAATGTTCTGGATATAATGAGCGGCCAAATCGGCGTCGCTAATGAATAAACCTCTTGATTGCAAGAGCTTTACGAGTTCTGTTGGCGTATTGAACGTCTTGTTAAATGGTCTGTCTGTTTTCGTCATAACAGTTTGTTTTCAAATTAAAATAAAACGACCCGCACATTTGAGCATCGTAGAGAGGCTTGGCGGGTTCTGGTGCGGCAAAAATACACTTTTTTTTAATTCCGCAATGGGTTTTGATTAATTTTTTGTAAACGTATGCGATACGTGTTTTGCGGGTAACTGGTGAATTTCGTTCGCAGTCCACTTCCCCAAGACAAGGTCGGCTGCGCCGATCTGCTTATGTCACTACCCCGCCTTCGGCACCCGTTGCAGGCAAGCCTGCTTTTCCTCTTCGCTCGGCATAGTAAAAGCAAGCTTTTCCTCTGCTCTCGCTCATTCGTCAAATCTAATAGAAGGGGAATGGTGCCGTTGCCAGTTCTTTACGTGGGTTTATTCGTACTGTTGGTGGGTAAGGTGATGGCTTGTTAGCCGCAGGCTAAAAATCTGTGATATCCTGTGATTTCCTATATGACAATAAAACATGGCCGTAGGCCATGTCGCCAACCTCACACTTATCGTATAGGGTTATTGGGATTTTGGCGCAGGTCAACCCTGTTCACACCCGAATGTCTCCTCTAACAACGCCAGATACTCTTTGTAAGGGAGCGTGCCCTCCAAATCGGACAACGCTACCGCTAATTGGCGATAATACCAGGCTACATCCTCTTTGCCGTTTGGGGCACTGAAACGTTTCCAGAGCTCGTCGCCGATCTGCTCGTAGTCGTTGGCGATGGCTCGGAGGTTGGAGAGTTTGTCGCCCAAAGCCACGATTTTGCTGTCTCGAGGAGCCGATGCGATAAGGTCGGCTTGTGACTGCTTGCGGGTACGCCATGGTAAATCCTTGGGTAGCTGTGCGGTTTCGTGCTGCACGAGGGTGGCCACGCGCTCGCCGAACTCTTTCCGGATATCTTCAATGGTTACGTCGGTGTCTTCCACCGTGTCGTGGAGCACGGCTGCGGCTAACAGCTCTTGGTCGGAGGTGATGGTCGCCACA
>JAGBPE010000009.1 GCA_017633495.1 Bacteroidales bacterium | reverse complement strand
TCGCTTCCAACTCCTGCCGCGCCGCTGTCAATGTTTCCTCCCACCGCTTCTTCACCCGCCGTACCTCAGCTTTCAAGAACTGGCTCTCCTTCACGAAAGCCGTCTCTTCCTCAACAGTCAATTGCCGACGAGTACGTTCAATAACCCTTTTTTCTTTGGCTACTTGCATCGTCCTTTTGGCCTCCTCTATGGAGAGCTCCGCATCCTTTTGTAACTGCTGATACGCTTTTCGAAATTCGAAGTAACGACTGTCGGATTGTAATTCTGAGATTTTATGGTTAATTTCACTAATCTCTGCCTCGTGCCGCTTAAAATAGCCATCCGGATCAAGAAAATCGAACACTGGCGGCACAAAACCAGGCATCACAGACTTATCATACAGCTGTCCCGAAAAGGCCGCCAAATAGTAGAGTTTTTCTTCTTTCAACACCACCAGTACCCCGAACATTTTGCCTTCCGGGTTCCCGCACATCAATTCCTCGACACGCGGCAACAAATCACGCACCGCCGCTTCGCACACAGGATGCGGCACGTAATCAAACGGGTTGTTGAACGTTTCCGGCAACGACCCGCGATACATAAGAGGATGTAGAAGGGATTGCAAGGGCGTAGCACAAAAGACTGTTGTTAGCTATTGGCTGTTGGCCATTACCTATGGACCATTATGCCACCAACTACTAACTGCTAACTGCTAACTGCTAACTTATTTAACCCAATACACCCAATTCTCCTTGCGGTCCTTGGCCTGAGGATATTCGCCGGCGGTGTAGCCGAGGATGCAGTTGCCGATGCCTGCGTAGTCGCCTTCGATGCCGAGGTCGGCGAGGATTTGCTTGCCCTCTTCACTCTCAAAGACCTCACGTGCGCGATGGATCCAGCAGGAACCGAGTCCCAAAGCATGGGCGGCGTTCATCAGGTTGCCCATCACGAGGCTACCGTCTTCGATATAGGTGTGCACGTTCTTGTCGGCCAAGACCACCAGCACTACGGGCGCACCGTAGAAGGGGTCGTTGTCGGCGCCCATCACAGCAGCGTTGAGCTTGCTGAGACGGTCGCGCATCTCCTTGTTCGTCACCGCGATAATGATCGGACTCTGACGGTTCATACCGGTAGGCGCGTACGTACCCGCCTTGCAGATCTCTTCAATCACCTCCATCGGAGGCATGCTGTCAGTGTAGTTGCGCACACTGCGACGCGTCAATAAATCTTCCATAGTGGTGTTTTTTGCATTTTCATTAACAGGTTCCGTCGTCTCCGCAGACTTCTGCTGACAGGAACAGCACAGCATCATCACAACTGCACATAGAATTAGGGTGTTTTTTCTCATTTGTTTGACTTTAACTTTGACTTTGACTTTGACTATTAGCTATTAGCTGCTAACTGCTAACTTATAATACCGTCACCGAGCCCCGATACACAAACGCTTTGCCATCGAGGTTCCGCACCTGAATCACCCAATTATACACCTCCGAGACGTGCGCTTTCTCGCCGTACCACTTGAAATTCATGTCGTTGGTCCAATAAATCAGCTCGCCCCAGCGGTCGTAGATGCTGATTTCAAAATCTGTAAGGAAACGGTGCACATATTCCGGCAGGAAAAGGTAGTCGTTGAGCCCATCTGAACGCGATGGCGTTATCGTATTGGGCATAAAGATGTGGAACTCACATGTGGGAACGGTGTAATGATCGGATGCCTGGCACTCGCCCTGCGTGACCGTCACGGTGTATATACCGGGCTGCGTTGCCGTAATGAAAGATGTGGTCTCGCCCGTATTCCAAATATACTCCTCGTAATCCGACTCCGCCGTCAAAACCAGCTCTCCATTCTCGCAAAAATCGTCCTCAGAAGTGACAATCTTCACCTCCGGATCCTGAATTTCAAGATGCATGGTTACCACACTGTCGCAGCCATGCGCATCCGTCAGCGTCTGCACATAGTCGCCGGTTTCCACATACGTGTGACCGTTCCATGTGTACTGGTTGCATGCCGTATGCGAGAACTCCCCGAAAACGCTGTCTCGAATGTTGAGCGCAAGTATGAGCAGGCTATCGCAACCGAACTCCACCGTCTGGTTGACAATAGAGTCATATACAGTTCCAGGAATGGCAGTGAGATCTGCCGGAACATACATATCGTAGCCGGAATAATCCTGACCGGGACAAATCGTGTCGTAGACGTAGGCTTCCACCGACGGATGAACCACAATCTCAATGGAATCCATCATAGGCTCCAAAATGCACCCGCGAGCATCGCTTGCAATCACGGTGTACCAACCACTGTTATCGGGAGTCGCATTATCCAATTGATAAGGAGCTTCCTCAATCTCATAATTGTTAGGACCAACAATACGTGTAATCTCGGCATCCACGGTATCAAAGCCGAAAAGTATCGTCTCCCCCTGACAATAGTCCGAATGGGTGATTTCAGTATTCCAAGCTATGGAACTTTCCGACACATAGCTACTGAAATAGCTGATCGAACAATCGTCGTAGCTGCCATTGATGTCAAACACGCCCATGTGGAATTTTCCAAGCGAGTTGGTGACACGGAACGGAATCATGTTCGTGGCTGACGGTGCATAATTCGATGAGACATTTTTGCGGCAATACTTGAACGCCGGCGCCCCCGGAACACTTTGCCAATCTGAGGCGGAAATGATGTTGGAATTGCCGTTAATTTGAAAGCCGGAAGTATAATTGGCATCGCATAACAATGTAAGATACAGCGATTTAGTATGGTTATTTGCAGATTGAAGCGGTCGGTAACCCACCGCTGTAGAGCCAGTACAGTAGACATGCGGCAGTTGTGTTCCCCCAAACTCCTTACCCGCACCAGTCACCTGGAAAACGAAAATTTTCCGTTCCTCTGTCATGTCAGCACTGGTGGCATAGATAAAAATGGGATCCGTATTTAGAAAATGATATTTCACCTTGCCTCCGCGATTGACATTATAAGTGGTTGGTGTATAAGGACTTGTACTATTATAGATACGTACAACCGTATTATCCTCCAACCCAAACACACAGACGTAATCCAAGTAGTGCTGTCCACCACCACTGCTGGCCTGGGCATTGTTGTTCACTGCTGAAGGGGAAGGAACCACAATGTATTGACCACCAGCCATATCCTCTGGAACGAGCTGGTCGGCCACCAAGTCGGCACTACCGCCACCATTGTCGGTAGTCTCTGAACAGTGTGGCGTGACCGAGTCGTCAGAAACATCCACCACAATGGGTTTATCAGATGTTATCGTAGTTCCGCACAAATGGTTAATGCCAGCTTGAGAATTGGAAGCGAGACAAAACACCTGCCCTTTGTTCAACACGACCGTGAACGGAACATTGGCTGCATGTGTACCACAAGTCACTGAGGGAGTTATAGTTATGGTGGTATTATTTTCTGTAGCAATAATCTCAGCCGTATTACGTGCCTGCGGATAACCACCACTGCCCGTACCAGCACCGTTGTCGAACTGATACTGCATGGTAACAAAGAACTGGGTACCAAGACCATTATTGCCTTTCAATGCGTAGATCTCGCTATTGTTCTGTTGCACAGCCACGTATGCATTTATTTTGGCAGTAGAATGTATATAGAGACCAAAATTGGAGGTGGCATTATGCGGGCATTCGAAATTGGCGAGACCGGCATCGTTCTGCACCAATACCTGCGTTCCTGAAGAGTTGGCAGCCACATTGAAAACGGCGACTGCCGGGGTAGTAGAAGCCGGCTTGGTAACAGTAATGGTTGCGGGCTCGCCGAAGGTCGTCACCACCAAGGTGATGGGCGTGTGCGCATGCTCACACAACTTTGGCACCGCGAACCAGAAGGCCGTGTCCACCTGAGCACGTGAAAACTGCGATAAACTCAGCAATAATAACGAAAAAAGGAATGGTAATATTCGAAATTTCAATTTGAACATATTCAAAAATATATAATCCGCAAAAATAAGATTTTTTTCTTATGGAAAAATTTATATCTTTGCATTCTCAGAATGAAATATCCAAAGCATTCATTATCAAATATTTATATTAAATTAGTATGAAAAGAGACGAACAAATTTTCAATCTCATCCAACAGGAGCGCGAACGCCAGACCAACGGCATCGAATTGATCGCTTCTGAGAACTTTGTGAGCGACCAAGTGATGGAAGCCATGGGTTCAGTTATGACCAACAAATATGCGGAAGGTCTTCCGGGCAAACGCTACTACGGCGGCTGCCAAATCGTGGACCAATCCGAAGAACTGGCTATCGCACGCGTGAAAGAGCTCTTCGGCTGCGAATGGGCTAACGTGCAACCCCACTCCGGTGCACAAGCCAACATGGCTGTCCTGATGGCTTGCCTGCAACCGGGCGACACCTTCATGGGTCTCGACCTCAACCACGGCGGTCACCTCTCACACGGCTCCCCTGTCAACTCTTCCGGTATCCTCTATCGTCCTGTGGCTTACCAAGTGGACGAAGAGACCGGCTGTGTCAACTACGACACCATGGAAGAGGTTGCTCTTCGCGAGAAACCGAAGTTAATCATCGGCGGTGCTTCCGCTTATAGCCGTGACTGGGACTGGGCACGCATGCGTCAGATCGCTGACAAGATCGGTGCTATTTTGATGGCTGACATCTCCCACCCTGCTGGCCTCATCGCCAAGGGCCTGTTGAACAACGCCGTGGCTCACTGTCACATCGTAACCACCACCACCCACAAGACCCTCCGCGGACCTCGCGGCGGTCTGATCATGCTCGGCAAAGATTTCGAGAATCCGTGGGGCAAGACCACCCCGAAGGGCGTCGTGAAGATGATGTCCCAAATCCTCGACTCTTCCGTATTCCCGGGCTGCCAGGGCGGTCCTCTGGAGCACGTCATCGCTGCTAAGGCTGTCGCTTTCGGCGAAGCTTTGACCGACGACTACGCTCAATACGTCAAGCAAGTGAAGCTCAACGCCAACGCCATGGCCAACGCTTTCGTGGAAAGAGGTTACAAGGTGATCTCCAATGGCACCGACAACCACTTGATGCTCATCGACTTGAGAAAGAAATTCCCCGAAATGACCGGTAAAGTCGCTGAAAACACCCTCGTGAAAGCCGACATCACCATCAACAAGAATATGGTGCCGTTCGACACTCGTTCCGCTTTCCAGACCTCTGGTATCCGCGTGGGTACTCCCGCCATCACCACCCGCGGTCTGAAAGAGAACGACATGCCCTTCATCGTGGAGATGATCGACAAGGTGCTCTGCGACGTCGAGAACGAGGAGCTCATCGCCAAGACCCGCAAGACGGTCAACGACATGATGCACGATCGTCCGCTCTTCGCTTGGTAGTCGAACAATAACTAAAAAAAATGCCCCGTGGTCACGGGGCATTTTTTTTAGTTATTGTTTCGGATTCTTCTTCCGCCAATTGTCGTAATGTCCCCAGTTGAAGACAATTCCCGCAGTGGCGGTCAACTGTGAAACGTTCTTCACCGAAAGCGCGG
>JAGBPE010000008.1 GCA_017633495.1 Bacteroidales bacterium | reverse complement strand
GATGTCATTTCAAATGAATTAACGCTGCTGCGCCGAGCACAGCCGCGTCGTTGGCTTGCAATTGTGACAAATAAATGGAGATGCGGTCTTTGTAGATATAGAGCAGATTTTCAGCGAAATATCGGCGGAGCGGTTGCAGGAGGGCTTCGCCGGCGCGGGTGGGACCTCCCATGAGGAAGAAGGCTTCCGGGGAGCAGAACGAGGCGGCATTGGCCATGCCGATAGCGAGCCAGTAGGCGGTGGTGTCGTAGGCTTTCTGTGCGAGCGGGTCGCCGGCAACCGCCATTTCGCCCACATCCTTGCAGGTGAGCTCCGCACCTTTGAACGTGTCGGGGAATTCGCCCTTGTCAGCCTCTTCGCGGTAAGTCTGGCAGATGCCGCGTGCTGAGGCGTACATCTCCAAACAGCCCTTGCGACCGCAGCTGCAGAGTCTGTCGCTCAGCGGGTTGACGATGGCGTGCCCCAACTCTCCGGCCATACAGCCGTGTCCGTGGATGAGGTGGCCGTCCACGAAGATGCCGCTGCCTACGCCAGTACCGAGGGTGATGGTCACGAAGTGCTGCATCAGCTTTGCGCCGCCGTAGATATGCTCGCCCAAAGCGGCAGCATCCGCGTCGTTGGAGAGTGTAACCGGCAGGTGCAGAGCGGTTTGGAGCATCCCGCAGAGGGGGATCTCCTGCTTCATCCGAAGATTGGCGGTGTTCGCCCCGATGCAGCCTGTGTCGAAGTTCGCGTTCGGTGCTCCGATGCCGACTCCCGCCACTTCGGAAATGCCGTTCTCCGTCATCAGAGCGCGGATTGCCTCCGCCATATCGCGGACGTAATAGTCGGGATTGTCGTATTCTTGGGTCTTCAACCCTTTGCGTTGCAGTACTTTGCCGTCAGGATTCACCAATCCGATGTCCGTGTTGGTGCCGCCTATGTCGATGCCAATGGCTAATTTATTCATCATTTGAAATACTATTCGTAAATTTTCAGGGCGCAAAAGTAATATAAATAACGACACGAGCGAAATTTTTTGTAATTTTGCCGCTTGATTTTTGAATTTATAATAGATTGATTATTAAATAGTTGTATGGCAAAAAGTATATCAAAACTGAGAAATATCGGTATTGCCGCGCACATTGACGCCGGCAAAACCACCTGTTCGGAGCGAATTCTCTACTTCACCGGCGTGAACCGCAAAATCGGTGAGACGCACGACGGTCAGGCCACCATGGACTTCATGAAACAGGAGCAGGAACGCGGTATCACCATCGCTTCCGCTTCCATCACTGCTGAGTGGAAAGACCACCAAATCAACCTGATTGACACTCCCGGTCACGTCGACTTCACCATCGAGGTGGAACGCTCCCTGCGCGTCATCGACGGTATGGTCGCCGTGTTTTGCGCCGTGGGGGGTGTGGAACCCCAAAGCGAGACCGTCTGGAATCAGGCTGACAAGTACCGCGTGCCGCGCATCGCGTTCGTGAACAAGATGGACCGCACCGGTGCTGATTTCTCCGAGGTGATCGCCCAGATGGAGAAGTACTTGGGTACCAATGCGGTACCGATCCAAATCCCGATGGGGCAGGAGAGTGAGTTCCAAGGTTGTATCGACCTGATCAAGATGAAAGCGCTGACCTTCTCCGAGAAGGAGGTCTTCGAGAACGAGATTCCTGCAGAGTTCGCCGCTGCCGCTGAGGCCGCTCACAAGAACATTATCGAGAAGCTCGCCGACTTCGACGACGAAATTGCCGACGCCTATCTTGAAGAACGCGAAATCAGCGAGGAACAGATTCGCAAGGCTATCCGCGAAACCACTCTTAAGTTGTTGATTACGCCCGTGTTGTGTGGTGCTGCTTACAAGAACAAAGGCATTCAGCCGCTGTTGGACGCTGTTATCGAATTCCTGCCGTCACCCACTGACATAGGTGCGGTGATTGCCCACGATCCGGTTGACGAGGAGAAGACCTACACCCGCAATCCTTCCAATAACGAACAGTTCTCCGCTTTGGCGTTCAAGCTTATCAACGATCCGTATGTGGGTCAACAAACGTTTATTCGCATTTTTAGCGGTAAATTGACTAGCGGAATGAGTCTTTACAATACGAATAAGGACAAAAACGAGCGCGTGGGCCGTATTTTCCGCATCAAAGCGAAAGAACGTGAGGAGATTTCCGAAGCTGGTGCAGGCGAAATCGTCGCGCTGGTAGGTATGAAATACACCCGCACCGGTGACACCTTGTGTGACGAGAAACAGCCCATCGTGTTGGAGTCTATCCACGTGCCGCCGGCGGTCATTGAGATGAAGGTGACCCCGATGGACACGAAAAATCGTGACAAACTCGGTGAAGCATTGGCCAAATTGAGCAACGAAGACCCCTCATTCCATGCGCATTATGACGATGAAACTGAGGAGACGATCATTTCCGGTATGGGCGAGCTGCATTTGGAAATCATTGTCGATCGCCTGAAAGACGAGTTCAAGGTGCCGATCGAGGTGGGTGCACCGAGCGTCTCCTACCGCGAAACCATCACGCAAGAGTGCGAAAGCAACTACAAGCACGTGAAGCAGACGGGCGGTCACGGTCAGTTCGCGCACACGGTCATCCGTTTCGAGCCGAATCCCGGCAAGGGTTTCGAGTTCGTGGACGTAAGCAAGGGCGGTGTGGTGCCGCGCGAATACATCCCCTCTATCGAAAAGGGTTTGCGTGCCGCTATGGAGAAGAGTCCGCTGGCCGGTTATCCCGTGGTAGATGTGCGTTGCGTGCTCGTGGATGGCGCTTACCATCCCGTGGATTCCAGCGATATGGCCTTCCAGCTCTGTGCTGCTCAATGTTTTAAGAATGCATACAACAAGATGGCACCTGTGTTGATGGAGCCCGTGATGAAGGTGGAGGTGAACACTCCCGACGAGTACATTGGCAACATCACCCGCGATATCAACAAGCGTCGCGGTCGCATCGAGAATATGCGTCGTTTCCGCAAAGGGTCTCAGAAACTGGACGGCTTCATCCCGTTGATGGAGATGTTCGGCTATGCTACCGCGCTGCGAAACGTCACCAGCGGTCGTGCCAACTACTCCATGGAGTTCTACCAGTACATGCGTGTGCCCGCCGCCGTGCAGGAGGAGATTGTGAAAGCACGTCGCAGTGAGAAAGCTTAAGAAGCTACATATTAAGGGGAAAATCGAGGCCTTCCGTCATTGGCAACAGCAACCGCATCAGGTCGATCCGATGTCGGAGGAACATCATGTGTGCCATACTTGCGAGACGGAATACCAGGGTAATTTTTGTCCAAGGTGCGGACAATCGGCCAAAATCGGTCGGTACTCCTTTAAATCAGCCTTTCTGAGCTTTTTGGATGTTTGGGGATTGGGCAATCGCGGCATGTTCCGCACGCTTCGCGATTTGCTTCTCCGTCCAGGCTACATGATCCGCGACTACATCAAGGGAATGCAAATGGCCTATTTCCCTCCATTTAAAATGTTCTTCTTGCTTGCCACTCTTTCATTGTTGGTTGCTAACGGGTTGAATATCAAAGGTTATCATTCAGGGAGCAATGCAGATCAAGAAGCAGCGTTGGAAAAATTAAAGCAGGATTAACAAGATGTTGGAAAGGAAGAGGGTGTTGATACCTATACATACTCAATTTATGATGCGGTAGGGAAGGTGACGGAGGTTGTGTTTCGTCTTGCATCATGGTCACCTGCTCTTTTTGCCTTTTCGTGGTTGCTGCTCATGTCCATTATTCTTTATCCGTTTTTTCATTATTGCCCGAACATCCCTGATTTGCGCTATTCTGAGTTTGTTGTAGCTTGTGTCTATACAACAAATATGTACACCATTTTTTCTGCCGTGTGCGACTTCTTCTGTATCCAAGTCATAGGGTGGGTAGCTCTGGCTCTCATACTAGCACCTTTCAAATAGCTCTCGGGATATAGTTGGAAACGAATGTTTTTCTACCTGTTTGTTGCCTTTTTGAGTCTAATTGTTCTGATATTGGTGGTGATTGCAGCTCTTGTAGTTATTGTAGGATGGATTTACAATAAAGTTCCTGTTGCTACATGTATCATTTTATTGTCGATTTCAGCATTGGTAATATTGGTTTTGTTTCTTTTTATACGTTGGATCACGCGTATCAACAAGGAGAGGTTCGAACGGTATCAAGAGCGTTTACGCAAGGTAAGAACTACAATTAGGGGGGAGCTTCCAAAGCGGAAAGGCAAAGTGCCACCGATTCCTTCTGAAATGTAAAGTTGCTGGTTGTCAGATTGATATAGACCGCTCCATTCCTTATACATCCATGTTACGGGCGACCAATTGCCTATTTTGAATTGTGCCGCGTGCGTGTGACCTGACAGCGTGAGGGGAATGTCCGTTTTGGGTACTACCTCCATGCGCCAATGAGACGGGTCGTGGGAGAGCAGAATGGAGAACAACTCATCATCACATTTTGCTGTATCATAATGGGTTACACCTGAAACAGCCTTCGGTAGATTGCCGATTTGCGGGAAAGGCGGTTTGCCCGTGTTTTCCACGCCCACGATAGCGATTCTTGCACTGTCGCGTTCCACCACAAGCGATTCATTCATCAGAACCTTCCATCCCATAGTCTGTTCAATTTCAGCCACCTTTAGTCCGCCTTCGCGCACATCCGACCAGCGGCTCCGGTCGCCATATAGACAGTAGTCGTGGTTGCCTAAAACGGAAACAATCCCGTCTTTGGCGTGGAGCAGTGACAGCGTATGCGTAAAGGGCAATAACTCCTCGGGCTCCGTATTGACAATGTCGCCGGTGAAAGCCACTAAATCAGGATTCTCCTTATTGACCTGATCCACTATTTTTTGGATGAATTTGGTGTTGTCCCCGTACGAGCCGACATGTAAGTCGCTGATATGCGCGATTTTGTATCCGTCGAAAGCATCCGGCAAATTCTCAAAATAGAGATCTACCTGCTTGGTTTCCAAATGCTTCCAACCGATGGTCAGTCCGTATAGTCCTATTACGGAGACGATGGAAGCCGCAACAATCCCGCAGATGGTAACGACGTTGTAGGAGGATATACTCCAGAGTCCCAGTAGTTTAGCGATAAGAGAAAAGGCCATAAACAGCATTTTCGGCAGCGCGAAACAGAGCAGAACGACGAGGAAAATGGTGGTGATGGTGTTGTTCAACCCGAAAAACTTCACGCTCAATATGGACAGCAAAGCCACTAAGCTCGGTGCGAAGAAAAGGAGTTTCCATACGAGCGGAATATTGCGCAAAAACACGCCGTAGATGTACAAATCCGGCAGTAATAACAGTGTCAATATGACAAAAATAGCGATAATCATTTTTTTAATATTAAATGTGAAATGGCTACAAATATTGTGCCAGAATTTGAATAATGATGTTTCTAAAAAAATGCTATCTTTGCGGCTTGTTTGAAAAGGCGTAAACTTCCGGCGGGAGTGGCAGTCTATTAACTTGTTTGAAATTATAAAACATAAGAAAAAATGAAAAAAATTATCACCATTGGAATGACTTTAGTGCTTGTTGGCATGGGTTTTTCCGCAAAATCACAGACAGAAATGACAAAAGAACAAAAAATCAGTTACGCTCTCGGTGCCAACATCGGCATGAACATGAAGCAGGATATCAAGCAATTGGATTATGAATCCTTCTTGAAAGGTGTGAAGGATGCCTACGCTGGCACGAACCAGTTCACCGACCAGCAGATGCAGGAGATTTTTGCACAGCTGCAAGAGGATATTCAAGCTCAGAAGAAGAGCGGTGTGGCTGCCGAAATCGAAAAAGGCGCTAAGTTCCTCGAAGAGAATAAGAAGAATCCCGAAGTGAAGGAGACGGCTTCCGGTCTGCAATACATGGTTCTGCAAGAGGGTAAAGGCGAACATCCGACCGCAACAAGCAAGGTGACAGTGCACTACACTGGCAAACTGCTCGACGGCACTGTGTTCGACTCTTCTGTTGACAGAGGCGAGCCCATCACTTTCGGTCTCAACCAGGTGATTCGCGGCTGGACCGAAGGTCTGCAACTCATGACCCCCGGTTCCAAATACAGACTCTTCATCCCCTACAACCTCGCATACGGCGAGAATGGCGCAGGAGCCATGATCCCTGGCGGTGCCACGTTGATTTTCGATGTGGAGCTGATTTCTTTTGAATAATTTTAGGCAAAAGGCAATAGGGAATAGGCAATAGATCTTTCCCGTCATTATATCGTAGAGACGCGATTAATCGCGTCTCTACATCATTAAAAAACATATTCATTGAGCAGTCCCGAAGGGACAATACGCACGGAGTGCTAGTAACCCCACACGAGCGACGGAGGAGCGCAGTGTGGGGTCACCCATAACAAAGAACCAACCAAAATGACATTAGAACAACAAATCGCCATTGCGCTGCAAACCGCGCTGAAACAACTCTATAACATCGACGTCGAAGCGGATCCCGCTTTGGTGCAGCCCACCCGTAAAGGCTTTACGGGAGACCTCACCGTGGTCGTCTTCCCGTGGGTGAAAGTCGCCCGAAAATCGCCCGATGCGCTCGGTGCGGAAATCGGACAGCAACTGAAAGATTCGGTGGAGGTGATCGAAGACTTCAACGTGGTGAAGGGCTATCTGAACCTGCAGATCAAGGAGTCGTTTTGGATGGAGTTGTTGGATCAAGAGTCCAACAATGAGGGTTACGGTCTGCAACCAACCCGCGACGAGGCCCCTGTGCTGATTGAGTACTCCTCACCGAATACCAATAAACCGTTGCATCTTGGACACATCCGCAATAACCTGCTTGGCCATTCGGTGTCGCAGATTCTCAAGGCGTGCGGTCACCCGGTGGTGCAGGTCAACTTGGTCAACGACCGCGGTATCCACATCTGTAAGTCGATGCTAGCGTGGCTGAAATACGGCAACGGTGAAACTCCGGAAAGCTCTGGTATGAAGGGCGACCACCTCGTGGGAAAGTATTATGTCGTCTTCGACCAACACTACAAACAAGAACAGAAAGAGCTTGTGGAACAAGGTCTTACGGAAGACGAAGCGAAGGATAAAGCACCCCTGATTTTGGAAGCTCGTGAGATGTTGCGCAAATGGGAAGCGGGTGATAAGGAGGTCCGCGAGTTGTGGGCAAAGATGAACGGCTGGGTCTATGCCGGCTTCGACCAGACCTACGAACGTTTGGGTATCCACTTCGACAAAACCTACTACGAATCCAATACGTACCTGTTGGGCAAGAGCCTCGTGCAGGAGGGCTTGGACAAGGGCGCGTTCTATCGTCACGAAGATGGCTCCGTGCGCGTGGATCTCACCGACGAGGGTCTGGACGAGAAGGTGCTGCTGAGTTAAGTCGGCACTTGAGTCTTTTTGACGCAGGATTTAGGCACGGCGCATCTGCGTTACGAGGAGTACCAACCGCAGTAAATGATTTACGTGGTCGGCATCGAGCTGAACTACCACTTTGATG
>JAGBPE010000082.1 GCA_017633495.1 Bacteroidales bacterium | reverse complement strand
TCCTCGACCCGCCCGCCTTCGCCAAGCACCACCGTGTGCGCGAGCAGGGCATCAAAGGCTACCGCAACATCAACCGCAAGACGATGGAAAAGATCCGTCCCGGCGGTCTACTCTTCACCTTCTCCTGCTCGCAGGCCATCAGCCGCGACGACTTCCAAACCCTCACCTTCTCGGCAGCCGCCTCGGCCGGTCGCAACGCCCGCGTGGTGCGCCGTCTCCAACACGCCGCCTGCCACCCCGTCAGCATCTTCCATCCGGAAGGGAATTATTTGAAAGGGTTGATGCTGGAGATTGGAAGTTAGCAGTTAGCAGTTAGTAGTTAGCAGTTGGTTGACACTGGCGAGATATTGATGAAGGTAATTGACATTGACTTTAACTTTGACGCCTAAACTTCTAAACGTGTAAACTTCTAAACGTGTAAACTTCTAAACGTGTAAACTTCTAAACGTGTAAACCTTAAACTATAAAATCGTATCTTTGCACCATTAAAAACATCATCATTATGAAAAGAATCATCCTCATTATCACCGCGTTATTCGCAATGGCAACCTACGCGCAGGATCAGCTCACACAGATTGTGGACAGAAACGGCGTGTTCTCTTACGACTACAGCACCATTTTGAACGGAATGGGCGACGAATACTACGTCTGCACAGACTATACCATGCTCCAGGGTTTCACTCGCATCTGTCAGGACATCATCACCTGCGTGTCGAAAAACGGCACTGAAGGGCGGAAAATCACCGTGGAACGCTCTATGGACCTCAGCCTGCTCACCTTTTACGAAGGTGAGAGTCAAATTCACTGTCTGTACAGCAAATACGACTATTCAGCAAAATCCTACGTAATCTACCTCAACTCCGTGGCCAAAGATGCGACAATCGGCGCATGGAATCCTGAGAAAATCATCTCCTTCAAGATGGAACGTCGCGAAGATATCATGGTGGGGGCAGCCGTTTCGCCCGACCAAACCAAAGCATCCATCGTCATTTTTCAAGTCAACAAAGCCGGTGTCTTCCAATCCGACCGCACCGACAAGCTCAAAGGGTCTGGCGTATTGACCTTTGGCGACGAAGGGCTTCTGTGGACCAATCCGCTGGAGTTGGATTTCCCCAATTCCACCATCAGTATTATCGACCTTGCCATCAGCAACAAAGCCAACACGTATGTCGCCATCTGCTCTTTCAACCAAGCGAAAGGCTCTAACGCGTCCAGGGAGAACGAGACGCTTCACCTGTTCGAAGTCGGGGCCGAAGAGACGCGTACGGCGGAAATCCAACCCGATTTCGGGAATCTGCGCAACGGCAAACTGCTCTTGTGCGCTTCCGGCGATATTGCCCTCGGCGGTTATTACCAAAAGGACAGCAAACAGAAAGCTTCCGGTGCATACATTGCCACTTTCGATGGAAAGACGATGGAAAGCGGCAGTTTCAGCATCCAGCCGTTCCCGCAGGAATATTACGACTACAAGCATTCAAAATTCTCCAAAAAGGGTGAAGATTTCGACGCTATTGCGATTGACTTCAAGGAATTCAGCAACGGCACAAAAGTGCTGCTTGGCGAGGCTCGTTTGGATGTAGAGAGTTACCCCTACTCCTACACCCTCTTCGGCAACACGCTCATCTCTTTTGCCGACAAAAACAATCAACTGGACGAATTTCAAATGATCCATAAAGTTCAATCCGTTGCCAACAACATCAATAGATCTACCAAGTACTACCAGTCGATAATGCTCTGTTACACCATCATCATGCACAACGACCAACTGTACATTTTCTACAACGACAATCTCGCCAACCACACGGGCAAAACGGGTCAACCATTCGATCTTACCAACACCAACTATAAGAAAAAATGCGGTCTGTATTGCACCATCGATGGCGACCACCGCATCTCGGACCCTGTCATGTTCATCAACTACCAAAACTACAAAACGGTCATCTACAGACCGTTAGCCATCGATGAAGACGGTCTGCTGATCTACAACAGCAGCGGCATGTACGGCGCCGTTTCCAAACTGAAACACCAATTCTAAAATTTTTCAACAAACTGCAACCTTTCCACATTTTTGTATCATAGATGTATAACCCGTGGACGTATGCGATACGTCCCTACAGAACCACCTCAATATGAAAAAACTCTTTGCAAGCATCCTGTTGCTCGTGTGTATGACCGCCTTTGCGCAGCCGCAGCTTTCGGTCAACAACTACGCGCCAATTGAGTCGCAGGGGAACTTCCCTGCCGACCTGAGAAACGCCGCCAATACCCCGAAGTCGGCTAAAACCTACAGTCCGTTCCTGGTATCGATGCTCCAATACGGCAGAATCATCTACGGTACCGAGATGAACCAGTATCTGGACAACATCAAGGAGCAGCTGCTGGTCAACTACCCGCAGCTGCAGCAGGAGATCCACATCTACGTCCTGCAGTCGTCCATTGTGAACGCCTATTCTCTTCCCGACGGCACCGTTTTGGTGACCATGGGGATGCTGGCGCAGGTGACAAACGAGGCGGAGCTCGCTTTCGTGCTAGCGCATGAAATCGCCCACTACAGCGAGCACCACACCCGCGATTACAACACGAAGGGGAAGAACAACGACGCTGTGAGCCGCTACATGCGCTACCACCAGTTTTCCCGCGAGCAGGAGTTTGCCGCCGACCGTGTCGGACTGACCACCTACTACAAAGACTCGCCCTACAGCTACGAAATCCTCGACGGCCTCTTCGACGTGCTGCTCTACTCCGACCTGCCGTTCAACGAAATCCCGTTCCAACGTTCCGAGGTGGAGACCAACTTCTACCAATTCCCCGACAACTATTTCCTGAAGACGGTCGCCAATATTCCCGACCGCTCGAACATCATCGACACGCTGCTCACCCACCCCAACGTGGAGAAGCGACGCACCATCGCCAAAGGGCTGGTTAACAATCTCTCCAACGCTGGCCGCAAAACGTTCGTGCAGCCAGAAGAGCAATTCACCCGCCTGCGCAACGTCGCCCGTTTCGCCTGCATCGATCAGTTCCTGATCAACCACGACTACGACAAGGCCATCTACAATATCTATGTAATGGAGCAAACCTTCCCTAACAACGCCTATCTGCAGCGCGCAAAAGCAACGGCCTACTATGGTGCCGCTAAGCACAAAGCTTCCGGTCAGACCAGTACATTTATGGAGTCCTACCGCGATGTGGAGGGCGAACAGCAACAGGTTAACTACCTGCTTTCCAAGATGAACCGCAACGAATATGCCGTACTGGCGCTCCGCAAGGCATGGGCAGCACTGCAGTCTGCTCCCGAGGACGAATACCTGCAAAGCATCGCCAAAGACCTCATCTCCGACATCTTTGTGAAGAACAAGATGCGATTTATCGACTTCTGCGACTACCCGCAGGGTACTTCGCTGGAAGAGATTGCACAGACGGGCGGCGACACCACCCAGCAGAAGAGTTCCAAATATGACCGCATCAAGCAACAGAACATGAACATCAAGGTGCTGCCGGATCCTAAATTCAAGACGGTCAACTACATGCTAGTGGACATCCACAGCGATTCGCTCTTCAAAGCTTGGGTGAACGATGCAGTGGTGAATGCCGAGATGCAAGCCGTTTTGGAGTCGGTTTCCGACGCCCATATCGGCAACGAGAACTCGGTCATCATCGCCACTCCGATTTATCTCATCTACGACAATAATGGTCGCATTAAGAGTCGGGAGGCCAACAGGCGCAATGCCGAACAGTTGCAGAAACTGATGTGTCGTGCCCTCAAACGCCACAAAATCACCCCTGTGACCCTCTCCATGGACTTCGCCAAGCCGGAAACCGACGCCTACAACAACTTCATGAAGATGCGCCGCTGGAACGACGATTTCACCAACGCCGGCGGTCTAGAAATGCGTTACCACACCTCCGAGTACCTCGATGAAATCGCCGCCGATTTGGGCAGCCGTAAGCTCTGCTTCGTGCACGTGACCTACGCTCCTGGCCGCGCCTTCTTCCCCAGCAAAATCTATCTGCCATGGCTGATTCCCGCCTTCCCCTACACCCTCCCCGTCGTGGTGGGCACGTTGAGCCTCCGCACCCACGACGTGGACGTGGACTTCCGCATCATCGACGTGGTGGACGGCAAAACCGAAGCTTCCGGCCGCTACAGCAAATCGGAAGTGATGGGCAAAGCATATATCAACGGTTACGTTTATCAGAAACTAGAACAGTACGTGAGACGCAAAAACTAACCTTAAACCCTAAACCTTAAACTCCAAAAATTCGGCTTTATGAAAAAAATCACCATAATTCTCGTTGTTTTCTTCACTTGGATGACCTCTGTCAACGCCCAGATGTACAACTTTTTAGGCAACCATGTCATCCTGAACATGGAGGGTTACTTCTCACCCGCCTGGTTCAACCCCAACCCTGTGAGTTCCGGATGGGACATCGGCGAAGCGGCACAACGCTATCTCGGTGTCAACTACTTCCTCTCGCCCAACCTCGAGCTGATGGTCTGGAAAAAAGGCACCATAGGAGTGGGCTACAACTACTACAACTCGCCGTTCAAGGGCAGTGACAACCGCCTTCGTATCGGATATCAATACTACGGTTCCACCGATTGGCGCGAAGCCGAGCTCTATGGCAATATCATCGCACACGGTTTCAACGTCTATTATAAGCAATATGTCGGCGACCGTTTTGCGCCCCTGGGTCACTATCTCAAATTCGTTTTCGACGGCTATTTTTACCATTATAAAATGAATACCGATGGCCTCCTCATGGGCATCATTCAAGGCACGCAAGAGCCTTATGAAGAGATTATCGAAAACAAAGGCAACCTCTTTGGTTTCAAATTTGAATACGGCTACGATCTCATCTTGCTCAACCGCCTTAAACTCACATTGGGCGCAAGCATCGGAACCACTTTCGGCGGCTACTCGGTGCTTGGTGCCAAGATGAAAAATAATATGGACATCTACTACGAAGAGTCTACCTTGCACTACGACGACTACGCTCGCGCCCGCATCCTCGGCGCCTACTGGGCCGGAATCAAACTTGGCATTGGCTTCATTCCATTTTAGACCATAATGTACAAACATTTACTTCCCATCTTGATATTCGCAGCCGCACTTCTCGCAGGATGCGCAAAAATAGCGACGCCCACAGGCGGTCCGAAGGATAGCACTGCTCCCAAAGTGCTGAAGACGGAGCCCGCAGACGGCACTGTGCATTTCGACAGCAAACAACAGATCAAACTCCATTTTGACGAGTATATCACTCTGAACAACCCTACCGAGAACGTGCTGATCTCCCCGCCGATGTCGAAGGCGCCCGACTTCTCTGTCAAAGGTAAAGCATTGGTTATCAAGTTCAAAGACACATTGCGCGAGAACACGACCTACAATATGGTCTTCTCTGACTGCATCAAAGATTATCACGAAGGGAATCCATTGAACTATTTCCACTATAGTTTCTCCACCGGCGACAGTCTCGACAACTACATGATCCGCGGCAACCTTTTGGACGCCAAAACGTTGACTCCCGTCAAAGACTTCTACGTGCTGCTCTACAAAGGCAACGACGACTCCCTGCCGCTCACCACCCTGCCCAATTACGTTACCAAAACGCTCTCCGACGGCAGTTTCCTGCTGAAGAATATCACACAGGGAGACTACAAGATCTTCGCCATCAAGGATATCAACTCCAACTTCCGTTACGATTTACCTAATGAGGAGATCGCCTTTCTGGAGGAGAGTGTCACCTCCTTCCGCGCCCTGCCCGACAGCGTTGCCGACTCCCTGCAAGCCGAACTGCCGATGCTGACCCTCTACACCTTCACCGCCGCCGACACCGCACAGAAGCTCTCCCGATACGAAAATCCCGCCGCCGGAATCTACAAGTTCCCCTATAAGGTCCGAATGATTGATTTCTCCGCAAAACCAATGGGCGCCGAACACGACTACTTCGAGGTGATCAACCCCACCCGCGATACGGTCACCTGGTACTTCAAAACGCCTCTGACCGACACGGCCATCTACATTCTGACTACCGACAATCACATTGACACCGTGACACTTACGCCGTTCAAGGAGAAGCAAAACTTGGGACGCGGAAAAACGGCACCGACGAAGAGACTCCTCGTAAGCTTTGCTAACGCCGGCGAGTACCACAAACCCCTTACGCTGCAGTTCCCCTACCCCATCCGCCCCACAGATTCGTTCAGCATTTGGGTCTACTCGCAGCAACAAGACAAAAAAGACACTTTCGAACTCCGAGTTGCAGTCCCCGATTCGTTTGTTTTGCAACTACCTATCCCAATGAATGTTACCGAGAAGAAAAGCTACACCGTCATGATTCCGGATTCTATCTTTTACGGATACAACGGCCTCACCAACGACACGCTGACCACGAAATTCTCGACCAAATCCATCAAAGATTACGGCACGCTGATTATGAACTATGAGCTTCCCAATGACGGAAAAGCTTACGTCGCCACTTTATGGCTTAAAGATAAAATCTTGCAAGAGGATATCTTAACTTCCTCAGAAACAATCACCTATCCATTCTTAAATCCTGACACTTACCGAGTGAGCGTCTTTTGCGATGAAAATGGAAACGGCAGATGGGATCCCGGCGACTACAGCCAGAAACGCCAACCCGAAAAGATGTTCGCCTTCCCTCAAAACATCAACATCCGCGCCTACTGGGACAGCGAAGAGACTTTCAAAATTGATAGCAATAACTAAAGGTCATCAAGGAATTAAACTGTTTCATGACCACGCGGCCGTACACCCATGTGGGAATACGTACCGGCACGATAGAGTTTTCATAGCGGAAATTGATGCTGTGGTGATCCGCCACCATCAGCGAAATGCCGGCGATTCCTGAAACTTCGTACCAGCGGAACGGCGGTCGTCCCACAATGAGTCCGTTGGCTTCGCGCTCGCGACTGAAGACATTCACCCCAAACGCTGGTCCGATTTCCAGCTCAAACTGGAACGGTTTCCCCCACAAAGTCCATTTTCCTGCGGTCCAAACAACCATTACCGGCATCTCCACATAACCGAGTGTCAGCGAATAAAAATTGTAAGAAGGCTGATTCTTAGGGGTATATGAATGGCTACCCTTCATGGTGAAGTCGAGCTCCAGTTGCAATTTTAGCTTCCCGGACGGGTGGATAGCGTGATTGACGAAGAGTCCCGCATGCGCCCCCACTTTATGGAAGCCAGAGAGGTCATCCCCCGAAATCTGCGATGCCGTAAAACCCACTCTTACGCCGCCATAAAAGCGGGAAAGCGGGTTCTTCTCTTGCTCCTGCGCCGTTGCACCGATTATCATTCCCAACAGGCATGCCAATATCAATAATCTGTTTCTTAACATTTTAGAACTACATTATCCAATTCGGTAATTCCAATCCCTACACTCTTCCTGCCGCAAAAATACATAAAATATGATTGCAAAAAAATCCCCCTCACATCAGTGAAGGGGACTATCAGTAGTTTTATCTAAAATTATTTCTGAATACGAGCGTTGATTTTGTCATTCAACTCCTGCGGAACTTCAAGTTGCAACAGTGTCTTCATTTCACGCAAAATCAAGTTGTTGTCCAAATCATCTGAATTCTGATCGTATGCCTTCTGAGCCCATTCGTGAGCGTTCTCCATGGCAGCTTTACGCTCAGGACCTTGGTAGATCTTGTTGGCCTCGTCATATCTACGGCTATCCATAGCGGCCTTACGTTGATCCATCAAGTCGTAATACTCCAGTGCATAACGGTAAGCCATTTGCTTGAGCAGGTCAAAGTTATTGGGAGTTTTTGCAAGCGCGTCTCTCAGAATCTGCTCAGCTTTTGCATATTGTTTGGCATTGGAGAGATAGGTTGCGCAGCGGGAAATCATCTCAGGGTTACCAGAGGCGATGGCTTTATCGCAAGTTGCCAACAATTTTTCCTGGTCACCAATCATAGAATAGTAGTCCATCGTCGAAGCATAAAGAACAGATAACTTTTCAGGATCTTCCCCAAAGACTTTCTGAGCTTTAGCCAGAATTTCACCGCACTTCACCGTATCATTCATATCTTTGTAGTTGTAATACAGT
>JAGBPE010000081.1 GCA_017633495.1 Bacteroidales bacterium | reverse complement strand
GGGAACTGCTTGCCGTATTGTTTCACAAAGGCTTGGCAGGTGCGCTTGTCCGGATCGACGCACAAGCTCAAAAATTGTACCCGACCTTCGTATTTCTTCTGTAATTCGTTGATAATCATCATTTCCCTAACACAATTGATGCAGTCTGTCTGAAATATATGCAAATAGACAGGCAGACCCTCGTATTGTTTAAGGCGGACTTTGTGGCCTTTCTCGTCGAGGAAAGTGACCTCTGCCAATGCTTTTTCCTGCTGCTGGATCTGTTTTAACTTGCTGTTAATCAGCTCTACATGTTTCTCGAATGAGGAGGTTTGACGGATGTAGTCCAGCACTTTGAGCACATTGCCGCGGTCGAACTCTTCGTTGTCCAAAAACTCAATCAAGTTCTTGATAATCACCAGTTCACGCAGACGAGCGTTGGTCAGCTTCGGATCGCGACCCGCTTCGTTAAAGAGCGTCAAGTAGTCGGGATTCTCGTTGATGGTTCGGTCGAGTAGCTCCTTGCTGATATAGGGCGAATAGTAGAGGTAGCCTTCGTAAAACTGGTTGAAAAGCGACATGTAGGCCGGGTTGTTGTAGAGAATGTAGTCGTTGTCGAAATATTTCTGATACAGGAACACCGGTTTTTTGTTGTATTGCAGCATGTCGATGCCGCCCATGGTGTAATAGCCGTAGGATTGATAGAAATTGGTTGGATTGTATTGGAAATTAAAGTGTTCGCCGATGATGTCGCGTACGGTGTCGAAGATGCTGGAGTCGTACCCGTATATCATCTTGTAGGCATATTCATTGGAAACACGGCTGAAGTAGCTGGAGAAGCGGTTGATTTTGAAGTTCAGGTCGTTGGTGTCCTTTTTGGCGTTCTCGATTTGGAGGAATCCGCCGTATTTTTCAGGGTTAATCAGCTGATACAGAACAGTGTCCACACTAATGGTGAAGTTGTAGCTGTTGGCGGGTACGATGAAGAATTCCGCTTTGGAGGTGCGGATGGCGAGCTGTGCCAGCTGGATGTCGGTGGTGTTGTATTTCAGGGTGAAATGCCCGTGTTTGTCGATAATGTCGGTGGTCGCAACCTCTGCAATGCCGTTCAGCAGGTCGTGGAACACCAGCAGCCGTATCTCCTCTCCGGCAGCGAATGTGGCGGTGCCGGTAATGGTGACGGGCGTCTGCGCGTGAGCGGTTGACAGCACACACAGGCAAATCACGAGGATGATATGGCGAAGCTTTTTGTGCATTTATTGTTGGCGTTCAGGAAGTGGGTATGAGAGGTAGGGGCAATAGTCGGCGCCGAGCGACCAGAGTTCACGAACCAAGGAGGAGGAGAGTACCCGCCACTGCGGCGAGGCGAGGAAGAGCACCGTCTCCACGTCGGGGTTGAGCTGGTGGTTGACTTCGGCCATAGTCTGCTCGTTGGTGAAATCCTGCTCGTTGCGCACCCCACGTATGAGGTGGTGGGCGTTCACTTTGCGGCAGAAATCGACCGTCAGACCGGTGTAAGCGACGACTTCTACGTTAGCGCAGCCGGCATACAGCTTTTGAATCCACTGCATGCGCTTTTCCACAGTGAACGTGTCTTTCTTGTTGATATTGTGTCCGATGGCGATGATGATCTTGTCGAAGAGCGGAAGTGCTTGTCGCACAATGTCTTCATGTCCTTTGGTGAAGGGGCAGAAGGATCCGGCGTATACGGCAATCTTTTCCATGTTCAGTCGCGGATGATGGTGAAGTTATAGTCGTCGAGGAATTTGATGACCCGCGAGGGTTTGAAGTCCATGGAGGTGGCGAGGTCGGGCGACACCACGTAGTCCATCTGGGAAACCACCTCTTGGGAAATCTGGTCGAAGGTCTGCGGGGTGGGCTCTCCGGCGATGTTGGCGGAAGTGGAGATAAGCGGGTGGCCGAGGGCACGGATCAGTCGGCGGCAGAACTCGTGCTGCACGATGCGGATGGCGATGGTGCCGTCCTCGTGGATGAGTTTCTGCGGCAGGTTATAGGCGGCAGGGTAGATGAAAGTGGTGGGGCGAGTGACGTGAGACAGCAGGTCCCACGCAATCAGGGGAATCTTTTGCACATACATAGGAAGCCGCTGCATCGAATCCAGCAGGATAATCATGCTCTTTTTTTCATTGCGCTGCTTGATGCGATAGATGCGCATCAAAGCCTCTTCGCAGGTGGCATCGCATCCGATACCCCACACTGTATCAGTGGGATACAAAATCACTTTGCCCTCCTTCAACAGTGAAACACATTTTTCAATTACCTCTTCCATAGCCGTGGAATTTAAACGGCAAAGATACAATTTTTTGATTTACACGTTTACAAAAAAAGGCCGTCACCTACCGGCAACGGCCTTTTGGGTTTAAGGTTTAAGGTTGACCACAAAATAAACCTTAAACTATTGTTTCACAAATGATTTTGTAACCGTACCTTCCTGTGTGGTCACGCGCACGAAATAGAGGCCGGCGGCCAGTCTGGAGACGTTGATTTGCGTCGGATTGTCGGTTACGTTCAAAGTGTTGATAAGCTTACCATACACGTCGATGACCTCTACAGTTTGTACATTATTCATTGTACATTGTACATTGACAACGTCGTTGGCGGGGTTCGGGTAAAGGTTGACGCTGTTGAGCAGGTGGTTGTCAATGCCGACAGACTGTGCTGTGGCGGTCAAGATGTTGGACCAATCGCTGAAATTGTTTGCATCACAGATGGCCTGCACGCGAAGATTGTAGAGTGAATCGCCTTCCAAATTATCAAAGGTGTAGGTCGGGGCTCCGCTTACCACCACTGAGTTCCACTCATTCACACTGGCCAACTTGTATTGCAGATTCCATTGTGTGGCACCTGCGTTGTCGTCCCATTCCACGAAGAGGTAACCGATTGTTTTGTCGATGATTTCGCCCGTTTCACGAAGGTTGGTCGGCACTTCGCACGGATCAGGAACCACCGTGGTGTCGATGGTTCCATTGACAGTAATGTCATCCAAGGTGATGCCGTTTCCGTAGTTGGCAAGGCCTTCGAACGCGATTTGGTAGGTCGCACTCGGGTTGGGCAGCAGCAGGGAGTCCTTCGTCCAAGTTTCCACTGAGGTGGTATACATCTGCAATTGCTGCCATGGCGCCGAAGGAGAGGTGCGGTAGTAGACCGTCAGGAAGTCTTGGTCGTTGCCCCAAGCTTGCTTGGTGTACCAGTAGGTGATGTAGGCATCGCTGAGGTTAGAGAGGTCGAAGATCGGGGAGATCAGCTTCGTGGTGTTGTTGGTCTGAGAAGCATGGTAGAAGTAAGCGTTGTAGGCGCCGCCGTGTGCTTCGGCGATGGGGTTGTGGTTGCCGGTGTTAACAGTCCAGTTTATCGCCCCGAGCACATACTCCTGCATCCAGCAATCGGCCATTACGCCGCCGTTTTCAAAATCTTCAGTGTAGGGGAAGTCGACCACCGTTTCGCAGTAGGTGGAGAATTCTCTGCAAACCCATATTGACTGGTTGTCCGAGCTGCAGTAACTCTGCACGCAAACTTCGTAGGTGCTGCCGGGAGTCAAACCGGCGAGTGCGCATATCGGGAAATTGCTGACATCGATGGTTGTCCAGTTGGAACTGCCGACCTCAGTGTATTGCAGAACCCAGTCGTTTTCATCGCCTGTGGGGGTCCAACTGACATCCGCGCTGGTGGTGGTGAGGTTGCTCACAACCAGATTGATGGGTGCAGGACAAGTAACGGCCTCCAAAGAGACATTGTAGATGATGGCACCGGGATTTGAGCCGTCGCTTTGGTCGTTCTTCCACAAGAAGACCAGCTTGCCCGTGGAGGTTGACGTGGGATTGTTGTTCGGGTTAGGCACAATGACTTCCACATGGACGGCGCTGTCGCCCGTGAGGTTGATCATATAAGGATAGGCACTGAGACTTGTCGGGAAGACAATGGAGTTAGTGCCGTAATCATAGTTGGAATAGTTCACGAAACTATGGCTGGCCGGAAATTCTGCGTCTGCGGGCGCGAAGAAGACCTTCAGGTAGTCGTAGGTGCTTTCGCCGCCCACTTTCACGTCGAAACTGATGCTGATTTCAGCGGTTTCGCCAATGGCAAACAGTTTTTCGGCAGAGACAACGGAGAAGGCACCGTTGGGTGCATAGCTGGCGGTGGTGCCGTTGTTGGTGATAAAGAGGGCACTTTCATTGCCCAGCGAACCGATGGTCCAGTAGTTGGGACGGTTGCCGTTGAGCAACGTCCAGTTTTGGTCGGAAGTTGCACTGAAGTCGGTGCTGTAAGGAAGGGCTTCCGCTGCCATCGTGGTGGCGAAGGCGATTTCAGCCGGCAGGGAATATTCTCCGCCGCCGCAAGCGGAGCTGACACGCACCATATAGTTTGTAAGGGTTGCCAAGTTGTTGAGAATCACCATGGTGTCGGTGGTCAGTTGCTCGGTCCAAGTGGTGGCGTTTGCAGTTTTATACTCGACCAGCCAAGTGCCTGCACCATTGTCGTTCCAGGAGATTTCAGCGTGGTTGTGGGTGATATTGTCAACGGTCAGACCTGCCGGCGGTGCGCAGCTGCTGCAGCTTACATTCAGAACGAAACCTGCTTGTTGGACGCTGTTGTCAGAGGTGAACCGAATTGTCATAGGCCCTGAGGGGGAGACAATGCTGGCGATAGTGCCGGAACCGCTGAATTGACCGAGCATTGTGCCAGTGGTACCTACGCCGTCATAAATGCGGAGGTAGTCGTTGTTGTTCTCGGTCGTGTAGCTGCCGGAAACCCCGACATAGCTGCCTGCGGTCTCAGGATAGATCACAAGCTCGGAGTTGCAGTTTGCACTGTAGTTGCCGGTGGCGCCGCCGTTGTCATAAATGACCAACGAGCAGGTGGTTACGGTGCTGTTGCCTGAGACAGCCATGTTCATGGTGCCCGGGATGGCGGTGACAGGACCTACCCAGTAGCTGGACTCTGCGCCACAGTCGGACTGCACGTAGAAATCATAGCTGGTGCCGGTGGTGAGGTTGTCAACAGTGAAAGGATTGGTGCTGGCAGGGACGACGGTTGCATTGGCACTGCCGAGGGTGAAGCCGGTAGGACCGTATTGGATGTTCCAATTGAGGGCGGAACCGTTCTCTGTCCAAGAGAGGTTTGCGGAGGTGGCGGTGGTGCCGTTGACGGTCAGATTCGTCGGTTTGATGCACGTGGTGGCGTATGAAACGACCACATTGTCGATGTGCAGGTCGTTGTCGCCATTGCCGTCGATGGTCGATTCTGCGTAGAAGGCAATCATCACCGTCTCATTCGCATAGTCGGCCAAAGAGATGGTGATCTCCTGACCCGTGGCGGAAATCTGGTTGAAGACATAGTCGCCGGTGCCGTCGTTGCTCCACACCGTGGCATTTGCGGCACTCCAGGTGGCGCCATAGTCGGTGGAGACGATCACCATGAACTTGTCGTCCGCCTGCGCCGAGGTGTTGCTAATGGGAGATGCGCTGTTGTAAGCGGTGAGCGCAAGTTCGAATACCAAAGCCGGATTCGTCAACCCGCTCAGGTCGATGGGTGGGGTCACTAACCAGCGGTTGCAAGTGTTTCCGTAGATGTTCACACGCGCGTGGTTGGCACCGAAAACATACGTGTTCGTGAAGTTCCAGCCAGTGGTGGCGTTGAAAAGCTGTCCGCCGGCGAAGATGTCGCTGGCCCAACCGTTGTAGCGTGCCCAACAGGACGGCAGACTGCTGCTGGCGTCGAAATCCTCCGTGAACGGGACGCTGAATGAGTTGCAAGGGGTGGTGAAGCTGGCGGTTGACAGACTGATGATGGTGTCGCCGTCACAAAGGCTGGCGACGTACCATTGGTAAGTGGTGGTGGGGAGAAGGTTCAGGATGGTGTATCCGGACGAGGAAAGGGTTACGTTCGGAATCATTTCCCAAGTGCTTTCGGATGCCGCCTTATAGTAAATATTGAAAAGGTTGGCATTGCCGTTCCAGCTGAGGGTGGCGGCTGTGCTCGTCACCATGGTGGCCACCAAACCGGAGGGAGGACCGCATGAGGGGATGTTTTCGACCACAACGTCGTCCAGGAACCAGTAAGAACTATGGGTGGACAAATATTTGAAAGCGATGTAATAGTCAGTGGAGGGGTCTGTGTTCACGTTTTCGAAGCTCACCAAGTAGGAATGGGGATTGTTGTCGCCGATTTGCGTGGCGTCGGTGGACCAGACGGGTACGAAAGTGCTGCCGTCGTTTGGATTTGTCATGTAACCCACGCTGAAAGTTCCGGAACTGTAGCTTTCGCGGAATGTGGTGAAAGAGATTTGCAGATTGCTTAGGTCGCTGGTCATCTGCGGCATTACAGCGTAAGAGGGGATGCCGCTGACGTGGTTGCATTTGAACATCATCACATTGTCACTGCTGTAGTTGTCTGTGACCGTCGGACCGCCATAATAGGGGTTGAGAATCAACCAGCACCCAGGAATGGTGTATTCCGGAATGTCGTTGAAATTATTCTCGTAAGGAACCGTGATGTTGTTGCAGTCGATGCTGTGGCCGAGGAGCGTGACGTTGGTGGAGACAGTGCCGTCGGTGATGGTCATCACCGTGCTGTCGTAACCTTCAGTGGTGGGGGTGTAGCGTACATACAACACCTGGCCGCCCGGCGCGAGGGTGACGTTGTTTGCAAAGATGGAATCGTCAAGGGAGACCTCAAACGGGGCTGTCACAGAAGCGGTGACAGTGCTGGAGATGTTGAAGGCTTCTACGTTGACCGACTGAGAATTAGAACTTTGTCCGACAGCTGTTTCCGGGAAGTGGAGAGTGTTAGGGGTTGCCGTGATGATGGCGGAGACCGCCTCGCTCGTTACCACAATGTCGTCCAAAGCAAGGGCCAATTTGTTTGTGCAGTTGTAATGCCGGAACGCAATATAGACTGTACTGCCCGTATAGTCGCTCAAGCTGACCGTACGTTCCGTCCATGCGCTCGATTGTGTCGGTGTCTCCTCATACAGCAGGGTGAAGGCCGAAGGGTCTGTGGCAGAGGTGGTTGAGATATATACACCATAGTGTTCGGCGTAGTACATCCAGCCAACCTGTCTCCAGAAGGTCAGCGTGCTGTTCCCGATAAGCGTGATAGCGGGTGAGACTAACCAGTTGTCCGGGGTAAGGGGGGTGTTTGAAATTTTGGACAACGAGACCACAGCACCTTCAGATTGGTTGTGGCCTGCGTCAATGACACTTTGCGGATTGCTGCTGTGCATCCATTGATGCCCGTCTCCGTCCGCATC
>JAGBPE010000080.1 GCA_017633495.1 Bacteroidales bacterium | reverse complement strand
TCAGGAAAGTGGCGATTTGTTGCCATTCCTCTTGCGGAAGGTGGCCGAGTTTTGCGGAGAGGAGGCTTTCGTAGTAGAGCCCTTGCGCCACTGCGAGACCGTGCGCGATGGGGTTGCCCTGTTCCGCACCGTAGCTTTCAATGGCGTGACCGAACGTGTGGCCGAAGTTCAGAATGTGCCGCAATCCTTGGTCGTTTGGATCTTTTTCAACCACATTCTGCTTAAAACGGATGCAAAAGTCGATGTGCTCAGTCTTAATAGTAGGAAAACCGTCCGATTGGCACAACTCTTGGAACATATCCGCAGAGCCGATGAGCGCGTATTTCACCAGCTCTCCAAAGCCACTGTGCAATTCTTGTTTCGGAAGCGTTTCCAGTAAGGAGATGTCAGCAGAGAGTTGAGTGTCAGGAAAATAGAATGTCCCGACCGCATTTTTCAGATGTTGCAGATCCACTCCCGTCTTGCCGCCAATAGCTGCATCTATCATAGCCAGCAATGTCGAGGGACAGTTGGCGAAACGGATGCCGCGTTTGTAGGTGGAGGCTGCAAAACCGCCAAGGTCGCAAACCATTCCACCTCCGAAATTGAGCAGGAAAGTGGTTCTGTCGTATTGCTTTTCAGCGAGATATTGCCAGATTTGGATGGCCGTTTCAATGGATTTCGAACTTTCACCGGCAGGTACCACTATTTTGTCTAAGGAAACACTGCCCGACAACTCCGAAAAATAATCGGAATAGTGCTTCTCCACGTTTTCATCGGTCAAAATCACCACGTTTTGGATGTTTTGCCGTTGAAAATGCTCGGAAAGCTGCCGTATGATGTCCGTTTTAGCCATTATCCTTCCATTTGTACCGCCACATACTCGGTTTTACTGTCCAACGGCGGGTTGAGTTTGCACAACTTCACCGTCACATGCTGCACCTGCGGGAAGTCGTTTTTGATTTCGTGCACGATATGGTCGGCCACCGTCTCAATCAGGTGCTTTGGTTCGTTCATTACCCGCTGTATGGTCCTATAAACCAGCAGATAGTTCACGGATTTCTCCACATCGTCGCCCGCAACCGCCGCCTCCGCGTCATACGTAAGGGTCACGTCCACAAGGAAATGCGTGCCAATCTTCTGCTCCTCTTCGAAACAGCCGTGATAAGCGTAGAACCGCATTCCGGTTAATTGTATCGTTGTCTCTTTCATATTGTTATTTTTGCTTCTGCTTGCCCCACATTACGCTCCTTCGTCGCTCATGTGGGGTTAATTGCACTTCGTGCGTCTCTTCGAGACTGCTCAAGGAATTATGTTTCAATATATTAAGCTTCGTTCGTAATAGTTTTTTCTTTAACCCTTAACCTTTAACCGATCACTTCGGGGTCATCTTCAGCATCACAATCGTGATAATCAGGAAGATGATATTCGGGAACCAGGTACCAAGGATGGGGGGCAGACCTCCGGAGACCGAGAACACCGTGGAGATCTGCTGTAGGAAGATGAACGAGAAGGCCAGTCCCATCCCGATGAAGACGTGAACGCCGACACCGCGGGTGGACTTCCGGCACGATACGCTCACCCCTAACAACGTCATAATCAGGATA
The DNA here is from genome assembly GCA_017633495.1 of Bacteroidales bacterium. Classification (GTDB taxonomy): domain Bacteria; phylum Bacteroidota; class Bacteroidia; order Bacteroidales; family WCHB1-69; genus F23-D06. The sequence goes on along the minus strand of JAGBPE010000080.1, from coordinate 4,594 downwards.
CCCACGGGGTTTGCCAAACGTTTGTGTTGCTCAATCTGATAATTGGCTAACAAGGAAGAACCTCTCATCTTCTCCTCTTTGATGAACTGTCGCAATTCCGTGTAAGACATGGTCTCACTGACAAATGCATCTTGATACAGATTTCGCGGCAGGATGTTCAGCACGGTATCGAATTCCTCGCCTCTTACAATCAACTCCCCGTTGTCGGGGGTGATAACCCGTCGCGTGTATTGATGCAGTTGCCACATCTGCGTCTCTTCGTTGTAGTCAGCCGTCTGCGCCGAAATCTTCATTCTCAAAGCGCTGCTGTCAAACTCTTCGTAGGTGAAATTGTAGCCAATTCCCTCCACCTTGTCCCAGCGTTCCACAAAAACGTAGCTGTTTTTGGAGTTCTTGATGTGCAAATAGGTGGATGCCACGTATCTACGACCAAAATATTGGTACTTGAATTCATTGAGTTTCCGGTTGGTGTTGGGGACGATGAAGTTGGCCATAATCAACGATACCAGCATGATGATCACGGCGCCGGTCACGTAAGGTACCAGCATCCGGTTGAAACTGATGCCGTTGTCGAAAATGGAGATGATTTCGTTGCGGGAAGAGAGCTTAGAGGTGAACCAAATCACGCTGATGAAGGTGAACAGCGGAATGAAGAGGTTGATGAAGTAGGGAATGAAGTTGAAGTAATAGCCGGTAATCACCTCTTTGGCGGGAATGTTGTGGCTCATGAACTTCTGGATGTTCTCCGACACGTCGAACACCACCACGATGACCATCAGCAGCGTGATGGCGAACACCACCGTGCCCAACATCTTCTTGAGAAGATAGCTGTCCAAAATCTTCCAGCCGATCTTCTCGCGAAAACGATCGTTCAGTTCCTTTATGCGATTTATCAGGTTCATTCGTATTGCCAACTACTAACTACTAACTGTTTTTTAGCCATTGGTCAAGCCAACGGAAGAATTCGCGCTGCCACAACATGGAGTTCTGTGGTTTCGACACGAAATGGCACTCCTCCGGGAAGTAGAGGAAGCGGCTCGGGATGCCCTGCATCTGGGCGGCATCAAAGGCCTGCATGCCCTCGGTGTAAGGGATGCGGAAGTCCTTGCCACCGTGGATAACCAGAATCGGGGTGTCCCAAAGACCCACGAACTTGTGTGGTGAGAAGTTGTAGGTGTTCGGCATCGGTTTCTGCCAATAGGGTCCTTCAATGTCGTGGTTGGCAAAGAAGAGCTCCTCGGTGGTACCGTACCAACTCTCCAAGTTGAACATGCCGCAGTGCGCGATAAAGGCCTTGAAACGCTTCTCGTGGTGACCGGCCAGCCAATAGACACTGAATCCGCCGTAACTGGCGCCCACACAACCCAATCGGTTCTCGTCCACATAGGGCTCTTTCGCCACATCATCGATGGCAGAGAAGTAGTCCTTCATGTTTTGCCCAGCGTAATCGCCGCTGATCTCATCGTTCCACTCGCTGCCGAAACCGGGAACACCTCTGCGGTTCGGCGCCACGATGATGTAGTCGTGTGCCGCCATCATTTGGAAGTTCCAACGATAGGAGAAGAACTGGCTCACTGAGGATTGAGGACCACCCTGACAATAGAGTAGGGCAGGATATTTTTTCGTGGAATCGAAATTCGGAGGCAAAATCACCCACACGAGCATCTGCTTGCCATCGGTGGTTTTCACCCAGCGTTTCACCGTTTTGGCCGGCGTAATCTTGTCCAAAACGTCCTTGTTGATGAAACTGAGCTGTTTTACCGTCTTGTTGTTGAGTTGCACTGCGTAGATTTCGGAAGGCTCCGCGTGCGTGGTGCGCGTCACAATCAGCTGCTTGCCATCCACTTGCACGGTGTTGTAGTCGTAATCGCCATCGGTGACTTGCTCAATGATGCGCGTTCCCACGTTCATCTTATAGACATGATGCGTGGCCGCAATGCAACTGATAAAATAGACCGTCTTGCTGTCTTCGCTCCATGCAAACCCCGTTGCGTCTTGGTCGAAATCGGTGCTGTAGTCTTCCGCGGTGCCCGTTTGGAAGTCGTAAATCATCAAACTGTGCTTCTCCGATTCAAAACCATCGGTCTTCATATTCCACCACACCATCTTCTTGCCGTCGGGCGAAATCACAGGGTCCATGTCGTAACCTTTGTTGGATTCCGTCAGATTTTGGGTGGTCTTCGTGTTGAGGTTGTAGAGGTAGATGTCGGTGTTGGTACTCTCCGCAAACGCTTTGCCTGTCAGCTTCTTACAGCAATAGACCAGCTGTTTGCCATTAGGATGCCACGAGACCTCCTCGATGCCGCCGAACGGAGGGTTCGGACAGTGAAACTTCTCTCCTTCCAGCAAATCCACGGCATTCTCCATGGAAGGGTAGTCGGCCACGAAGAGGTGACTGTAGGAACCATCAGCCCAATAGTTCCAGTGGCGGTACATGAGGTCGTCGTAAATCATCGCATCCGCATCGGGAAGATCGGGGTAACGTTCCGCGATGGTCTGCTCCAGTTGCACATTCTGGAAATAGCAAATGTGCTTCATATCAGGGGCATAGCTAAAGCCGTTGATGTCGCCGTCCACATTGCTGATGGCTTTGGCGTTTTTGCCGTCGGGATCGGCTTCCCAAATCTGCATCCCCTTGTCGTTGGAGCGCAGGTAGGCGATTTTCTTGCCGTCGGGACGCCAAATCGGTTGCATCTCATTCTCTTCAGAAACGGTGATACGGGTAGGTTCGCCGCCCGTAGCCGGCATGGTGTAAAGTTCTGTATTGCCTTTGTTTACGCGGTAGTCGTAGTAGGTCACTGCATAGAGCAGCGTTTTGCCGTCGGGCGAAACTTGCACGTCGCCCAACCGTCCCAAATACCAAAGGATTTTCTCATCCATCACGCCCTTCGAGAAGTCGGGCGTTTCGCGGTTCTCTTTGCAAATTACCGCGCTATTATTCTCGTTTTTTGCTTGTTTACAACCACTTACCATTATTATCACCAGGGTTAAACCGAAAATTACTCTCTTCATTCAGCTATTCTATGTTTGTTTACAGATTCCCAAAAATGGAGGGCAAAAATACAATTTTTGTCCGTTCAACCGCTGTGGATTTTTATTTGACGACAACTGGGACAACTAGGACAACAATTGTTATAGAAAATGATTACTCCTGCATTGGCTCTTTTTCCTTCAAAGGAACGAATATTGTGATCTTCTTGAATTTGTGATGCTGCAGGAGATCCATTTCCGCCGTGTCGTAATAGAAGAAGTTGCACTCATTTTGTACTTCCACCAAGATTCCCCATGATTCGAAGGGGGACTCCTTCAAACAATAGGTGTCGCCGTTGCAGACTATGGTGTCAATAGGCGCGTCGTCAGAGGGTCGCGGATTGAGTTTCCCATTTCCTTCGAAGCGTAAATCCCCAAAGCTTAGCTCCTCTTCGGAAAATTCCAAGATTCTGTCAAGCCATTCTATCATGACATCATGGACGGAATCATAAAACTGTTGGTCTGGATGCTCGCGTTTCATGATCACTTCCTCGCGGAAATGGTCCATCTTCTCCGTTGTGTCAATATGTATTCCATCTTCCAACGAATGTCGGATCTGCTTCCAGGTGAACCGGTTGGAGAGGCTGTCTTCGAGATAATTCCGCATCAAGACGAACTGTCTGTCCGCAAGTGTGTGTATGAGCAGCGGCGGCATAGCCTCTTCCGGGAAATGCGATTCCCCGCTGAACAAAGAGAGGGCGATCTCTTTTTCGGAGTCGTCACGAACCACGCAACTCAGGGATGGACAGACGCAGGTGGCATGCCATACGTGCAACACGTTCGCTTTCAGATACAGCGTGTCAACGAAACGGAAGCAAGGACCGTTTTGCCCGTTCAGCGAAACGGCAAAAGTCGCTTGGAGGAAAAGGATGAGCAGGATGCGGAGCTTGTTCATATTGGGATTGTTTGGGGAAACGACAACTTGGACAACTATGGACAACATTAATTATTTACAGAGATCGTAACCCGTTGGCCGAGCGGAGAATTAGAAATCGCATGTATAGAATCCTCTTCGATAGGCTGGAGATAAAACAGGTAATCAATTGCACAATAATCAAGAATCTTAAATGTCATATAATACAGAACGTCTGGGTTGCCATTGCATTTTGTAATCGCACGACAATTTGTTTTTTTCAGATTCGAGTAGAGTGCTTTCACTAATTTATAATCAATTCCCCTTGATTTTAATATCTTCTTATGGTCTTGGCTTATTTCAATGTCTGAATTTTTTATCGGAAACACAAGTTCTGTCTCGTTTTCCGTCGAAAAGAACAAACGAAATAAAAACTCGTCATCCGATTCCAGAATGCTGAAAAGAAGAGTTCCTTGTGATGAATCCGACAAGCAGCAGTTGGCAATTTCCAGAAAACAGTTTTCGGTTTCCTGAAAATATGGTTCATTCTTTATGAAATTTTGTCGTGTTTCCTCATACGATGGATTTCTTCTGAATACGTCATAGTGTATGTATGCCATAATTGCCACATAGGTTAAACCTACGACACCTATAAGGAGCAAAAAGGACAGGAGGATAATTTTGGGGAATCGATTCATTTTTCTTCAATTA
>JAGBPE010000007.1 GCA_017633495.1 Bacteroidales bacterium | reverse complement strand
GCCGCCGGAAAACTCATCTTCTTCATACATGTAGTGGCCATATAACCTGCCGAATTCACCATTTTTCGTTGGACAATCACCCTCATGTAACCATAGGGAATCTAGCGTGAGTGTCCCAGAGAAAAGTCGGATAGTGTCGCGATAGCGAGTGCGCCCTTCCACCCCATATACGCCATTGCCTTTGTGATAGACAGAATCGTAGTGGATGTAGAAACGCTGGCAGACGTTGCTGCGAAACCCAATCGGCTCGAACCAGCGTGGTACAAAGGCTATATCATTCAAGATATTTTCCTTCGCTCCGGAATCATCGTCGGATTCTATCAGGATGGTGTCTGGCATGAACAACCGGTGCGACAGGTCGGTGCTGCGGATCTCATCCATGGTGATCTTGCCAATCGCATTGGCTTTTTGACCACCACAAGAAATTGCGCACAACAGAATGACAGTCAACAGATTGACAAAAACAACGATTCGGTTTTTCATATTACGACAAACGTTTGAATTTGATTTTCCATAACGCATACAGTGAGCTTTTTATTTTGAAGAAACTCATCTATTAGGATACAAAAAGTTCGAAAGGTTGCAGTGCGTTGAAAAAAATTTCACAAGTTTTATCCATCTGTTATTTTTTTGTATTTCTGCCGCATATTATTCATGTTATGAAAAAAAGGAACCTAGAAGACAAAAAAGCAAAATCATTCTGTAGTGCAAGAACCTCTTGCCACTTACGGTATTTCCCACAATCCAGTTGTCATAAACGACTCTGTGATTCCCGATGGGTACATGTCTCTTGAACATTTCGGAGAAATCTTCCACCAAAAACTCGATGCCAACTATGAAAACTTACAAAGTAATCGTTTCAGCATTCTCGATAAGTGTGCCTTTAGGCCCGTGAACTTGTATCCTTCGACCGAAGCTGTTTCACATACGGAATGTAGCGGCCTAAATCCTTGCAGCCGGAATATCCGGTGAACTTCCGGAGATTATCAATAATGACATAAACATTCTGAAAATAGAAGAAAAGAGGGAAATAATACGTCTCTCCATCGGTCAACTCCACGAACAAAAACGATGGGTTCATCAAATCCCGGGTAAAACCCACGTGCTGAATCTGCTCCCAGCCAAAATGCGTTTCCTTTTTAAAGTCTTCTTGACTAAAAACACTTTTGATTCCATCTTTCACATTCAACGCGCCACCAAAGGAAAGACCTTCCGGAGCAATAGTGATGAATCCGCGTTTTCTCCGCTTGCGAAACAGCAATCCAAGCACTAGCAAGGAGATCATCAAGAAAAGAATAACAAAACGCCCTCCAGTTGACCATTCCCAAAATATTAAAATAATGCCTAAAAAAATTTCCCCGAAAACCTCTGCAGCCAGCCAAGAAAATCCAAAAAGACTTTCAAACTTATAGTTGTACGTTTTCTGAGGGGCAGATTCTACAGGAAACTTTCTTGATTCAGCGGACATAATTGTTAGTATTGATTTGATTCACTGGCAATTGTATTACAGATACACACACCCGCCGCAACAATCCTCCTTCGCACCCGTAACACTGCGCAGGCAATTGTTCTCCCCTTCCAAACGAAGCAAACCCAAGAACGCGAAAATCAAGGCCTCTTTGTAATCGACTATCAAATCATCTGGGACGATAACTTTTAACGTATCTCTCTGATGCTGAATTTGTTGGATTAAGAAGGTGTGGTGGGCGCCGCCGCCAGTGATGAGCATGGTTTTGGCGTTTTCTGGCACATTGGCGATGATTTGCACGGCAATGTGTTCCACAACGGTTCGAGACAAATCGGCAAGGCTGTAATCCAACAAAAAAGATGCTAAAACGGGTGAGAAAACCTCATCGTACCACTCTTTTCCCAAAGATTTGGGCGGTTTTTGGGAATAATAGTCCAGATGGTTCAGCTTTTGCAGCAGCTCGGGGATGATATTGCCCTCTTTGGCAAGCTGACCCTCTTTGTCGTAAGGCAGTCCGGCGCGGTTGGCCAAAGCGTTCAAGGCCATGTTGCATGGTGAAATGTCGTAAGCAATGCGCTTATTTCCAGAACGATAGGAGATATTGGAGATGCCGCCCAAGTTGAGACAGGCGTCGTAGTCGCCGAAAAGCAGTTCGTCGCCGATGGGCACTAACGGTGCGCCCTGACCGCCCAATGCTACGTCTTTGGTGCGGAAATCGCAGACCGTAGGGATTTCCGTTCGCGCCGCAATCACCGCTCCGTTGCCGATTTGCGTGGTCAGCCCGATGCCAGGCTGGTGGAAAACGGTGTGCCCGTGCGAGGCGATGAAGTCCGGTTTCGGACCATTCCCCAACCAACGGTTGATGGCCTCCGCGAAGATTTCCGCCACATCGTTGTTTAACTTAACGTACTCTAACGCAGAAAGATACGGAGCATTGGCCAACCGTGTTTTGAACGCATCGGAATAGGGAACATTGGTCGCTTTCTCGATGCGATAGTTCCACTTTCCATCGTCCCCTTTCTCAAAACGGCACCACGCTAAATCGATGCCGTCCAAGGAGGTGCCCGACATTACCCCGATGCCTTCACTTACCTTTTTCATGCGTTCAGAATCGATGTTAACTTGTTGAGTCGCATACTGTTGGAACCTTTAATCAGGACCATCGCATTCTCCAATGGATGTGTGGCAAAGTACTCATTGGCTTCATCCGCATTTGCGAAAACGTTCTGTTTAGCCACTTTCCCAAACTCTTCGCCTACAAAGTAGGTTTCAATATGCAGATTTTCAGCCAATTGTGCGATTTCAGTGTGCGCTTCCACGCTGAGGTCGCCCAATTCGCGCATATCACCCAAAATGGCCACCTTGTGCGGATGCTCCAACTGCGACAAGTTCTTCAACGCTGCCGTCATACTGGTCAGATTGGCGTTGTAGTAGTCGGAAATAATGACGTTGCTGCCGATGCGATCCACCTGCGAACGATGGTTTGATGGAACATAATCACCTAATGCTTTGGCAATTACCTCATCGGAAATGTGGAAGTGCCGACCGACTGCTGCCGCCGCCATGAAGTTCCAGATGTTGTAGCTGCCCGTTAAGTGAGTGTCCACCTCGACATTTCCAACGCGAATCCGCAAATAGGGATTCATCGACACAATTTGTTTCTCTGCATCTTTGCCATAGAAGATAATATTGTCGTAGTGCAAATCTTGACGGAGAATTTCGTCACATTCGTTTACGAACAGCGTGCCTTTGTTGGCGATAACATGCTGATATAAAGCCTTTTTTGTCTTGATAATATTCTCTTTGGAACCGAAACCTTCGATGTGTGCCACTCCGATGTTGGTAATCAATCCGAAGGTGGGTTCTGCGATTTTGCATAGGTCGTCAATCTCCCCGACATGGTTCGCGCCCATCTCCACAATGGCGATTTCGTCGGTGGGCTTGATAGAGAGCAGCGTGAGCGGCACCCCGATATGGTTGTTGAGGTTGCCTTGCGTGCAAGTGGTCTTGTAAGTGGTTGACAACACCGCATTTATCAACTCTTTCGTAGTGGTTTTGCCGTTCGTGCCCGTAATGCCTATAACGGGCATTTTCAGCTGCTGGCGGTGGTAGTTGGCCAGCTGTTGGAGCGTTTTCAGCGCATCATCCACCACCACGGCACGGGGATTGTCCTGCAAATCGAGGTTTTCGGTGATTACATACGCTGCGCCCTGCTCTAACACTTCGGCGGCGAACTTGTTACCATCGAAATTGGCGCCTTTCAGACACACGAAGAGGCAATTCGGTGTCAGATTGCGGCTGTCGGTGCAGACGCACGAGGATTTTTGGTATTTTTCGTATAGGTTTATCATAATGGTTTTGGTTTTACATATCATCTAGGGGTTGCGCTTCGCTTACCCTTGGCTACCGAGCTCTTGCCCTGCTCTCCATCCAGGGGTGGCGGCGTTCGTTCCTCACGCCTTACCCCTGGCTACCAAGCTCTTGCCCCTACGGGGCTGCTTAAGGAAATAGTTTCATGTTATTGGGGTTTATCGCGAATAATCCAACTGCTAACTCCTAACTATTCCCAGCTCTTTGTACTTGATACTCAGCAGGTCCTGTTCCATCGCAATCTTGTCGATGACCTTTTTGAGTATGATGTCGAGTTCGCTGTTTTCGGTATAATTGGCGGGACCGATGTAGTCGGCGCGCTTTTGCTTGATGAGCTTGATGCAGTTGTCGCGGGCGCTCACCGGACGGGTGGGCGTGGCTACGGACTTCGGGTTATAGACGGCGATGGTGGTGCCGCCGTAGAGGTTGACCATCTTCATGGCGGGCACGTCGGTCTCTCCATCTCCGATGTAGATGAAGTTGGAGAAGGGTACGGCGCGTTCGTCTTCTGGTACCGACTTGTTAATCAGGGTGTTGTCGTAGGAATTGTAGATGCCTTTGTTGATACGGAAGAGGAATTGCGTCTTGTTGGTGTAGTTCACGCCGAGCGCAGGCCAGCAGGCAATGCCGTTCTCATCATACTGAAAACCAGAGGCATAGATGGTTTTGAAGTGTTTGCCAATGCGGGTGCCTTTCACGATTTCGCGCAATCCGGACGAGATGATGAAGTGCTCCAAATGGAGGTTTTGTTCGGCAGCGTATGCGTTGATGCGGTCGAAATAGGTTTCCACACCTTCAAAAAATGTGATTTTTTCACCGTATTTTTCGAACGTATTTTCCCGAAGATCAAGGTTTTGCTCTTTCGCTTTGATCAGCATGAGATGCATGTAGGCGAGCACTTCGTCCATGTCGTGCCGTTTGGCCATTTCGTTGGCTTCCTGCCAAAACTGGCCTTTGTCCATGTTAAGGTCGGGGATGAAGTTGTACTCTTGCATGTTGCCTGGTGCCAACGTTCCATCGAAGTCGTAGGCGATGGCTACATTTCTGTTTTCGGTAATCATATAATTATCAATAGGTTATAATAGTTTTATTCCATTTTAAAATGATGGCAAATATATTAAAAAATGCAAGGTGATTATCAATTATCCATTATCAATTAAATTTGTATCTTTGCAGTTTTAATGAAAGACTCGAAAATGTTGAAATTAGCAGTCGTCATATTGAACTGGAACGGCAGGAAATTTTTGGAGCAGTATCTGCCGATATTGCTGAAAACGCTGCCTGATTACGCGGAAGCGGTAGTGTGCGACAACGCCTCCACCGATGATTCCGTCGCTTTCATGCAGGAGCATTTCCCGCAGGTGCGACTGTTGCAGAATGAGCAAAACGAAGGTTTCGCGCGTGGCTATAACCTTGCGCTTCAACGAGTTGAGGCTAAATACTACTGCTTGCTGAATTCCGACATTGAGGTGACTGACGGCTGGATTGAACCGGTGATTGAACAGATGGATGCCAATGAAAAGATTGCTGCTGTGCAACCTAAACTGCTTTCGTATTACCATCGTGATGAATTTGAATATGCCGGTGCGAGCGGCGGCTACATTGACAAATACGGCTACCCGTTCTGTCGCGGGCGCGTTTTCAGTAATGTGGAGAAAGACCATGGCCAATATGACACCGAGGCAGATGTCTTTTGGGCAACCGGCGCTGCCATGTTCGTGCGTAGCGATGTCTACCGCACGATGGAGGGTCTTGATGACGACTTTTTCGCCCACATGGAGGAGATCGACTTCTGCTGGCGCATCAAAAATCTCGGATATAAGGTGAAAGTGAATCCCGCTTCAGTAGTTTATCACATTGGCGGCGGTACTTTGCCCAAAAACAATCCCAAGAAAACATTCCTCAATTTCCGCAACAGTCTCTATTTGCTTATCAAGAATCTGCCCGATGACAGAATCCGTAAAACATTAATACTGAGATTTTTCCTTGACCAGCTTGCCGCGTTTTCTTTCTTGGCACAAGGTCATTTCCGGGATTTTACAGCGGTTTACAAAGCTATTTTCACCGTTGCGCGTACCTATAAACAGTTTTTGGCAAAGCGCAGCACTTTACCCAAGCTTGCTTTCCAGGATTGCTACCCTGAATCGGTAGTGAAGTTATACTATCTGAAGCGAAAGAAGGTCTTCGATGGAAAATCGTTCTCATAATCAATCATTTATATGGAACTTTTCGCCCAATTTTACCATTATTTGTTGCCTGTTATGGCGGTACTCGGCGTGCTGGTTTTCATTTTGTTGCAGTTCGTCACCCCGGCCTACGGCATGACCTTCAACAACCGCTGGGGAGTGTCGGTGCGCAGCAATTTGGGTTGGTTCATCATGGAATGTCCCGTCTTTTTCACGATGTTGGTGCTCTATTTCATTTCGTTAGCCAATAATGTGAAGCCTTTCAACATTGTGACATGTGTGATGTTCATCTTCTTTGAGTTCCATTATTTTCAGCGATCGTTCATTTTTCCGCTGCTGATGAGGGGACAGAGCAAGATGCCGTTGTCGATTATCATTTCAGGGGCGGTGTTCAACACCTTCAATGCCATCATGCAGGGTGGCTGGCTCTTTTTCTTTTCACCTGCCGACGCTTATCCGATCTCCTGGTTCTGGTCGCCGCAATTTATCTTCGGCACCGCGCTCTTCCTATTTGGAATGGTCGTTAACTTGTATTCCGATCGTGTCATACGCAATTTGCGTATGGATGTGATGGACAACAATTACTACATTCCGCATGGTTGGATGTTCCGTAAAATCAGCTCCGCCAACTATTTCGGTGAGATTTTGGAGTGGGCCGGATTCGCCATCCTCACTTGGTCGGTGCCGGGCGCTGTCTTCTTGCTGTGGAGCTTGGCCAATATCGTGCCGCGTTCCAAAGCGGTCTATGAGAGATACACACAGTTCTTCGGTGAGGAGTTTACATCATTGAAGCGTTATAAGATTTTTCCATTCATATATTAGTGCTATCCCCACACTGCGCTTCGCTTGTATGGGGTTAATTGCACGCTGTGCGTTTTGTCTCTTCGAGACTGCTCAAGGAAGACTTTAGTATTAAAAATAGACTGTTTATAAGTAATTTTTACCACAATAAAAGACGACTTTGAAAGTTGTATCTTTGTTCGTTTGTAAAATAGGTTATAATCAGTGAACTATATGAAGATAATCAAGACGACCCTGTTACTGTTGATAACAGGTTTTTTCACCATTCAATTTGCTTCCGCGCAGCGCACGGAGAACTTTAAATCACCGCAGTATGAGTACCAGACTGCGGTGGATTTGTTCAACAAGGAGAAGTATGGCTCGGCGCAGCAATATTTCAAGTACGTGTATGAAAGTACCGAAGACAAACAGCACGACTTGAAGACCAATTCGCTTTTCTATCAGGGAGTTTGCGCTGCCAAGCTCGACAATCAGGATGCCGGCTATCTGCTGCAGACCTTCATCGACCGCTATCCGGTGCACACCTCCGTGCCCGAGGCGCGTTACTATTTGGGTCGTTTCTATTTCTCCCGCAGGAATTACAAGAAGGCCATTGCGCAGTTTGACGAAATTTACGAATCGGAGATCCAGCCTGAAAATGTGCAGGAGTATCATTTCAAAAAAGGTTACTGCTACTTCATGACAGAGGATTACGACAATGCCAAGATGATGTTCCGCAAGGCGCGCGAGGAGGAAGGTCCCTACAAAGAACGCAGCGCCTATTTCCTCGCATATATGGCCTATCAGGCTGAGCAATACGATGTGGCACTTGAGGATTTCCTGACATTGAACAAGAATCCCGAGTTCAAAGACGAGGTTCCCTACTTCCTGACGCAGATCTATTTCAAGGAGGAGCAGTATGAAAAAGTGTTGGAGGTTGCGCCCGAAATCAATATGCCGAAGGACAAAAACCAGGCGCAAGTGGTGCGTTGCCTCGCCCTTTCCTACTACAATCTGAACCGATATGATGAGGCGGCTGAACAGTTTGCCAAATTGCAGAATACCAATTTGATAACCTTAGACCGCAACGATTGGTTCGCGATGGGCTTCACCGATTATCGCGTGAAGAAATTCAATGAGGCTATCACCGATTTTTCCCGCGCAGCCAACGACAATAAACCTGATGCGATGACCCAGCAGTGTTACTTCCTCATTGCCGACTGCTACATGAAGACCAACCAGCGCACTCTTGCGGCGCAGAGTTTCAAAGAGGCTTCCAAATACGACTTCGATCCTACTATTAAGGAGGAGTCGCTCTTCAACTACGCTAAATTGCAGTGCGAAACCTCCACTAGTCCGTTCAACAACGGCATCGAAGCGTTGCAGGACTACCTCAATCAGTACCCGCATGCACAGCACAGCGAGGAGGCCGCCGACTATCTGTCGAGAATATACCTCTCTACCAAGAACTACCAGGCGGCTATCAGCTCTATCGAGAAGTTGAAAACGAAGAGCCCCGCTATCTTGAAGGCGTATCAACGCTGTACCTACAACCGCGCATTGGAATTGATTAACAACAAGAACTATAAAGATGCTATCACTTTGTTAGGCAAGACGTTGTCGGCACCTTCCGATAAGAAAACCCATCTTGATGCGCTCTATTGGAAGGCCGAAGCACAGTATCGCAACGAACAATTCAAGGATTCCTACTACTCTTTCCAAACCTACCAAAATGCAGACAGGGCTTCTGCCAATGAATATTACGTAAACTCCTATTATTCACTTGGTTATGCTGCTTTGAAGCTCAAACGTTATAGAGATGCCGCTAATCATTTCAAAACCTACTTGAATAAGACTAAAAATTCAGAAGATCTTGAAATTCAAGCAGATGCTTCTGCACGTCTGGCAGACTGCTATTTTATGCAACTTGATTTGCCTAATGCCATCAGATATTACGATCAATGTGAACGTTTGGGACAATCAAACGCGGACTATGCGGTCTATCAATTGGCGAAATGTTATGGCTACCAAAAGAACAACAATAAGAAAATCCAAACTTTGGAACGATTGTTAAATTCTTATCCTTCATCCAGTTACAAGGATGATGCGGAATTTGATTTGGCGGTTACTTATCATACGCAAAACGATTACACCAGTGCTATTTCCGCTTATAAGTCCTTCATTAAGAGCCATCCGAAGAGCCAGTATATCCGTCAAGCGCACACGCGTTTGGCTCAGGCTTACCTGAACAGCGACAATCCGCAGATGGCCATTTCGACTTACAAGTACGTGGTGGAGACCTACCCGGGTTCGCAAGAGGCCAAGGATGCGCTCGCCAACTTGGAGACCATCTACACGGAAAACGGCAATACGAGCGAGTTCTTCGATTATGTGCGTTCCAAGAACATGAACATCTCCGCCGACCGCAAAGACTCCATCGCTTTCAAGGCTGCTGAAACCAAATACAACCGTGGCGATTGCGAATCTTCTATCGCTGCTTGTCAAGATTACTTGCGCCAGTTCCCGAATGGTTCATTTGTGGCCAAGGCTCATTTCTACAAGGGCGAGTGTGAGTATGGCATGAGACGTTATGATGACGCACTGGCTGATTATGAGGCGATTATCAAGAATTTCAAAACGGAATTCAATGTGACCGCGTTGCATAAGGCGGCTTCTATATTATATAATGACAAAAAATATGCGAAGGCGTTGACCTATTTCAACAAGCTGATGGAGAACACCACGGCGGAGGAAGAGGTGATTTACGCCAATAACGGTGCTATGCGTTGCGCTTACTTCCTGAAAGAGTACCGTTCGGCGTTGACAAGTGCGGAAAACATCATCCGTTCCAATCAGCCCGACCAGGATTTGCTTTCCGAGGCGTTGTTGATTGCCGGCAATTCCGCAATGGCACTCAACGAGGTGGCTTCTGCCAAGAACTATTACAGTCAGCTGATGCCGAAAGGCAGCAACGACCTTTGCGCCGAAGCTGCTTACCATTTGGCTGACATTGCACTCAACTACGACAAGAACCTGAACGATTGTGAGTCGCAAATCAAGGCCATCCTCGGCAGCGACTACTCTTCTGAATATTGGTACGCCCGCACGTTCATCCTCTACGGCGACCTCTACAAGGCCAAAGGCAACTACTTCCAAGCACGCCACACCTACCAGAGTATTGTGGACAACTATGACGGCGAGGATTTGGTTAAGTTGGCGAAACAGAAAATCGCGGAAGTCGATGCGCTTGATAATGAGTAATTGTTAATTGATAATGGATAATTGATAATTGGAGAGATGAAAAAGATAACAATATTGGTTTTTATGGTGTTTTGCGCTAGTTTGTTGCAGGCGCAGGTGGTGGACTCGGCACAATTGCTGATTAAGTATGTGCCGAAGTTAACCAATTCCAACAAAATCAACCAGCAGGCAGTGTTGAGAGACACAGTGGTGGGCGAAGAGGTAGAGTTCAACTACGTCATTGCACCGAACAAGCCGGATCTGAATTTCGAACCGGGCGATATGCAAGTAGGCAAGCTCAATCCCGAGGTCAAGGAGCGCTACTACCGTAACTACATCAAGCTCGGATTCGGCTACCCGATCACTCCGCTGGCAGAACTGTCGATGCACAACTGCCAGAACCAAAAGTACTCCTACGGATTGAACTTCCACCACTTCTCATCGTGGGCTCCCCCGATTGGCAAGGAGCAGAAGAAGTACGCTTACGCACCTACCAGCGATACGCGCGTGAACCTCTTCTTCAACCGGATTTTCAAGAATCACACTTTGTATTCCTCTGTCGGTTACAATCATGAGTTGGCTAACCTTTACGGATATTCTACTGATTGGGTTCGTCCTGAATTGTATGCCAATCCTGATTATTATTACAGCAAAGAGTATCGTGACAGCATCAAAAACAATTTCAACCATGTACACGCTGAGGTCGGTTTCCGTTCCAACTATTCGGAAGAGGAGAAACGATTGAAAGAAGATGTACGGGTCAATTATGATTTTCTGCGTACATATTGGCGAAATGTTGAACATGGAGTGGGCTTGCACGGCATGTTGGCGTATGATGCAAAATTTATGAAAATTTCTGGTTATCAGCATTATCAGCTGGATATTGGGTTGGATTACTTCAACAACATTTGGAGCGACAGCATTCCGATGGGAACCGATGGCTCTCTGCTGAAACGTCGTTCCAATAACAGCGTTATGTTCGAGCTTAAGCCGACTGTGCGTTTCAGCATCCGTGAATATCATCTCGTGGTTGGACTGGGAGTTCCGATTCTCAACCAATACAATAAGACTCAGTGTCCTATCTATCCCGTGGCAGAACTGCAGATGGGTCTCATCCGTAATGTGCTGAACCTCTATGTGGGTGTGGATGGCAAGAGCGAGTACACCTCTTTGAAGAATCTGTTGTATGAGAACCCTTACGTGAAACCGGATCTCGACACTTTGCGTTTCACTAAGTGCCAGCTCAGTATTTACGGAGGCGTCAAAGGCAAGATTACCCAGAAACTTAACTACCATATCGCGGCCCGTTACTCCTACCGTCGCGACTTGCCCTTCTACTTGCTTGATACGACCAGTCTGCTGAAGAACCAATTCGATGTGGTATACGCAAAGAAGGGTACCGAGTTGGATGTGACCGCCAACCTGAGTTGGGAGGCCATCAACCACCTCTACCTGACGTTGACAGGACGTTACCACGACTTTTTCTTCCTCGAAGGGTACGATTGGTTTAATTCCGATAATATCACTGGCGGAAAACCACTCTACATTCCGCGTTGGGAGATCGGTTTCGAGGGTAAGTACATACTGAACAACAAGTTCATCTTCACAGCAAATGCGAAGGTGGGTCTCGATCGTTGGGTGGTGGTACCGACATATAAACAAAACGTAGACGCATACGGTAATCCCGTAGGCCCTGCGACACTGGTTTATAATGTCGAAAATGATATCAAGAGAAATGAGGGAGATAGCAAAACCGTGAAGCCGGTGCTGAACTTCGGTCTCGGTTTTGAGTACCTGATTTCCAAGCAGTTCACAGCATTTGCCAATATCAACAACATCGGTTGTCAGTATGCTACGAACTATTACGGTTTCAACAACTTCGGTATCAACGCAATTGTGGGTATAACCTATTCGTTTGGTAATGAAGCGATTAAACCTATAAAGAGCAAGACTGTCAAGACCGTCACCAAAGCTTTCTAATCTTATGAAAAAGATTGTTTTCGCCATCTTGTTGATGTCGGTGGTTTTGTTCTCTTGCGATACTACCTATCACGAGACTATCCCTTATAAGAAGGTTGATTTCACAATCTATCCTAACGAGGCGATGTATTGGCGTCTTAACACTTACGGCGGGTACGAGTATTTCACCGGCGGAGTGGCTGGTATCGTGGTGTTTCGTCTCGACGAGTGGAGCTTTTACGCCTACGACCGCGCCTGTTCTCTCGATTGGGAAAATCCCGAATCGTGGATTTGGATGCATCCGAACGGCATCATGCTGATAGACTCGTTGTGCGGGTCCACGTTCAACATCTTGGACGGTTCGGTGATTACAGGTCCGGCGCGGTGGCCGTTGCGCCAATACTACACCCGCTATGACGGCTACAAGTTGCGAGTGTTTAGTTAATAGCCGGTTTACACCAGGTTTTTCATGCAGAGGTACGACAGTATTTCTGCATTTTTTTTGTGTTTAGGGTAATTTTATTTTAGCCAGAGATAAAAATAAAATATTGTATATATAATATATGATAGTATAATATATTGGTGTTGATTTTTTTTTGAATAAATCCAAATTGAGCGTTATCCGTATTGATAAATTTTATATTTTTGCAAGCTTGTTATAGAGTGGATAATAGTTTAATGTTTAATATAAATTAGTGGCTATGATTAAAAAATTACTCGCAACTTTAGGGGTAATCCTCCTTTTTACAGGTGCGGCATTTTCACAGAGCAGCCGAATTCAAGGTAAAGTAGTGGACCAAACGGGTGCCGGATTGGCCTTCACTAAGGTTTTCTTGAAGGTGGGTGACCGCGTGGTGAACTACGCAAATGCTGACCAGAATGGTGATTACCAGATGTTCAACGTCGAAGCCGGAAAATACGATCTGGTGGCGGATGCACAGATGACTTGTAAAAGGTCACAAAGAAAGACGGATGTCGAAGTGCCTTCAGGCCAGGTCTTGTTTATCGATTTCGAAATCGACTGCACATCAGATGTGGGAGAGGTCGTGATTATTTACGAACCTCCTGTGTTTTCTCAGGATAACACGTCATCAGCCAACCGTTTGTCAGGTGATAACGTCCGTACAACACCCGGTCGTTCTGTGACGAGCGCTTTGGCTAACTTGGAAGGTGTCTCTTCCGTGGACGGTGCCATGACCAGTGTCCGTGGTAACCGTTCCGACGGTCAGCAGACCATCGTCGATGGTATGCGTGTCCGTGGCGGTACAGGCGTCTCCATGTCATCCATTGAGGAAGTTCAATTGATTCAAGGTGGTGTGCCTGCCGAATATGGTGACGGTACCTCTTTCACGGTCATTACTACCAAACAGGCTCCTAAGGAATTTAACGGATCTGTCGAGCTTCGTGGTTCGATCGATGGTTACAACAACTTCCTCGCAGCTGTTTCTTTGACCGGTCCCCTGTTGAAAGGAAAGACAAGAAATGATCCGACCCGTATCGGTTTCCTGTTCAGCGGTGAGGTTTCCTACACCCACGACGGTTCTCCTGCACGTGGCGGTACATGGGTAGCCAACGATGAGACTCTTGATGCCATCATCGCCAACCCGCTCCGTTACAGCGCAAGCGAATTCGGTGTCTTCTATCAGGAGGCAGCTTATCTCACCAGCGAATCTTTCCACAAAGAGCGCGTGAGAAAGAATGCCGGTTCTTGGGATTACCTTGGACAGCTCAAACTCGACTTCATCTTGGGTAAAAGCCACAATATGAAGTTGACTCTTAGCGGATCATACGAATATGGTATTGGAAAATCTTGGGGTTCCACCTACGCTTTGTTCGATGGTGCTAACAACCCGATCTCTTCTTCCAGCAATTCTCGTGTGAATGCTCGTTTTACTCACCGCGTGGTGACGAACGATACCGCTACCCTCAAGAACTTGACTTATGAACTCAATGCTTCTTACATCCATGTTGGAAGTGAGTCATACGCAGCTCAACACAAAGATCGTATTTTCGAATATGGTTATGTGGGTCAGTTCACTACTTATAAGCAAAAGAGTTATGAATATCAGTCAGAACTTACCCTGAAAGACTCTATTACGGGTGAAGAATTCACTATTTATGGTGCTAATGAGTTCCAAGGTTGGTATGACTCTTTGGTTACTTTCCAAATTAACCCCAAACACAATGTCAACCCGATTCTTGCTCAATACACTTTGAACTTCTTGGAAGAGTTCCCGGTGGAAAGAATCAATGACTATTTGGGTCTTCCTTACGACCTTGACATTTATCAACGTTTCGGTGCTTTGAGAAACGGTGACTCCCCTGACATGATTTACTCCATGTACTATTCTCCTGGTACTGTGCTGGGTGGTTACAACAAGTCCACTATGGATCAGATCGGCTTGAAGGCCAGCGTCTCCATGAACATCGAAAAGCACGAGCTGAAGTTCGGTTATGACTTCGAGAAACTGAAATACCGTGGCTACGGTTTGGCTCCTATCACTTTGTGGACCCTTATGCGTAATGAGGCTAACTCCCACATTACTGAGTTGGACAAAGATCACTGGATCCTTACTGATGATGGTGAAAACATTTGGGTTGACTACAACCGTTTGATCAGCCTTGACGACCAATCTGTTTTCGACAGAAACCTGCGTGAGCACCTCGGTCTCGATCCTAATGGCGATGACTGGTTGGATATCGACAACATGTCACCTAACACTTTCGACATCAGCATGTTCTCTGCAGAGGAACTCTTGTTGGGTACCTCTTCTGGTACTAACCCCTTGGTTAGCTACTATGGTTATGACTACACTGGTAAGAAATACAACAAGAAAACCACGATTGAAGACTTCTTCAACAATGTCGAGAATGGTCAAAAGACCTATAACATCGGTGCTTATGAGCCCATTTACATGGCTTTCTACATTCAAGATAAATTCGCCATCAACACCTTGTTGTTCAACGTTGGTTTGCGTGTCGACCGTTTCGACGCTAACCAATCTGTGTTGAAAGACCCGTATTTGTTCCGTGAAGCATACACCGTTGGTGATTTGAAGAAAATCAACAGCAGCCTTAGCGACAAATTCGTGAGCAACGCCGCTGATAACTGGGTGGTTTACTATCAAGGTAATGATACCTATTTGAGCGAGGCTGACATTGCTGGTGACAACCAAATGTATACCTCCATCGTAGGTTACCGTAATGGTGACACTTGGTACAATGCTAATGGTGAAGAGGTTACTAACCCTGAGGATGCACTTTCACTCAGCGTGAACGGACCTATTCTCAAGAACGAGATCGACCAGCTGAACTCCATCACAAAGGTGGAGGCCGGCGCTTTCACTGACTATAAAGCTCAATGGTCTGTGATGCCTCGTATCTCCTTCTCTTTCCCTGTGAACGACAACTCTTTGTTCTACGCTCACTATAACATCATCACTTCACGTCCTACCAACTTGCAGATTTCTCCGGTGGACTATCTGTTCATCTCCAAGCGCAATTCTGCTAACGACATTATCAACAACCCCAACATGAGACCGCAACAGAGTATCGACTACGAAATCGGTTTCCGTCAGAAAGTGGGTGCTAAGTCCGCTATCAGTATCAGTGCTTACTATTCAGAGAAACGTAACCAAATCCAAGCTTACCGCTTCTCTGGTGCATATCCGAACACTTATTATTCTTATCAGAACATCGACTTCGGTACTGTTCAAGGTTTCACCTTCTCTTACAGAATGAACAGAACCAAGAACGTTACCCTGTCTGCTAACTACACCTTGCAGTTCGCAAAAGGTACTGGTTCCAGCAGCCAATCACAGTTGGCTATCATTCAAGCTGGTCAACCTAACTTGAGAACTCTGACTAACCTGAGCTTCGACCAACGTCACAGAATCGGTGTCAACTTCGACTATCGTTTCACGAGCGGTCAAGACTACAAAGACAACAATGGTCCTGTTTCCACGAAAGTTGTTCTTGACGAACAGGGTAATGAGACTGTTAAGGAGATTGAATGGTTGGCCAACACTGGTTTCTCCCTCTTGTTCTCCGCTGCTTCCGGTACTCCTTACACTCGTTCCAGCACTCCTTACTCCACTATCGTGGCTGGTACGAACTCTACGCTTGCTGGTACGATCAACGGTTCTAACATGCCGTGGCAGTATCAAGCTGACTTGCGTATCGACAAGACCTTCATGTTCAACTTCAACAAGAACAAGAAGGATGAGAATGGCAAGACCAAAGCTGCTAAGATCGGTTATCTGACTGTCTATTTGGATATCCAGAACCTCTTCAACTTCAAGAACATTATTTCAGTGTATGACTATACTGGCAACCCTGATGATGATGGTTATCTGTCAGCCGCTGCTTATCAACAGCAGATCAACTCTCAAATCTATGTGCCTTCTTACATTAACTACTATGAGATGAGAGTCCAGAACCCGTATAACTACAGTCGTCCGTTCCGCGCTAGTTTAGGTATTCAATTCGGCTTTTAATCAATAGAAAAAAATAATAAGATATATGAAAAATATTAAACAAATTTTCTGCTTGACACTTCTTATGGTGTTCGTGATGACCGGGTCATTGCGCGCCGAAAAAGTTAAAGGAGTGGTTAGAAGTTCTTCCTCACCGAAGGCGGAATCTGCTACCTGTCTTCCTGCAAGTAGCTCTAATGAGTTGACGGTGAACAATGTACGCGCCTATATCGAAACGGGTGGTACAATGTGGTTCAAGGAGGTTGCCGAATATGAAGTACCGAAAGGCTCTGGCAAAACTTCCATGTTCTGCGCCGCATTGTGGATCGGTGGTCGTGACTCCAACGGTCAGTTGAAGTTGGCTGCTGTTCGTTTCAGACAAGTCGGTGATGACTACTGGACTGGTCCTCTGAAACTTACGGGTGCCAGTACCACACAGTCCATGTGTATTAAATTCGATAAACACTTCAAAATCACGCGTGCTGAGGTTGACCAGCATATCTCTGGTCGAGGCACCTCTGGTTATGTGATGCCCGCAAGCATCGCCAACTGGCCTGCTCATGGTGACGAAGGTTACTCCTACTACCTCGCTCCTTTTAAGGATGTGAACGAAAACGGTGTCTATGATCCTGAAAACGGTGACTATCCTTACTATGATGTCAATAATGACCTCTGTCCTTGGACGGAAGACAATATTGCTTTGGCAGCTCAACACGCTTTGCCTAGAACTCCTGAAGATTTGCTCTATTACGGTCCGGATTGGCATAATTCCAATGGTATGATTTATGCTGACCATGTGTTAAAGGGCGATGAGACTTTGTTCTGGATTTTCAACGATAACGCTGGTGCTCACACCGAGTCTCAAGGTCAGCCTATTGGTCTTGAAATTCGTGGACAGTGCTTCGGTTTTGCTACCAATGATGAGTTGAACAACATGACGTTCTACTCATATGAGATTATCAACCGTTCTACTTATACTTTAACTAACACCTACTTCTCTCAGTGGGTTGACCCCGATTTGGGTTATGCATACGACGACTATGTGGGTTGTGATGTGGCCCGTGGTTTGGGTTACTGCTACAACGGTTCTAACGTTGATGGTTCTGGTCAAAACTGGGCATACGGTGATCAACCGCCTGCGGTAGGTGTTGACTTCTTCCAAGGACCTTATATGGATGCCGATGGTCGTGACAACCCGAAATTCTATGCTGACAGTGCTTCTGAGATTGGATACTGCGACAAATTCCTCAATAGCGCATACGAACTCGACCAAATGGCTATCAACGGTGTGAACTTCGGTGATAGCATTACCGATAACGAGCGTTTCGGTATGAGAAGATTTGTCTATCACAACAATGATAACAGTGTCACGGGTGACCCGCGTATCGCTTTCGAGTACTACAACATGTTGCAAGGTATTTGGAGAGATAACTCAAAGATGCGTTATGGTGCCAATGCACACACTTCCAACGGTGCTAATGGTCCTGAGTGTGACTTCATGTTCCCCGCTTTGACCGATGTTTGTAACTGGGGTACCAAGGGTATTGATCCTATCGCTTCACAATATGGTGCTGATGGTTGGACTGAAGCCAATGTAGGTAACGCTCCTTACGACCGTCGTTTCATGCAGTCTGCAGGTCCCTTCACCTTGAAACCGGGTTCTGTGAACTACATCACCGTCGGTATTCCTTGGGCACGTGCTGCTCAAGGTGGTGCTCAAGCTTCTGTGGAATTGTTGAAACGTGCTGATGATAAGTGTCAGTCTCTGTTCGAAAACTGTTTCAAGACTCTGGATGGTCCTGACGCTCCCGATGTCACTATCCGTGAGTTGGAGAACGAGCTGATTCTTTATCTCTCTAACAATAATCCTAATGCTAACAACTATCACGAGACTTATACGGAAATTGATCCTCAGATCCCGAGAACTTTGGAAACCACAATTTATGTGAATCAAACCGATTCGATTTTCACGTATACTGCTGATGGTCAACCTGACACGATTGTCAATGTTTCCACTGTTCCTCAAGTTGTTATTGATACACTGGATGTCGAGGATCGTTCTTACAAGTTCGAAGGTTATCAGATTTATCAATTGGCAAACGCTTCCGTCAGTGTTACCGACCTTGGTGATGCTAACAAAGCTCTCTTGGTTGCACAATGCGATATTCAAAACGGTGTTGGCCAAATTGTAAACTGGATTTACAACGATGCTATCGGTACCTCTGTTGCTACTGAAATGGTTAACGGCAGTGACCTTGGCATTTTCCACTCTTTAAGAATCACGGAAGATAAATTCGCTACCGGTACCAATAAGAAACTGGTCAATCATAAGGAGTACTACTTCCTCGTGCTTGCATACGGTTACAATGATTACAAACATTTCAGCCTTGACGCTGACAATCTCGATGGTCAACAAGCTGCTTATCTGGCAGGTCGTAGAAACATCAAGGTTACGGTCGGTATCCCGCACAAACCGGTTGAGGCAATCCAAAATGCACAATATGGCGATGTGCCTATGATTACCCGTATCGAAGGTCAAGGTAATGGTGGCAGCTATCTGGATATGACTGACGAATCCCGTGAGTTGGTTTTGGCTAACAATGTTTATAATAACATTCAATACAAAAACAACTATGGTCCTCTGAATATTCAGGTTATTGACCCGTTAAAGGTGAAACCTTGGGATTACACCATCAAATTTATGGAGAACAGCGTCAGCAATGATGTGAATGATAGCACATTGTGGCAACTTGTCATCTCTGATGAAGTTTCTGACAGAGAATTGATAGACAATGGTATCTTCACTATCGTTGATGGTGACACTGTGCCTACGCGTGCAAGTGTTTCTGCTATGCCTATCAGCATGACCAACGAACAACTCTTCTTGGATCTTGGTATTTCCGTTTCCATTAAGAATGTTAAGTATAAAACTTATGTCCAATCTTTGGAATCCTACATTAATGATAATGGCGGCTATACTTATCAAAATTATACCAGATATGGACAGCCCGATGCAGTGGGTTCCAACATCACTTATTCAGGAGACATTCCTTGGCTGGGTGGTCTTACAGATTTGGAAGGTGATTATCCTGCTAACTGGATTCGTTCCGGTCAACAGACAGCAGCTAACAAGTGGGAATGTAACTCTGTTCAGGAAGGTTCTGAGTGCGACTATATGA
Organism: Bacteroidales bacterium; assembly: GCA_017633495.1. Lineage (GTDB taxonomy): Bacteria > Bacteroidota > Bacteroidia > Bacteroidales > WCHB1-69 > F23-D06. Next base: position 9,935 of record JAGBPE010000007.1, on the reverse strand, counting down.
AGTGGCGTGCAGAGGACTTCTTTAACCTCTTTAATTCTCCTGATGGTAACGGCAACACTGAACCGGTTCGTGGTTTCATGGATCCTAACCAACAGTATGAAGGCATGATCAATGGTACTTGGGCTCCTTACGTGCTGTCATCTCCTTACGATGGTGGTCCTAAGGCTTGCTTCCTCGTACAAGATGTTGTAAGTGGTACTGCATCTCCTGCTACCCGTTATTATGACTTTACCGCTCTTGCTGCTATTCCGAACATGGCTAGTTACAACCAAACGATGACTAACCTTTACTCTGTCGATATCGTCCTTACACCTGACAAGAGCCTCTGGACACGTGCAGTTGTCTTGGAAGCTGGTTCTGGTGCAGTAGGTAGCGACATGCTTATCGACCAAGAGTTCAATGGTACTGTTTATCACAACTATCGTCACGAACCCAAGAATTGTCCTTCAGTGGACAAGGATGGTAATCCTGACAATTCCGGTACCACTGGTATGGGTTGGTTCCCGGGTTATGCTATCAACGTTGAAACTGGTGAGCGCTTGAACATCATGTTTGCTGAAAATTCAGAAGATACTTTGAATAATGGTAATGACATGTTGTTTAACCCCACGAATGTTTATGCTTACTTGAAAGATTATCAGGCTGACACCCTCGTGTTACAAGATGGTGAGCCTGTGGCCATCAATTACGCTACTTTCAACGGTCTCCGCGATTATTACGGTTTGGAAATGGGCGAGCCTTTGAACGGCGGTCGTCACTACGTCTATGTGGTGGGTAGCTCCGGTAATACGGCTAACACCTATTATCGTCTCAATAGACAGAGAAACTACAACGACTCTTATCAAACAGTGTCTGCTGGTGGTGTTACCCATGGTAATGTGTTTACCGGCAGCGATGGCGCAAGCTATCCGTATTATGAATGCGGTCCTTACGACCAAGGCAAGTGGCTGAGAGAGAAATTCAGAACTGTTGCTGCAGAAAGCAACTTGAACTCTACTCCTCGTAAGGCAAGAAAGATGGAAATCTTCAACAATGTGATGTGGACCAGCATTCCGATGCCGACTGCAATGTATGAAAAAGATTGGTTGTCTTCTGAGGCTACCATCCAATTGCGTGTTGCTCGTCCGTATATGAGATATTCATCTCGTTGGTACGATGATCCTTCTCAGTCTGCTAATGCAAGCCAGAACAACGGTTATCCGATGTATCAGTTCACGACTAAGAACATTGCTCCTGAAAAGGTTGAGCAAGTGGCCGACATTGATAACATGCTTCAGGATATCAACATCGTTCCCAATCCGTATTATGGATTCTCTAATTATGAGAATGGTGCTTTGGAAACCTACGTACGTATCGTGAACCTCCCGGCTAGTTGTAAAATCTCCATCTATACTGTGAACGGCACGTTAATCAGAACCCTTACACACGGTACAGATGCTACCTCCTTCGTGGAATGGGATTTGAAGAACCATGCCAATATTCCGATCGCCAGCGGTGTCTATATCATCCATGTGGATGCTCCTGGTTATGGTGAGCGTACTTTGAAATTCTTCTGTAATATGCGTCCTACTGACTTGAATGGTTTCTAAAATTATTAATCTAAAAATTCAGTGAATATGAAAAATCTATATAAATCATTAATAATTTGTACAATTATCGCTCTCGTATCTGCAAGTACTTCTACAGTATTTGCAGGTAACAGAGACCGTTCCGGTCAAGCTGGTGCATCTCATCTTTTGATAGATCCATGGGCGCGTACTACAGGTTTGGCCGGTGCCGGCGTTGCTGAAGTGCGTGGTTTGGAGTCAGTTTTCACGAATGTGGCCGGACTTACTGGTGTTCGTAACATGGAGCTGAGCTTCAACAGAACGCAGTACCTCGTTGGTTCCAATGCTAATATTGCACTGAACGCTTTTGGTGTTGCTAAGAAACTTGGTAAGAACAAAGATTTTGGTGTACTTGCCGTTTCTTTCTTCTCTCAGAGCTTCGGTGATGTCATGGTTACTACTACTGAACAACCCGAAGGCGGTCTGGGTACTTTCAGCCCCTCATTGACCTATATCGGCTTGCACTATGCGAAGTCTTTCAACAACTTCATCAAGGGTGGTGTGAGTATCAAGATTATCAACGAACGTATTTCCGACTCCAAAGCCACTGGTTTTGCCATTGATGCTGGTGTCCAATACGTGACTGGTAAGTTTGAAAACTTCAAAATCGGTGTCACTTTGAAGAACATTGGTCTGCCGATGAGCTATAAGGGCGACGGTCTTTCTATCCGTGCTCAAATCCCCAGCCAGCAGTTCGAGCAAACTCTCGAAATGCGTTCCGCTGAGTTTGAGATGCCGTCCTTGCTCTCTATCGGTGTTTCTTACGACCTTCTCTTCTTCGGTGGTGAGTATGCTGAAATGAGCCGCGATGAGCTTTCTGGCGAAGGTCTTACCCGCGATGATGCTGAGCACAGAATCACTTTCGCAGGTGCTTTCACCGCTAACTCCTACACCCGTGACGTTTTCTCACTTGGTTTGGAGTACGGTTTCAGAAACATCTTCATGGTTCGTGCCGGTTATGCTCTTGAGAACATCTCTAAGGGTGCTCAATCCGACATCAATGAAACTGCCGCTATTCTTTTCAATAGCGAAACCTTCTTCTCTGGTCCTTCCGTTGGTGCTTCAGTCGTGATTCCACTCACCGCTGAGCGTAAAAAACACACTATCGGTCCCAGAATTTATCTCGACTATGGTTATAGATTCACCAACAAGTGGAGAGGTAATCATTACATGGGCGTGAAGGTCACTTTGTAGTAGTATAATTATTTATTGTATAACTGAAATAGAAGAGACTGCATAAGTCTCTTCTATTTTATGTAAAATTAGTACCAAATTATGGAAGATGTTAAGTATTATTCCCAAGAGGGATTGGATGCTCTTAAGCGTGAATTAAACCAATTGGAAGCTGTTGAACGTCCAAAGATTTCCCAAGCTATTGCCGAGGCACGTGACAAGGGCGACCTCTCGGAGAATGCCGAATATGACGCCGCCAAGGAAGCGCAAGGGCTCCTCGAACTGAAAATCGCCAAACTTAAAAACCTGATTGCTAAGGCTCGCGTTCTGGATGAGTCAAAAATCGATGTCTCCAAAGTGTTGATCTATTCCATCGTTAAGATTAAGAATATGAAAAACAATGCAGAGATGACTTATACCATTGTTCCTGAGTCAGAATCCGATTTGAAGAGCGGTAAGATATCTGTTTCCAGCCCTATCGCCAAAGCGCTTATCGGCAATTCCAAAGGCGATGTGGTCACGGTTCAAGCGCCCGCAGGCACGATGGATTTCCAAATTTTAGACGTTTCCCGTTAAAATCTATACATTATGGAAGAGACCATTTTCACTAAAATCGTAAAAGGGGAGATTCCCTGCTATAAAATCGCCGAGGACGACCGTTTCTTCGCTTTTTTGGACATATCTCCGTTGGCAAAAGGCCATACCCTAGTAATCACAAAATTGCAGAATGATTACATTTTTGATTTGGATGATAAAATGCTGGGCGATATGATGGTGTTTGCCAAGAAAGTGGCAACAGCCATGAAGAAGGTGCTGCCTTGTCAGCGCATAGGCGTGGCGGTGATTGGCATCGATGTGCCACATAACCACATTCACCTTGTTCCCATCAATGGAGTGGGAGATTTGGATTTCAAGGCGCCGCGCGTGAAACTCACCCCAGAGGAGTTTGCCGATGTCGCCGCTAAAATCTCAGCTGCAATGTAATAACCCTTTAATAATCAGGTGGCGCAGCAGTGTGCCACCTTTTTTTTCTTAATTATGTCATCATGAAAATCATAGGTATAACAGGCACTTTAGGCGCAGGAAAAGGCACGATCGTGGATTATCTGAGAGAGCATTACGGATACAAGCATTACTCTGTTCGCGGTTATCTTATCGAAGAGGCCAATCGAAGAGGCATGGAGCTCAATCGTGATACGTTCGTCGTTGTGGCTAACGATCTACGTGCCAAGCATTCGCCCTCTTATATTACCGATCAGCTCTATCTGCAGGCTGCGGAAAACGGAGAAAATGCCATTATAGAGAGCGTTCGCACACCAGGAGAGGTGGAATCATTGCGCCAGCACGACCATTTCCTGCTCTTTGGCGTGGATGCCGATCCGAAAGTCCGTTACGAGCGGATTGTGGGGCGCGGTTCCGAAACCGACCATATCTCTTACGAGACCTTTATCGAAAACGAGGAGCGTGAAATGTCCTCCACAGATCCGAATCATCAGAACATCGGACGATGCATGCAGATGGCCGACTACGTCTTCATGAACAACGGTGATTTTGAAGATCTGTATCGTCAGGTGGAGGAAGTTATCCAACATCTGGAAGCTTAAGCTAAACGTTAAGGATGAAAAATGGGCAGCTGGATTTTTGATGAGTAATTGCCAAATAATTTTTAGGTGGGACTATAATGATAATGTGTAAAAAATAGGTGGGACTTACCAGCTGCCCATTCGTCAATACTTTCGACGTGCAAATATACAAAAATTATCATTCAAAAATTATGTTAACAATAATTTTTTAGTAATCAAAAATTAACAATTAAATCTTAAAAACCGACCATTTAACTAATTAAGACAATATGACGCAAGAAGAAAGGATCTTATCGGAGCTTAACGAGCAACAACAGGTGGCTGTTTCCCAGACGGATGGCCCTGTTATGGTGTTGGCTGGTGCCGGTTCAGGCAAGACTCGGGTGCTCACCTACCGAATTGCCTATATGTTGGCCGTGAAAAACATCAGTCCATATCGCATTTTGGCGCTTACTTTTACCAATAAAGCTGCTGCAGAGATGCGTGAACGTATCATTCAGCTGGTTGGAGGGGAATTGGCCAAAGCGGTCACCATGGGTACTTTTCACTCCGTTTTCTACAGAATTCTTCGTGCAGAGGCCGAAAGAATAGGTTTTAACAACAATATTACGATATATGATACCGACGATGCCAAATCGTTGATCAAGAGCATTGTGAAAGAGATGGGACTCGATCCGAAGCAATATACGCCCGGTTTTATCCTGAGCCGCATCTCCATGGCGAAATCGAGTCTGCTTTCGGCGCAGGAATATGCCGACAACCCCGACATTCAGGCGGCAGATCGTATGTCTAATAAGCCGATGATCTCGCAGATTTTCGTCAAATACAACGATCGTCTGCACAAGGCCAACGCCATGGATTTCGACGATCTGCTCTACTTTATGAACGTGCTTTTGCGCGATTCGCCTGAGGCACTTTTCAAATACCAGAACCGTTTTAACTATATCCTGATTGACGAGTATCAGGACACGAACTACGCGCAGTATCTGATTATCAAACGTTTGGCGGCTTTGAATCAGAATATTTGCGTGGTCGGCGATGATGCGCAGAGTATTTACGGATTCCGTGGTGCCGACATCCAAAACATCCTCAATTTCAAGAGAGATTATCCCGCTACCCGCATTTTCAAGCTGGAACAGAACTATCGTTCCACGCAGAATATCGTCAATGCGGCCAATGCGGTCATCAGTCACAACAAAGACCGGATGCCTAAGGAGGTGTGGACAGATAACGCTGAAGGGCAGAAGATTGAGGTGATTCGTGCTTCTTCCGATTTAGAAGAGGCCAACGAAATTGCCAACAAGATTTTCGAGACGCAGATGCGGGAGCATGTCGAGAACCGTCAGTTTGCCATTTTGTATCGTACCAACACGCAGTCGCGTGCGTTGGAGGAGGCGATGGTGAAGCGACACATCCCGTACAAGATTTTCGGTAGTATTTCCTTCTATAACCGTAAGGAAATCAAGACTTTGTTGGCCTATTTCCGATTGGTGATCAATCATTACGACGAGGAGTCGCTGCGGCGGGTTATCAATTTCCCGATGCGTGGTATTGGCGACACTTCGGTGGCGAGGATTGCAGCAGCGGCGCAGGAAGCGCACGTACAGATGTGGGATGTGTTGGAACACCCCGAGAATTACAACACGGGCTTAAATGGACCTACAATGGCTAAGATGCGCGATTTTGCAGCGCTCATCAGCGGTTTCTCCGCTCAGTTGACGACGAAGAATGCTTACGAACTGGGTATGCAGATCTTCTCTAAGACTGGATTTGCCCAGGCCTTGAACGAGAACATAGAAGAGAAGGAGCGTGTGGACCACGTGACGGAGCTCTTTAACGCTATTCAAAGCTTTATTGACCGCGAGCCCGAGAATATCCTCAACGAGGAGACTGGAGAGATGTTGGAGACCTATTTTCCTTCGTTGGACCAGTATATGCAGTCGGTTTCGTTGCTGGATGAGAGAGATTTGAACAAGAGTGAAGATGCTGAGGAGCAAAATGTGGTGAAGCTGATGACTATCCACTCTGCCAAAGGTTTGGAGTTTGATTATGTGTTTGTTTCCGGTATGGAGGAGAACCTTTTCCCCTCTTCGCTGAGTCTGGATTCGCGGCACGAGATGGAGGAGGAGCGCCGGTTGTTCTACGTTGCGCTCACGCGTGCGCGCAAGCAGGTTTTCCTCACGATGGCGATGAGGCGTTTCCAGTATGGGCAATTACGTCCTTGCGAGGCCAGCCGTTTCATGGAGGAGATTCCCGCCCGCTTTTTGAATGTCACTCACAAAGCCTCTGAGGGCAGCGGTCTTTTCGGGCGTTCTTCGGAACCTTCCACGGGAGCGTTTCGTTTTAATTCCGAAACGCGCTCATCCTCATGTAGTTGCAGACGAGAAACTCCTAAGTCGGCAGCACCTGCGCCCCGACCTGTGGTGAAGACCCAGACGGAGGTGCGTCTAGACCAAATCGGAGATCTGGCCGCGCCCGAGTCGATACAACCCGGCGTGCGCGTCTATCACAGCAAGTTCGGCTTCGGTCGTGTGCAGGATGTCTCCGGCTCCGGTCCCGATGCCCGCGCGGTGGTGCAATTCGACACTGTCGGCACCAAAACATTAGTCCTTAAATTCGCTAAATTATTGATACCCAAATAATAGAATATGCAATTCAGAACCATCATACCCGCTCCGGAATACCCATTTAAGATTCAGGAAAACGATGCAGTGATGCTGGTCGGATCCTGTTTTTCCGACAATATGGGACACTATTTCGACACGCACCGTTTTGAGGCGTGCTCCAACCCGTTTGGGGTGCTCTTCAACCCGATCTCTATCGACAGGGCCTTGCGTTTCATGCTTCAGCCCGATACGTTCGATAAAAACCGCTATTTCTACAAGTATCGTGACCTTTGGGTGAGTTTTGCCCATCATGGACGCTTTTCGAAGGAGATTTTCGAGGATTTCGAATCTAATATTGACGCAAATCTGGAACAGAGTGCGGAATTTTTGCGCAAAACCCGCTATCTGTTCATTACGTTCGGCACGGCGTTTTGCTATAAGTTCATCCCGCGCGATTTGATTGTTTCCAATTGCCACAAAATCCCGAATCATCAGTTCGATCGTTTGCGTTTGGACGTGAAAAAGATTGTGACACAGTGGAATAGCACGTTGGCTTTGCTGAAGGAAAACTGTCCCGACATGAAGGTGATCTTCACGGTGAGTCCGGTGCGGCATCTGGGAGACGGTGCGCACGAAAATGCTTTGAGCAAGGCGACGCTATTGTTGGCTATTGAAAAATTGGTTGACAACGACTATTCGTTTTATTTCCCAGCATACGAATATCTGATGGATGATTTGCGGGATTACCGATTCTATGCAAAGGATTTGTGTCATATTAACGATATGGCTATCAGCTATTTGGAGGAGAGATTGGCAGAATCATTTTTCTCGCCTGAAACCATCGAACGAATGGTGGAGATTGAAAAGGAGAACCGTTTTCTGAACCATCGGAAGTTCAGATAAGCGGTTCGTCTCCAATTTTTCGTATTTTTGCACTCTTGTAATCAATTGGGTTATGAAACTTTTCATGCGAAATATCCTCTTCGGGCTCTGCCTTCTGGCAGTTTCGGTGCTGTTTTTTGCTTGCCGGCATGAGGAGAAGTACTCGAAGATTCCGTACATTGAGTTTGTCTCTCTGGAAAAGGTGGACAACGGTACCGGCCATGACAGTCAGGCTACCCTTACGCTCTATTTCCATGATGGGGATGGGGATATCGGGTTGGATGAAACGGACAAAAACCCTGTTTTTTCTGTAGATTCTCCCTATTACTACAATCTTTTTATTAATTTTTACGAAAAACAGAACGGAGAATGGGTGTTGCAGGAGTTTCCGACCCCGCTTCACGCCCGCGTGCCGCATCTCAGCAACGACGTGCCGGAATCCATTGAGGGAAAGCTCTCCATTCTCACCTACATCAACAATCCCACTTCGTCATACGATACGGTGCAGCTCTCTTGCTATTTGGTTGACCGTGCGCTGCATCACAGCGATACCATATTCACCCCGGAAATAATTGTGCAAAAATGAAGATAACAGACAAAGTTAAAGAACTGATAGCGTTAACGTTACGCGAAGATATCGGAAACGGTGACCACTCCTCGCTCTCCTGTATTCCCGCTGAGGCGCAGGGCGATATGAAGTTGCTCATCAAGCAAGACGGTGTGCTTGCCGGTGTGGATGTGGCGCGGGAGGTGCTGCGTCAGGTGGACGACAGCATCCAGATGGAGCTGCTGCTTCCTGATGGTACGCAGGTGCGCAAGGGCGATATTGCGTTTACCTTGCATGGTTCGTCGCGCAACATGCTGACAGCGGAACGTACGCTGCTCAACTTTATGCAGCGTATGAGCGGCATCGCTACTACAACGCGCGAATACGTTGATTTGGTGAAAGATACGAATGTTACGTTACTTGATACCCGCAAAACGACACCCAACATGCGTATCTTTGAGAAGTACGCTGTGACGGTGGGTGGAGCGCAGAACCATCGCTTTGGTCTTTATGACATGATGATGTTGAAAGACAACCATATTGATTTTGCAGGTGGTATAGAGAAGGCTATTGATGCAGCAAATCAGTATCTGAAAGATAATAACCTGCAGTTGAATATTGAAATTGAAACCCGCAGTTTGGACGATGTGGCGCGGGTGCTGAAACACGGTGGTGTGCAGCGCATCATGTTCGATAATTTCACCCCGGATCAGATTCGCGAAGGCGTGAAGATGGTGAATCACCAAGTGGAGACGGAAGCTTCCGGCGGCATCGTGCGTGAAACGTTGCACGATTATGCGGTCACTGGGGTCGATTTCATATCCGTGGGTGCTTTCACACATCATATCAATAGTTTGGATATGAGTCTTAAATCGTTGATTTAAAGTACAATAAATCGCATATACATTAACTCAACGAATCAATGATAAAACGCTGGATTCGATATATAAAATTGAAGATTCGCCAGTGGAGTAACGATATGGAGCGAATCCCGGGTCTTGGCAAATGGGTGAAAAAATCCAAAGAGATTACTTTGCCGGGCTTGCAGAAGGTGCCGTTGTATGATGTGTTGCGTTTTTTCGGACAATCGTTGAGCAAGGGGGTCGTTTTCCAGCGTGCTGCCGCCATCACCTATCGTATTTTCGTGGCGGTGATTCCTATGATTATTGCACTTTTCTCCGCCATCGCTTTCCTTGGGGAAAATTTCCGTAACACCTTGATTTCCATGTTGGAATCTATCGTTCCTCCATACGTGTGGCCGGCAGTTTCAGGCATCATTACAGATGTGGTGATGCGTCAGAACGGTACGTTGTCGTCGTTCATGTTCATTATTGGTATCTATTTCACTATTGTATGCATCAACGGCATATTGGCAGCGATGACCTCTTCGTATTTTACCGAGGTGAAACGAACATTCATAGACCAGATTTTGTTAAGTGCCGGATTGATGATGTTGACCTTTATCATCATTGTCTTTGTGGCGGCCTTTTTCATTCTGGCATCGTTGGCAGTGGATCATATACATGAGAGCTATGGC